>JAJQCV010000016.1 GCA_021202525.1 Akkermansiaceae bacterium | reverse complement strand
TTTCCAGCCTACGTCCACCACCCGCCCGCGGAGGCAGACGGGCGCGCCGGAGGACAGGGAATCATAGCGGTCGAACATCCGGCGGTCCTCATACCTGCGGGGCAGCATGAACAGCAGGTCCCGCACCGCGGCCATTCCGGCCGCCTGCATCGCCGCCAGTTCCTTGGGACGGATGAAGGAGCAGGTCTCCAGAGGGGATGTCAGAAGCAGATTTCCGGCCATTGTTCCAGGCGCTTTCCTCACAACTCATGCACCAGGCGGCCCGCATCAGTGCGCCGCCGGGGCGGGCTTCGTTTCCAGGCAGCGCCTGTAATAATCCACGCGGGACACAAACCAGCTCCACTTATACCCGGGCCTGCCGTTGGTCAGCAGGGGGGCGGGGCAATTCTTGCCCGTCCAGTAATAATGGGGCACCACATTGCGGAGGGGAATATTGTACTGCTTCATCAGCACCGCCGTCAGCTTGGCGGAACGGTTCCAGGTCACGATGGGATTGTGGGACCTGACCTCCCCCATCTCAATGCCGATGGAATACATGTCCCCCGGTCCGCCGCGGTCCGCGTGCCGCCCCGTTTCATTCAGGGGAATGTGCTGGATGGCGTGGTACTGGTCCACAGTGAAATGCCAGTTCAGGGAGCCCATCGCCCCCCTTTTCAGGGCACGGGAATGAGAGGCGGCGTCCCCGGTGGGATTGGCCGTGCTGTGGATGGTGATGAAGTGCGGCTTCATGGAACGGGCCGCGCGGCGCGCACGGGAGCGCGGGGACATGAAATCCCGCTCAATGCGCACTTCCCCGGCCATCTGGGACATGGTGCGCGGCACGGGGGGAACGTTCTGAATCTTGAAGCTGACCGCGGGCGGCCGGGAGGCATCCGAACACGCCGCCAGAACGGCGGCCAGGGCCAAAAACACCGCATTTGCCATCAACTTTCTAACATTCATGATTCTTCCCTAGACTATCCGGTGCAAGCTGGCAAGCAGATTTCCAGTCAAAACAGGCTTTTTTACCTTCCGCAGGACATGCAAACGCGAAAAAGGCGGCGCATGGAAGCCCCGGTCTCTCCCGCCCCCTCCCAAATGCAGACAACGCCTTCCCCTGCACCGGGTTTGCCGTCCTGGAGAAACAAAACCGTCGCGCAAAAAGGCGCACGGGAGACTTGCCATCGGCTCTTTCCGTGCATACACTGCTTGCACCATGAGTACCACTCACGAAGCAGCTAAGAAGTGGGTCGAAGAAATCGCCCAGCTTTGCCAACCCGACTCCATCTATTGGTGCAACGGCTCTCAGGAAGAAAATGATGAGCTTTGCAACATGATGGTAGAAAAGGGCACCTTTATCAAACTGAACCCCGAGAAGCGTCCCGGATGCTTCCTCGCCCGCTCCACTCCCTCGGACGTGGCCCGTGTGGAAGACCGCACGTTCATCTGCAGCGAGAAGGAAGAAGACGCCGGCCCGACCAACCACTGGGCGGACCCCGCTGAAATGAAGGCCAAACTGAAGGGCCTTTTCCAGGGCTGCATGAAGGGCCGTACCATGTACGTCATCCCCTTCTGCATGGGTCCCCTGGACTCTCCGCTGGCCAAAATCGGCATTGAAATCACGGACTCCCCCTACGTCGTGGTCAACATGCGCATCATGACCAAGATGGGTGCGGAAGTTCTCAAGCGCCTGGAAGACGAAGTCAACGGCGGCGGCAACCCGAAGCGCGACGGCTACGGAACCTTCGTTCCCTGCCTCCACACCGTGGGCGCCCCCCTCGCAGACGGCCAGATCGACGTGCCGTGGCCCTGCAATGAAGAAAAATATATCTGCCATTTCCCGGAAACGGAAGAAATCTGGTCCTTCGGTTCCGGTTACGGCGGCAACGCCCTGCTCGGCAAGAAGTGCCTGGCCCTGCGCATCGCCTCCGCCATCGCCCGCAAGAACAAGTGGATGGCCGAACACATGCTCCTTCTGGGCATTGAATCTCCGGACGGCACAAAGGCCTACGTCGGCGGCGCATTCCCGTCCGCCTGCGGCAAGACCAACCTCGCCATGATCGTTCCCCCGGCATCCTACCGCGAAGCCGGCTGGAAGACCTCCATCATCGGTGACGACATCGCCTGGATCTGGCCGCACGAAGACGGCACCTTCCACGCCATCAACCCGGAAAACGGCTACTTCGGCGTGGCTCCCGGCACGTCCTACAAGACCAACCCGATCGCCATGGACACCATCAAGAAGAACGTCATCTTCACCAACGTCGGCCTGACCGACGACGGCGACGTCTGGTGGGAAGGCATGGACGGTCCCGCCCCCGCCCACGCCATCGACTGGCAGGGCAACGACTGGACCCCGGACTGCGGCCGCAAGTGCGCTCACCCGAACGCACGCTTCACCGCTCCCGCCGCCCAGTGCCCGACGATCGACCCCGAATGGCAGAACCCGGAAGGCGTGTCCCTCTCCGCGATCCTGTTCGGCGGCCGCCGCGCCACCACGATGCCCCTCGTATTCCAGTCCCGCGACTGGAAGCACGGTGTGTACGTCGGCGCTACGATGGGCTCTGAAATGACCGCCGCCGCCTTCGGCGCTATCGGTCAGGTCCGCCGTGACCCGATGGCCATGCTTCCCTTCATCGGCTACAATGTAGGCGACTACTGGCAGCACTGGCTGGACATGGGCAAGACCGTTGCCAATCCTCCGCTGATCTTCAACGTGAACTGGTTCCGCAAGGACAAGGACGGCAACTTCATCTGGCCGGGCTTCGGCGACAACATGCGCGTCCTCGACTGGATTCTCCGCCGCTCCAAGGGCAAGGCGGAAGGCCAGAAGACCGTGCTGGGCGTCTCCCCGACCTATGACGAGCTGGACAAGACCGGCCTGGACTACAGCGAAGAACAGTTCAACGCCAACATGGCTCTCAACCCGAGCGAATGGAAGGCTGAACTGGAAAGCCAGACCGAACTGTTCGACAAGGTGGGCAAGAAGCTCCCGGCCGAACTGGAAGAACAGCGCCAGATCCTCATCAAGAGCTTCTCCTGAGCGGAGTTCCTGACTGAGTGACAACTCAACAGCAGAGGCTGTCCCGTGATGGGGCAGCCTCTTTTTATTCTCACTCATCTTCTCAAAACACGCTCATGGAACGCCGCAATCCCTTGCAGCAGCTGAATAAACGGGAGCTTGCAAAAAAAAGTGAAATTGAATGGCAGGACGCTGTTAGTGCCAAGCTCACAGCGTAAGAAAATACCGGGGAATGTGCCTCCGGGGGAATGTACCTGTGCGGCCAACTCACTTATACGGCATGGTCAAAAATCTCCAACAGCTATCGGACTCCAATTAAAAGATCATGGATATCCGCGTTCCTTCCATGTTATCAGTACGTGGGAAATGAAAGGCGTAAAGAGTTGTCATGACATTGTACCAGCAATTTTTGAGTTTTTAGCTCTATTTTAACTTGAACCGTTATTTTTATTTCGGGTTTTTCTGAAAGAAAGAAATCGCAAAACAGGTATAGTAGGAAATATGCTCAACCGTGTATTTTCATGGAATTTTATGGCAGCGTCATGTGATGCGGGATCATTCCCGGCATGACGCCGCGGCCACTTATCCCTCCGCATTCATCCGGGACGGCTTGAATAATACGTGGCTCAATAGGGGGCATGATACCAAAGAAATGGCATTTCAAGGATTTTAAAGAGATGGAATCAAGCTTCACTATACTAAGCCTGCTCACCGGATTAAGGCGTCTCCACGTTCTGAAAGAGCGCTTCCAGGCGTTCAAATGGAAAATTGCTTTGGAAGAAGCCTGAATTAACTCAGAAAAGAAAGACCATCAATTGATGAAACGATTCTCCCTGTTGCTCTGCATCCTGCTGACGGGCCTTGTTACTCCCGCATTCGGCAAACTGGACGGCACTTACATGAACGAGGCCAGAACGACCCTGAAAACGCCTCATGCCGCATGGGATGAAAAAGGCGAGCTTCCTCATAAGAAAATACTTTTCATCATGCCGCAGACGGCCTCGCGCGAGATCATCGAGCTGGTCCAGCGTTTCCCGGGCTTTGAATATGAAGTGGTCCTCACAGCCACTGAAAAGAGCATCGGAGCGGATGATATTTACAGCAATCCGATTGCAGGACTGGCCACCGTCGACAAACTTCAGGAACTGGAAGCCAAACTGGCAAAGGATTATGATCTGGTGGTCATGGCAAACGTCGATTTTTCGATCCTGCCGGACGAGCAAAAATTCCGCGTGATCTCCATGGTACGGAACGGAACCGGACTGGTCCGGATTCAATCCCGGGAACATTGGAATGAACTTAGGAAATTGCCTTATAAAAAACCGTATGCCAAGCCATTGCCCCGTCCGGATTGGGTTGCCGGAAGCAACGGCCTTCCCGGAGCCAGGCCGGAAAATTTTGAATCGCGCATTTTCAACGCCTGGCAGTTCGGCCGTGGCCGGATCGTGGAAATCGATTACGGTGCTGGCTACCGGGACGGGGTGGGCCTGACGCCGTACTTCAACTACACTACGGACTGGTTCTTTCTCTATGAAACGTCGCAGGTTTTTCTCGCCCAGGTGCTCTATTACTCCAGCGGAGTGGAACTGCCGGCATTTTCGGTACGGCAGGACAAAGGCAAATTTGTCGTGACTTCTCCAGAGAAAACCACCGTCAAGGGCCGCATCCGGCAGCCGGATAATTCCGTCATCCGGAACAGCCTTGATTTCACGGATCTTCCGGCGGGAAGATATACCGCGGACGTATTGGTCCGCCGGGATGGCAGGCTGGTCAACTTCGGAGCCTTTCCCTTTGCGGTGGAATCCGCTTTCGGCGCCGTATCTCTGGAAACGCCCCGGCTGGTTCAGGTCCGCGCCCCCTTCTCCGCCACGTTGAAACTGGCTTCTCCCGCACAGGACGGTTATTCCGCCAAAGTGGAGCTGATGGACGCTCCCTACCGCAATGTATGGTTCAGCAAGACGCTTCCTCTGGAGGCCGGGCGGAAAGAGATTTCATTTGACCTTGAAAATTACCGGATGCCCACCATCGGCGGTTATCTGCGCTGTACCGTTTACGACGCCCGGGGCCACGCGGCACATGCCGAAAAACCGGTGGTTTTCCCGGATTATTCGCTGGAAGATTATCTCCAGCTTACCTGGGGCCAGGTTGGCTGCACCTTCAATCCGGCATTCGGGGAACGGATCATCGACCGCCTCGGGTGGAACGTATCGCTGCAATTTTTCAAAAAAGGAGATATTGAAACCGCCCTGCGGAATGAAAAACTGTGCCCGTACATCTGCCGGATCGGGCTGGAAGCCGGGCCGAATAATGAAACCAGAGTATTGCGCAAGCTATGGTCCGAACAGAAGGAAAATATGGAGCAATTGGATACCTTGAACGGCGACGAATCGTTCTACCATCCATTGGTCCGGAAACTTTGGGGCGACGATCTGCGACGCCAGGCGGAGTACCTGAAAGACCTGAGCCCTGTCCTGTACGACCTGGGCGATGAAAATTATTACACCTACGACGCCGGATTCGGAGAGTCGGACAAACAGCCGTTCGCCGATTTCCTGCGGCGGAAGTATCAAACCATCGAAAACCTGAACCTTGAATACGGCGCCTCCCATGCCGGCTTCGGGGAAGTTCCCCATCTCCGGCTGGAAGCGGCCAAAAGGGAAGGCAATCTGGTCGCCTATAACGACCACCGGGAATATATTGAAAAAATGTATGTGGACATGCATCATTTCCTGGCTTCGGAAATCAAAAAGGTTCATCCCGGAGCCCGGGTCGGCGCGGAAGGCTCCCCTCCCGGCAATCTCGAAGAAATGATCAAGGGGCTGGACTTCTGGGGACCTTACAGCGGCATGCAGGAGAACGAGGCGTTGCGCGCCTTCGGGGCGGACCGGGTCCGGACCATCTGGTGGGGCGGCTACTGTGCGGAACGCTCATCCTATCCGTACAAACTTTGGGAACACCTGCTGCAGGGAGCGATCAACGGCCACGCCTGGTTCCTGATCAACCCCGCCCTCGGAGAAACCAGCCATTCCGGCGATCTTTCCGAGGCGGACTACCTGCGCCAATACATGCCCTATCTCGATGACCTGAGCCACGGCATCGCCCAGCTGCTGATCAAAACGCCGTTTCCGGATTCCGGCATCCTCTTCTACTACAGCCACTCCTCGAACTCCGCCGCCCAGGCGGACAGCCGCTGTGTCACGCCGGATGCCAGCATGAATCCATTGCTCCGGTATTGCTACCAGCGTGGACTGGGCTTCAACTTCGTGTCTCCGAACACCCTGGAACGCCTGAAAAACGCCCGGCTCCTCTTCCTTTGCGGAACGTCCGCCTTGAGCGACAAAGAATGCGCGGCCATTCTGGATTTCGTCAAATCCGGCGGCACCGTACTGGCCGACGCCAATATCGCGATCCTGAACGAAAACCTGAAAAAGCGCACCCTGAACCCCTTGAGCGAACTTTTCGGAAATCTCACGTTCGCCCAGGCGAAAGAGCTCGAAATCCAACCCTATAAAAGCACAAGCGGCACTTTGACGCTGGCGGGAGAAAAGGCATATGTCGTCCACGGCAATCCGGGCCTGCGGCTCCACAAGGCCGGCCAAGGGAACACCATTCTGCTGAATGCCTCGCTCTCCATTCTGGAAAATAACTCCCTGCCGGAATCCTCCCTGAACACATTCCTCGACCAAGTGGTGAAAAGCGCGGGCGTCCGTCCTCCGGCCGTCATCCCGGATTTCAGCAACACCCTGATGGTCCGCCCGCGGCAGGCCGGAGAATTCGAACTGCTGGGCGCCCTCGTCCCGGAAAAGGACCTCGGCAAATCTTTCACCGCCGAACTGCCGAAAGAAAAATACATTTACGAATGCCGCAAAGGACTGATCGGGAAATCAGACCGGCTTGTCTTTAAATTCTCGGAAGCGCCGTTCCGCTGCTTTGCCCTTTTTGACCGGGAGCAGCAGCCGCCCGTCGTAACCGCTCCGGCCCAGGTGGCAAAAGGCGCCCGGGCCCTGATTAAGATTTCCGGGCCGGCCAATCCACGGGAGCGCGCGTACCGGATTACGGTAACGGCCCCGGACGGCAAGGAAATTCTGCACCGCAGCAAAACCATCTACGGCAAGACGGAATATCCGTTGGATTTCGCCTTCAACGATTTACCCGGCATCTACCGGATATCCATTGAAGACGCAGCTACAGGCTTGCACACTCAACACGAAATCGAGGTAAAATAATCATGCAGAAAATCACCCTGAATGTCCTGACCGTCCTGGCCGGCTTGTGCGCCACACTGCTGCACGCCGCCCCTTCCATTGAAAAGGAAGAAGAACAACTTGACCGTAAGGGAACCGCCGTCCTCCTGACCCGCCATACCGTAAACCTTGGCAACGGGAAAATCAATTACCACACCGTCACCCAACTCCATGACAACAAGCCGGTTCAGCAGGAATGGGGAGATTTCAGATTCGGCATCGAATACTGGCGGAACCCCAATACTCCCGCACGCTGGAGTCCCGTCAGTTTTCTTACTCTGATCGGCCAGGACGGCAAAACATTGCTGGACCGGAAGGCCGCGGAAAAAATTGATATCGTGGAAAACGGCAATATGGAAATGGCCGCTTTCACGTTTCGCCCGGAAAACAGTGTTTTGGACGTCAGGATAGCGCAGTTCAAAGACCGCCCGGACTGGCTGTTCGTCAAGGTGATTTATCCCGGACAACTGCATGAAGTTTGGGCATCGCCGGTTCACGGTTACGGGAAGCCGGAACTGGAATCACAATTCGGCCTGAAAGAAGGAGACTGGAAAAAACCATGCGGAAAGCCGGACTGGATTCTGACGAAAACAACCGGGGGAAACGGGTTGATGAACTTCAACCTCTATGCTTATAAGGAATTCGGCACGTTCATCGTTTTTGAAAAAGAATCCCTCCAGCAAATCCGAATTCATGGCGATGATATCAAATTTGAGCTGAAACCAAAGTCGGACAGCTTCAGTTTCGCCGTAAGCTATTTTAAAGACCGGAACCCGGAGGAGGTCCGTCCGGAATTCTTCAACGTGACGGTTCCGGAAGTGGAAAGCTTTTTAAAATCCATCAACTGGAACCCGGCCCCCGACCGGAAGGCGTTTTCAAGGCTTGCGGATGAAACCCGGAAAAATATCTCGATCCTGAAAATGGATGGCGGCAATGTGGCGGACTACGAAAAGGAAGTAAATAAGCTGGAAACCGATTTTGCCGAAACGCCGAGTTTTGAAATTCTGGCCACCCTCCGCGAACTAAATAGGAAAATCATCAAAAAGAATCTTGAAAACCTGTAAGAGCATGGTGTCCATCCTGTCGGAGGATAGCAAAACGAGCCTTGTCCCAAAGTAACCGGAAGGCAGAAACGCAAGATGTTCCGCAACTGGCAAGGATATCGGTTATGGGTTCGTTCGTCCTCTTCGGCGGATGTTCACCGGCGTCGTTGGTAAAGCATCCGGGAGAAATTTCCGAGGCTCAGGACTGGAATTTTTTCACCGGGCAGAAGGGGAAAACAGTTTATATTCCGTTTGAGAAATAGAAGGAAAGCAAGAGAGGACAGTTGCAGCCGCCGCTGATTCCGTTGGACAAAGCCCCCGGCAAAAGTGCTTTTATATGCTCCGGTTCAGAGCCAGGGCCGCGGACCAGTGCTATTGGAGGATTGACCCGTTCGACGCCGACGGCACTCCTTTACCCGGCTGTTTCCATGGCAGATGGGGAAGCAGGGCCGGATACGTTCCCGCCGGCTTTGTGCCAGGTAAAACGGTTCCAGGTACAGCAAAGGCTTGCGGCGTTTCTGTCCGCGTCAGGAAAATTCCGGGACTTCGCCAAGGGCGATGACAGTAGCGGCGGCGCTCAGGCGGGAATGGGTCATGGTCAGAAGCCAGCCTGTGATACCCTGCTCCCGCGCCGTCACTCCGGCGGAGCCGTGCAGGAGGATGGACGGAGCCCCCGCATCATTTCGCACCACTTCCACATCCGTGAAGGCGCATTTTTCCCCGATTCCCGTTCCCAGGGCCTTCGCCACGGCTTCCTTGGCCGCAAAACGGGCGGCGAGCCGCGGTACGGGGTCCGCGTGCTTCCGGCAGTAGGCCCATTCATCCGGCGTGCAGATGCGCAGGGCAAAAGCCTCTCCGTTCTTCTGCAGGGCCTGGCGCACGCGCTCCAGGTCCGCCAGGTCCATTCCCAGTCCCATGATGCAGCTCATCTCCTTTAAAAACGGAAGGGATTAAAGAAAGGTCAGCTCAGGCGGTCAATCGCCTGGCGCATTTCGCGCACCGCCTGTTCCAGCCCCACGAACAGGGCGCGGGATACGATCGTATGGCCGATGTTCAGCTCATGCAAGTGAGGCACGCCGCTCATCAGCTGTTCCAGATTCTGGTAATTGATGCCGTGCCCGGCGTTCACCTGGATGCCCAGGGAATGCGCCAGCTCCGCGGCGCGTTTCAGACGGGCCAGTTCCGCGGTGCGCTTCTTTCCGTCGTTGTTGGCAAAACACCCGGTGTGCAGCTCAATCATGGGCGCGCCGAGGCGCGCGGCGGCTTCCACCTGGGGCAGGTCCGGATCAATGAACAGGCTCACCTGAATGCCGTTGTCCGCCATCCTGTCCAGGGTGGGGGAAAGCTCCTTTTCATGGAATACGGCGTCCAGGCCGCCTTCCGTCGTGATTTCCTCCCGCTTTTCCGGGACCATGCAAATATAGTCCGGTTTCAGTTGGAGGGCAAAATCCACCATTTCCGGGGTGTTCCCCATCTCCAGATTCAGGGGAAGGGCCACGCTCTCCCGCACCCGCAGGGCGTCTGAGTCCTGCATGTGGCGGCGGTCGCCACGGACGTGGATGGTGATGGAATCGGCTCCGCCCCTCTGCGCCGCATAGGCGGCGTCCAAAACGCTGGGTTCCACGTTGAAGGAATCAAGCATGGTCGCATAGCGGGCCTGCCTCAGCGTGGCGATGTGGTCTATATTTACACCTAGCAACATATGCGTCTTAAGACAAGGGAACGGAGCCGATCATTCAAATTAATGGAGGAAATGGCGGTGCCCGGTGAACACCATCGCGATGCCTGCGGCGTCTGCGGCGGCGATCACTTCCTCGTCCCGGATGGAACCGCCGGGCTGGATGCAGGCGGTGGCTCCGGCGTCAATGGCCACCTGGAGGCCGTCGGCAAACGGGAACATGGCGTCGGACGCCACAACGCTGCCCTTCAGGTCCAGGCCGGCCTGCCCCGCCTTCCATACGGCAATGCGGGCGGAATCCACGCGGCTCATCTGCCCCGCGCCGATTCCCAGCGTGCGGTCCGTGCCGCCAAAGACGATGGCGTTGGAATGCACCTGCTTGACGACGCGCCAGTTGAAGCGCATGGCCGTCAGTTCCTCCTCCGTCGGCGGACGCTTGGTCACTACCTTGGCTTCCAGATTATCCAGCCCCATCACGTCCGTATCCCGCTTCATGGTCATGAAGCCGCCGGGGGCGGAGCGGATGATGGGTTCCTGCCGGGCCTTCATCCAGGCTTCCGTATTTATGCGGATAATGCGGCAGTTTTTCTTCTTCTGCAGAATGGCGCGGGCTTCCGCGTCGTATTCCGGGGCAATGATCACGTCCGTGAAAATGGCGCTCAGCACACGGGCCAGACCTTCCGTCATCGGGCGGTTGATCACGATCACGCCGCCGAAGGGGGCCTGGGTGTCCGTTTCAAAAGCCTTCTGCCAGGCGTTGCGCAGATCGTCGTCGTCCTGGCCCACGCCGCAGGGGTTCGTGTGCTTCAGGATGCCCACGGTCGGGCGGCGGAACTGGGTGATCAGTTCCGCGGCGCCTTCGATGTCCAGCACGTTCGTGTAGGAAAGCTCCTTGCCCTGGAGCTGGTGGAAAATATCCCCGAAACTGCCGTACAGGCTGGCTTCCTGGTGGGGGTTGTCGCCGTAGCGCAGTTCCTGGTACAGGGGCGCGCAGATGCAGAAGCTGCCCTTGGTGCTTTCCGCACTCTGGTGGCCCAGGTAATTGGTGATGGCGTTGTCGTAATTGGACGTGCGCATGAACACCTTCACCGCCAGATTCTCGCGGGTCTTGAGGGTGGTGTCTCCCTTGTGTGTCTGCATTTCATCCAGAATGCGGGGATAATCCGCGGGATCGGAAACCACCGTGACGGAGGCGTAATTCTTGGCGGCAGAACGGAGCATGGACGGGCCGCCGATGTCGATCTTTTCAATGGCTTCCTCCAGCGTCACGTCCGGCCTGGCTACCGTTTCTTCAAAGGGGTACAGGTTCACGCAGACCAGGTCGATGGGCTTGATGCCGTTCTCCTTCGCCTGGCGGACGTGCTCCTCATTGTCGCGGCGGTGCAGCAGGCCGCCGTGCACCATCGGGTGCAGGGTCTTGAGACGGCCTTCAAACAATTCCGGTTCCCCGGTGTAATCGGAAATTTCAATCACCGGAAGCCCCAGGTTCTTGAGGAAAGTGGCGGTGCCGCCGGTGGAAATCAACTCTACTCCAAACTCGTGCAGGCCCTTGGCAAACTCCTCAAGGCCGGTTTTGTCGGAAACGGATATCAATGCGCGCTGAATAGCCATAAGATCAAATATCTGAAATGAAACCGCTGCGGACTCTCCCCGACGGGAGCGGACGCGACAGGTGCGGTTCCTTTCCCTACATACTAGCGCTCCGTGAAGCAAGCGTAATGTCACGCATCATGACACCCTTCTGCATTTTTCATCCGGAAACGGAAAAAAACTCCCTTTTTATCGCTCTTGTCTTGACATTGGACCGAATACTTACTAATTCAACCGCTCACAAATAACCATTTCTTTTTAGCCATGGCAACGATGGAAGTAATTCTCGCAACAAAAATTGAAGGACTCGGCGCGGAAGCCGACCTGGTGACCGTTAAGGCTGGCTATGGCCGCAACTATCTCATCCCTCAGGGTCTTGCCCACGAAGCAACGGCTTCCAACCGCCGTTTCATCGCCAATCTTCAAGCCGCCCGCGCCAAGCGCGAAGCGGAAGAACTCAGCGCCGCCCAGGAAGTGGCCGCTAAGATCAACGGATTGACCGTGGACCTCGTCCTCGAAGTGGGCCAGGGCGGCAAGGCGTTCGGCGCCATCACCAACCAGAACATTCACGAAGCCCTCACCGCACAGGGCGTGGAAGTGGACCGCCGCGCGATCGAACTTGAAAAGCCGATCAAGAGCGAAGGCGAGCACGCCGTCGTGATCAAGGTTCATCCCCAAGTGGAAGCCACCCTGAAGGTGGTCGTCAAGGAAAACGCCTAAGCGGCGGCATCTCCTTTCCTTTTTCCGGAAGGCCCGGTTCCCCGCTTGGGAACCGGGCCTTTTTGTCACTTATTTTACTTTCCTTCCCCGTAAAAACAGGGCATCATACGGCCCGTTGGGTGTCACTCGACATCATGCGCGGAACCGTTCCACCACCCCTACCGACATCAACGGCATGATTCGACTTTATCGTCAAACCCCGGAAGGCATTGAGCGCACCACCCAGGTGGATGCGGAGGCACAGTACTTTGACAGCATCTTCTGGATTGACCTCCTCACGCCGGAACCCGGGGAAATCAAATTCGTGGAACGCCTCTGCGGCCTGGAGATGCCCACCTACGATGAAATGCGGGAAATTGAGGCCACCAGCCGCCTGTACACGGAAGACGGCGCCCGCTTCATGACCACCACGGTTCTCAGCCGGGTGGATACGGAATCCCCCTCCCTTTCGGAAATCACCTTCGTCCTCATGGGGGCCAAGATCATCACCATCCGCCATTCCGACTCCTACTCCTTCCGGGTCTTCTCCCACCAGCTCCTGCGCCAGAAGCAGATCAGCCGCGACCAGGTCTTCACCGGACTGCTGGAAACCATTGTGGACCGCCAGGCGGACGTGCTGGAACGCTTCGGGGCGGAACTGGACCGCCTCTCCAAAAACATCTTCCGCAGGGACGAACCGGAAATCAAATCCAACAAAAGGGCCCCTGTTTCCAGTGCTCTGCGCCTCATCCTCCAGGACCTCGGCAGGGTGGGCGACCTCCTGACCCGCCAGCGCGACTGCCTGGTCAACCTTTTGCGCCTGCTCACCTACGCCAGCAATGAAGAAGCCCTGGACGACACCAACTCCACCCTGTACATCAAGCTCCGCCCCCTGAGCCGCGACGTCACCTCCCTTTCCGAATACGCCAACTTTCTGTCCAGCAACGTCAACTTCATGCTGGACGCCGTTCTGGGCCTCATCAACATTGAGCAGAACGAAATCGTAAAAATCTTCACCGTGGCGGCCGTGGTCTTCATGCCCCCCACCTTGATTGCCAGCATTTACGGGATGAACTTCTCCAACATGCCCGGCCTGGAATACGAATACGGCTACTACATCTCCCTGGCGGTCATGCTCGTTTCCATTATTCTCCCCCTGATCTACTTCAGGAGCAGGCGCCTGCTTTGAACCGGCCCCTTCCGCATCATTCATCTCTACCGTTGCATTACTGATATGGACTCCAAAATCACCCGCCTGATTGAACAGGCATCCGTCATCGTCGGTGCGCTCCCCTACCTCCAGGCCTACCGGGACAAAACCTTCCTGATCAAATTCGGCGGCAGCGCCATGGACGACCCCCGCCTGGTCAAAAAGCTCATGAGGGACATCGTGCTGCTGGAGGCGCTGGGCTTTAACCCCGTCATTGTCCACGGGGGCGGAAAGGCCATTTCCAAGGCCATGATGGAAGCCGGTCTGGAGGCCCGCTTCATCAACGGCCTGCGCGTGACGACTCCGGAGGCCATATCCATCGTGGAACGCACCCTTTCCGGCACCATCAACCCCGGCCTGGTCCAAATGTTCCGCGACTTCGGCGGAAAAGGGGTGGGCATTCCCGGAACGGAAATCTTCGTAGGGGAACGCATTCAGGAACAGGATGAACAGGGCAATCCCGTGGACATCGGGGAAGTGGGCAACGTCATCGGCTGCCTCACGGAACGCGTCACGGAAGCGCTGGAACTGCAAATCACCCCCATCGTCTCCCCGCTGGCCAAGGAACTGGGCACCCACAAGCCGCTCAACGTGAACGCGGACCTGGCCGCCGCCGCCCTTGCCAGGGAACTCAAGCCAGTCAAGCTCATCTACATCTCAGACGTTCCCGGCATCATGAAGGACCCCGCCGATCCTTCCACCCTCATCAAATCCGTCACACGGACCGAAGCACTTGAACTTATCGACAACGGCACCGTTTCCGGCGGCATGATCCCGAAAATCCATTCCGCCATCGACGCCCTCAACGCGGGCGTGCGGAAAGTCCACTTCATTGACGGACGCCTGCCCCACACCCTGCTGCTGGAAATCTTCACTCCGGACGGCATCGGCACGGAAGTTATCCGGGAACAGCGCTAAGGACACCCCGCCATGAACAGGCTTCTCTGCACCGCCGCAGCGCTCCTTCTGGCTTCCTGCGCTTCTCACCAGGCTGAAATCACGGGATGCTGGGTCCAGCCCGTTCCCGGCCAGCCCGGCGCCATGCAGGGTATCCGGCTCCTGGCCGGCGGCAGGGCGGAATCCGTCAACATGCATACGCTGGTTTACACGGGATGGAGCCGGAACGGCAACGTCCTTACTCTCCGGGGGAAAAGCATCGGCAATAAAAACAGCGCTGCTTTCACCTCCCGGGCCGTCATCACCAGCTTGACGGATGGAAAGCTGGAACTGGAAACGGACGGCCAAAAAGACGCCTACACCCGCGCCAAGCCCTAGGCCCTGCACGAAAACGAGCCTCCCAAGTCGCAGTGGAACAGCTACTCGTCCTCCAGCAGGGACTTGTTGGCGGCCTTCGCCAGTTCGCAATTCGGGCACTTGTTGATCAGCCGGTCGACCAGAGCCTCAATCCGGGCGTCCTTCGCCATCAGCTGCTCGTCCTTCTTCTTGAGCAGGTTCAGCGTATAATTCACCGCAATCGTCAAAATTCCCAGGCCGCCAATGGCTCCGGCGGAGGAAACGGCGGTGTCCGCGGAAACATTGCTGAGGATGGTTGTACAGCCGCCTATTGAAAACAGGCACTTTGCTAAGGAAAAATTCATCATGAGCCCCGTCTAACAAACAAAAGACTGTGGTGCATCAAGTCCAACCCGTTTACTTCCAGCGGGCTTCCTCCTGAAAACATATCCGGATTAAAGAAAAACTCCGGGGCCAGGCATCATGCAGCATGCGGAAAGGTCCTCATCCTTCCGCACGGAATCATCAACTGCGGCAGCAATTCCCCATCCCGGCACACATGTGCAAAAAATAATCCTTTCCCATGTTGCCGCACTTCCTTCTTCGGCTTTCCGGCATTTGTGCTAAAGTAACGCCAATCTGCCCAATCCGGGGCATTTCACCACTATTTCACCCATAGAAAGACACAGAAACCATGCATATGGCGGACGGCTTCGTTTCACCGGCGGTAGGCTGCACCATGTGGGCGGCCACTGCGGCCATCACCGTACTCTGCGCACGCAGGATCAAGCAGGAAAAGGAGGCTCGGCTCGTCCCGCTCATGGGCGTGCTGGGAGCCTTCATCTTTGCCTGCCAGATGCTGAACTTCACCATTCCGGGAACCGGGTCCAGCGGCCACCTGGGCGGCGGCCTTATTCTGGCCATCCTGCTCGGCCCCTATGCCGGCTTCCTGGTCATGGCGGCCATCCTGTCCGTCCAGGCCCTCTTCTTTGCGGATGGCGGCCTGCTGGCGCTGGGCTGCAACATCTTCAACCTGGGCTTCTTCTCCTGCCTGGTGGCCTATCCCTTCATTTACAAACCGCTGGCGGGCGGCAGCCCCGGTACGGGCCGCATCACGCTGGCAAGCATCACGGCCGCCGTCATCGGACTCCAGCTGGGGGCCTTCTCCGTCGTTCTGGAAACCACGGCCTCCGGCATCTCCGCCCTGCCCTTCGCCCAGTTCGTGGAACTGATGCTGCCCATCCACCTGGCCATCGGCGTCGTGGAAGGACTTGCCACGGCCGCCGTGGTCATCTTCATCAGCAAGGCGCAGCCTTCCCTGCTGCGCCCTGCCGAACTTGAACATGGAACTCCCAAAAAGGCGTCCTTCACCGTCCTGGGCATCTTTGCGGTAGCCGCCCTCCTCTGCGGAGCGGCCCTCTCCTGGTTCGCCTCCGCCTATCCGGACGGCCTGGAATGGTCCGTGGCCGGAGTCACGGGCTCCGAGGAAACCAGCCTTGCGGAGCCCTCCGCCATCCACCGCAATCTGGAATCCGTACAGACGGCCACAGCCATCATGCCGGACTACGCCCTGCCCGCCGCGGAAGAAACGGTCCCGGACACGGAGCCCGCCCCCCTCGTCAATCCTGAAACGAGCCTGGCCGGCATCCTGGGCAGCGCCATCATCGCGGCGCTGATCTTCCTGGCCGGATTCCTCTTCGGCAGAAAACCGCACGAAGACCGCCCCCGCTGATTCCTCCATGCCCCTCTTTACGGACGCCGCGCGGCAATTCCGCCAGATGGACCGGTTTTCCTGCGGAAACACCGGATTCCACCGTCTGGACGCCCGCATTAAGATAGGGGCCTTCATCGTCTTCCAAATCTGCGTCCTCTCCTGGCCGCCACAGGAAATCACGGGGCTGCTTCCCTTCTTCCTGTTCCCCGTATGCGTCATCCGCATGGCGGGGCTCCCCCTCGGCTACCTGCTGAAACGGACGCTGTGGCTCCTGCCCGTCGCCGTCATGATCGGGATATTCAATCCGCTGGTGGACAGGGCGCCCGCGGGGGAATGGTTCGGAATTCCCGTCACGCGGGGCATGATCTCCTTCATCTCCATCATCCTGCGGTGCATGCTGACCATTCTGGCGGCCTTCACCCTGCTGGCCTCCACCGGCTTCGCCCCGTTGTGCCGCGGCCTCCGGCAGCTCGGCGTGCCGCGCATCCTGATCACCCTGCTGGCCTTCCTGTACAGGTACGCCTTCATTCTGGTGGACGAATTCCAGAATACGCTCCTGGCCTTCCGTTCCCGGCGCGGCTCCTCCGGAGCCGTCCCGCTGTCCATATGGGGGGGCCATGACGGGACAGCTCCTGCTGCGCGCGTTCGGCCGGGCGGAACGCATCTACCAGGCCGTCCAGTGCAGGGGCGGGGAAGATCCCGAATTCTCTTCCGTTCCCGGCGTTATTACCGTGCGGGGAGTAATGGGCGGCCTTCTTTTCTGCTCCTTCGTCATCCTTTTCCGCTGCGTCAACGTCACCATGCTGGCGGGCCAGTTCACCCGCACTCTCATCTCATGAGCCATCATCTTGTAGAAACCATTGACCTGTGCTTCAGCTATCCGGACTCCCCTCCGGCCCTGAACGGCGTCACCATGCGCATCACGCACGGAGAATCCGTCGCCCTCGTCGGAGGAAACGGGGCGGGAAAATCCACCTTGCTGCTCCATCTCAACGGCCTGCTGACGCCTTCCTCCGGCCAGGTGCGCGTGGGGGATATTCCCGTGACGCCCAAAACGGCCGCCCGCGTCCGGGAAAGCGTGGGCATGGTGTTCCAGCAAGCAGACGACCAGCTCTTCATGCCCACGGTCCGGGAAGACGTGGCATTCGGCCCTCTGAACATGGGGCTCCCGCAGGAGGAAATAGACCGCCGCGTGGCCCAGGCCCTGCGGGACGTGAATGCCGCCGCCCTGGCGGACAAAATGACGCACCACCTTTCCGGGGGGGGAAAAACGCGCCGTCTCCATCGCCACCGTCCTTTCCATGAGCCCGGACATCCTCGTCCTGGACGAGCCCAGCGCCAACCTGGACCCGGCCTCCCGCCGCACCCTCATCAACCTGCTGAGCCGGTTCTCCCACACCAAAATCATCGCCACCCACGACCTGGATATGGTCATGGACCTGTGCACCCGCTGCATCGTCATGAAAGACGGCTCCATCCTGGCGAACGCTCCCGTGCCGGACATCTTTGCGGATTGCGCCCTGCTGGAGGAAGCCCGCCTGGAACAGCCCCTCAGTTACCGTCTGAGGCACTGCGGAAGGTAAAGGGAAAATGCCCCGGCCGCCATTCCGGTCCCATCCGGAAAATTTACCCTGCAAATTCGGATTCCGTACGATGTGGGCCGACATGCCTTCAACCCTGGATATTCCAAAAACCGGACACGTGCAATTCCCACCTCCGGGTATGCTGGGAGAATCCCCGGCCGGGCGGGAAAAACTGCGGCCATTGTGAAAAATGCAAACGCACCATCTTGAACTTCAGGGCCTGCGGAGCGGAACACCTGCTGGAAGGCTGCATGCCGTCCGTGGAACTATCCTCCAGGGATATCCGCTCCATTGACCTGGCCACGCCGTCCCTGCGCTGCGCCTACCAAACTCTTCTCCAATTCTGCCGACAGCGCACCTGTCGGAGCCCTGGGTAAAGGACGTGGAATTCCTGCTCAACTACAGAAAACCGGCTCTCCGGCACCTGTGCCGGAAGAGAAGAATAACACGGAAACTCTACCGAATCTTCTTCGGACGGCAGAACTGGAAGCTGAACTGAACACCACCGGCCTTACACAAACTCCAGCCGCGCGTCCGGCAGGGACTTGATGAACCTTGCCCCGTACCTCTTGGTAGCCACGCGGGGGTCCAGAATCACCACCATCCCGGAATCGTTCTTCGTGCGTATCAGCCGCCCTACGCCCTGCCTCAGCTTCAGAATGGCCACGGGCACGGAATATTCGTAAAACGGATTCCCTCCGCGCGCCTTGATGCTCTCAAAGCGGGACTCCACCAGCGGATGGTCGGGCACCTCGAACGGCAGGCGCGTCACGATCACGTTGGAAAGGGCCTCTCCCGGCACGTCCACCCCCGTCCAGAAGCTGTCCGTGCCGAACAGCACGCTGTTCACGTCCTTCCTGAACGCCTCCAGCATGGCGTGCCGCTGCATTTCCTGCCCCTGAACGTACAGATTCCACCCCTGTTCCTCGCAAAACGGGCGCACCTTCTCTGCCGCCTGCACCATCAGGCGGTAGCTCGTGAAAAGCACGAAAGCCCTGCCCTTTGACTCCGCCAGATACCTTTTGATCCATTCGGGCAGCACTTCCGCATATTCCGGCTGGTCCGGCTCCGGCATGGAGCGGGCCACGATCAGGCGCATCTGCTCCCGGTAATTGAACGGACTGCCTATCTGGAGCTTCCGGACCTTCTCCGCGCCTACCCGCCCGGCAAAATAGCTCATGTCCGCTTCCCCCGTGCCCAACGTGGCGGAGGTCAGAATGGCGGCGCGGCCGGCGGAAAACAGGCGCTCCCTCAGGATTTCCCCCACTTCCACGGGGGCGGAGCACACGCTCAGGTTCCTGCCCTCCGGGCCGGACTTCTCCGCCCAGTACACGTGCTCCTCCTCGGTCATATCCATCAGCACTTTCAGGGAGGCCTGCGCCTCTTCCATGCGGGCGGCCATGTCCGCCAGTTCATCCTTCACGGACACATTCTCCTCCTGTTTCAGGGCTTCCCGCTTCAACTCCCCGACCAATTCGGCCAGAGGCAGGGAAAGCATGTCCTGCGACCATTCCGGCTGTAAAATGCGGACAATCTTGCCGTGCCCCGCAAAGCCCAGGTCATCACGGGCGTTCTGGAAAAACAGACCGGAAGCGTCCAGCACCTCCTCCACCCTCTGGAACAGGGCTGGATTGTTCAACGGCTTCAGCAGGCCTTTCTTCGTGCGCGGATTGAACATCCGCAGCAGCTCGTAATTCAAATGGGATTCCGACAACTGCACGCCAAGCTGCCGGGCGGCGATGTTCTCAATCATGTGGGCCTCGTCCAGAATCACGAAATCCCCGGGAAAAACGAATCCCGCCTCCTCGGACTCCTCCGCCTGCGCCATCAGGCCGAAAAACAGCGTATGGTTCAGAACCACCACCTTGGCATCCAGCACCCTCTTGCGGGCCACCTGGTACGGGCAGGAGGGGCCGCAATTGCGCATGCTGCACGCGTGCGGCTCGCTGCACACCATGGCCCACACCTTGGGGGAGGGCCTGAACGTCATGTCGCTCAGGGTGCCGTCCTGCGTCCGCAGGGCCCAGTCCTGGATGCATTTCAATTCCGCGGCCTCCGTCTGCGTAAACAGGGAATCCATCTGCCCCAGGGCGCGTCTCAGCCGGGAGTGGCACAGGTAATTCTGCCTGCCTTTCAGCAGGGCGGCGGAAAAATCAATCCCCAGGGCGGCGCGCAGGAGCGGAATATCCTTGTTGAACAACTGCTCCTGCAAATTGATCGTGTGCGTGGAAACGACGGCTTTCCGCTCAAAATCCAGCGCAAACTTCACGGCGGGCAGCAAATAGCCCAGGGACTTGCCCACGCCCGTTCCGGCCTCCACCAGCAGGGGGGCGTCCACCTGGAGCGCCCGAGCAACGGCAAGGGCCATGTTCTGCTGTTCCGCCCGGTATTCAAAATCCCTGGCGCGGGAAAACAGGCCGTCCTCCGCGAATGCCCGCCGGACATACGCTTCAAAGGCGCTAACGCCGCAATCCTCACCTGCACCGGCGCCGTTCATACGGGAACGCCTCCCTTACTGGCCGACAGGAAGCTGGCGGGAAGAAACCGGGGGCAGAACCACCTGGGCCGGCAGATCGTAGAACAGGGAACGCAGGCCGTTCACATTCATCTTGGAAGCGTCGATAAACGTCCACGGTCCATTCTCCTTCACGTCCTTCACCAGAATGAGGATGCCGTTGTTCTCCGTCTTGACGGGAACGCCGTCCGGCCGCTTCATGGAAATCACCATGCGCGTGGGAAGCACCACGAGGGCCTCCGTTCCGTTCCTCACCAGGTGTTCCGCCGTCGGATTGCCGATTTCATAAGTCTCCACCACCATGCCGCGTTCCTTCATGACGGCGGCGGCGGCCTGCATCTTTTCCCGCATGGTCTTCATGAAGGCGGCCTCCCCACCCGGGAAGGAAGACACAAGCTGCTTCTTGATGGGCGGATACATCTTCTCAATCATCCACATCATGTCGCCAGTCTTGACGGCTCCGGAAAGCTCGCGAGCGGCCTGAACGGCGCTGTCCCCGTACTCGCCCGCCTGGAGCTGAAGGACGCACGCACCTGCAAGAAACAGACCTGCAAACAAATTCTTGAACATGGGTGGAGTGTAACGGCACGCATCCCCCGCCGTCAAGGCAACGCCGCTTACAGCGGCATGTTTTTACAAAAGCCCCGCGACACGGCCGGACCACATCCACAGGGTGGGGTCCAGCTCCCGGGCGGCGTCTCCCATCAGGGTGCGGGCGGCATCTGCCCCCTCCATCACGGCAAACATGGTGGAACCGGAACCGGACATCATCGCTCCGCGCACGCCCGGCCTTTCCAGCAGCCAGCGCTTCATCTCCGCCAAGAACAGGTGCTTCTCAAACACGGGCCGCTCCAGGTCGTTGACCAGAACATGGCCGTCCACCTCCTGTTCCCCGTAGGGAATGCCCGGAAGCTCGCGTGAGCCTGCCCAGCGGCGGTAGGCATCCGGCGTGGAAACGCCGAACGACGGCTTAAGCAGAACAAGCAGGGGCGTCCATTCCCGCCAATCCGGCAGAGGCGCCACCTTCTCCCCCCGGCCCGTACAGCGGCAGGCCGTGCCGTAAATGAAAAAACCGACGTCGGAACCGATCTCCCCGGCCAGCTCCGCCAGCCGTTCCGGCGGAAGTCCTCCGTCTTCCAGGCTGTTCAGGGCTTTAAGCACGCAGGCGGCATCACTGCTGCCGCCGCCCAGCCCGGCCCCGTGGGGAACATTCTTCACCAGATGGACATGCCAGGGCATGGGCCGCCCCAGCTCCCGTTCCATCAGACGGCCGGCCTTCATAACCAGGTTGCTCTCGTCCACCGGCACGCCGGGAGCGTTGCAGCTCATTTCCAGACGGGGAGCCGGGGAAAACTCCAGTTCGTCGCACAATTCCAGAGGAACCATCACAGTATCCACCTCATGAAAACCGTCCTCCCTTTTTCCCAGAACGCGGAGGGAAGCGTTCACCTTGCACGGGGCCTTGTAACTGATCATGCCTCACGGATTCCAGCAGGGAATTTCAGCCGGGTCAAGCACCTTTCACGCAGAATCTTGCAGTGCTTACCGCTCCTCCCCCTGCCGCACTCATGCCAAAAAACGGAAGACTACCCGGTTCTTCATTCCTGATGCCGTTCCCCCTCCGGCGGAACCATTCCCCTTCCTGTTCATGCCCCCCTCCTTGGCTGCTGGGGCGCGCGGGGGGGGTGGAAAGGTGGGGGGCGGGGGGGGGGGGCGGGTGGAACCCGAGTGGGGCGGTAGAGAAAAG
>JAJQCV010000001.1:11882-22385 GCA_021202525.1 Akkermansiaceae bacterium | reverse complement strand
GAGGTGGAACTTTCCGCCGGGGCGGGGGAGGACCTGATGATTCCGGTGGTATATGACAGGGGATGGAGCGCTACCCGCAACGGAGTTTCCGTGCCTGTCGAGAAGGTTGGGGAGTTGATGGCGGTGCGTTTGGAACCGGGACGGAACCGGGTGGTATTTGATTATTTTCCCCCTCTGCTGAAGGAAACGTTGGCGGTATCCGCCGTGGCGGCTCTGTTCCTTTTGCTGTATGCCGGGTGGGCGCGGCGGCATCCGGAAGAGCCGTTGAGAAAGGCCGTGCTGGCCTGCGGTTACCGCCTGTTCCTGTTTTGCTGCGCCTGTCTGATGCTGGCCGTTTATGCCGGGTCCGTGGTTTTGTTTGTCGTGCAGTCCCTGATGTGACGGGGCAGGCGTGCGGTGGTTTCCAGGAGTTTTTCCCGACGGGACCGGGATGAAAATGAGAAGGGATTTTTTTTGTCTTGCGTATTTTCTGAAATTACAGAAAATAAAGTCATGGTTTTGGACGACGTGCAGAGAGCTTTTGTGGAACAATGGGGGGAGATGGGCGCCAGATGGGGCGTCAGCCGGTCCGTGGCGGCGGTTCATGCGTTTTTGTATTTGAGCGAGGAGGCCCTGAGCGCCGATGATTTATGCGAGGCTTTGTCCATGGCGCGTTCCAATGTTTCCACGGCGCTGAAAGAGCTGGAGGGGTGGGAGCTGGTGTTCCGGGAAAGCAGGATGGGGGACAGGAAGTCCTATTACCGCGTGCAGGCCGATGTATGGGAGATGGCCAGGGCCATCATGAAGGAGCGTAAGAGGAGGGAGGCCGAGGGCGCGTTGAGAACGGTCGGCGAATGCCTGGAAAAAGCCCGGAAGGCGCGGAACGAGTTTCAGGAAGGCAGATTGGAGGCCATGCAGGAGATATTGCAATTGGGCTGTTCTTTTGCGGACAAGGCCGCTTCATGCCCGCCTTCCCTGATTAAGAAAGCGCTGAAGATGGGAGGAAAGGTTCTGGATTGGGTAGCCAGGAAGTAAGAGGAAAATTGCCCGGAGACATGGTGGAAGAAGGTGTAAAAGGCGTCATGGTATTCTGAAATTTCTGTAATCATGGAAAATAGGGAAATAAGATGAAAGCGAAGGTGTGCGAATGTCCGGACAGGGTTGCCGTGACCGGGGTCCTGGGGTACAGCGGGCGCTATATGGCCCGGAAGCTTGCGGAGCGGGGCGCGCTGGTTGTCGGGCTGACCAATTCTCCGGAGAAGCCCAATCCGCATGGCTGGCGGCTGGCCCCCCTGTGCTGGGATGATCCCGGCGCTTTGGCGGAGAGCATGCGGGGATGCCGCGCCCTGATCAATACGTACTGGGTACGGTTCAATTCCCGGTGGTTTTCCCATGCGGAGGCTGTGGAGCATACACGGGTGTTGTTCGAGGCTGCCGCCAGGGCCGGAGTGGAAAGGATCGTGCATATCAGCATCACCCATCCCGACAGGGACAGCAGCCTGAGCTATTTCCGAGGGAAGGCGGAGCTGGAGCGCATGCTGGAGAGTCAGGATATTCCGTATTCCGTCTTGCGTCCGGCCGTTCTGTTCGGCGAACGGCCGGGAGAAGATATCCTGATTAATAATATGGCCTGGGTTCTGAGGAATTTCCCGGTAGTGGGCGTTCCGGGGGATGGGGAGTACCGTCTTCAGCCAATTCATGTGGAGGACCTGGCGGCCCTGGCCGTCCGGGAGGCGATGGCGGAAGACGGGGAAAACAGGGTTATTGAGGCGGCAGGGCCGGAGTCCTATACGTTCCGCGGCCTGTTTGCCATGCTGGGGGAGGCGATAGGCGTCAAAAGGCCCGTTTTGTCCGTTCCCCCCTGGTGCGCCTTTGCCGCCGCCCGGGTGATGGGAGCGTTCCATCGCGATGTGATGCTGACGAGGGATGAGATACGCGGGTTGATGGAGGACAGATTGTATGTTGAAGGAGCCGTTCCGGCCGGTTTTTCCCGGCTTTCCTTATGGGCCCGGAAACATGCGCAGGAGTTGGGAAGGGTTTATGCCTGTGAAATGGCCAGGAGGAGGGCTGAACGATAGTTTTTGCAGGAAACGGGGCGTGCCGCGCCGGGTGGGACAGGTGCAGGCCGCCGCGGCGTTTGCCCTGCCGCGTGACGTGAAAAGGCTTTGCGCTTTTGAAGGATGGTTGACAGCGGAGCGTGGCCGGGTAGAGTGGCGGTATGCAGTCTTCCTATTGTCCGAGTCCCTATCGATACACGCGCCGCGTGACCCGTGAAGTCATGGTGGGCAATGTGGGGGTTGGCGGCGCCAATCCCATTCGCGTCCAGTCCATGCTGACGTCCGACACGCGGGATACGGATGCCTGTGTGAAGGAGGCCCTGGAGCTGGCCGCCGCCGGCTGCGAGATTATCCGGCTGACCGCCCAGACGAAGGCGTATGCGGCCAATCTGGAGAATATTTCCCGCGAATTGCGCGCGGCGGGCTGCCATGTGCCGCTGGTGGCGGATATTCATTTCAAGCCGGACGCCGCGATGGAGGCCGCCAAATGGGTGGAGAAGATCCGCATCAATCCCGGCAATTTCATCGACAAGAAGAAGTTCGAGGTGCGCGAGTACACGGATGCCGAGTACCAGGAGGAACTGGACCGCGTGAGGGAGGAGTTTACGCCCCTGGTGCTGTTCTGCAAGGAACATGGCCGCGCCATGCGCATCGGTTCCAACCACGGTTCCCTGTCCGACCGTATTTTGAACCGTTTTGGCGATACGCCGGAGGGGATGGTGGAGAGCGCCATTGAGTTTGCGCAGATTGCCCGCGACCTGGATTACCATTCCCTGGTGTTTTCCATGAAGGCGTCCAGCGTGAAGGTGATGATCGCCGCGTACCGCCTGCTGGTGGAGCGCATGAACGGGCTGGGTCCGGACTGGAATTATCCCATCCATCTGGGGGTGACCGAGGCGGGAGGCGGGGAAGACGGCCGCATCAAGAGTGCGGTGGGCATCGGGTCCCTGCTGATGGACGGCATTGGCGATACCCTGCGCGTGTCCCTGACGGAAGACGCCGTGCGCGAGGTGCCCGTGGCCTACCGCCTTTCCAATCCGTTCCAGCCGTCCGAAAGGCCGGACGATCCCCCCTCCGCGTTTCCGGAGCCGGAGTTGTGCTATGATCCCCTGAAGTTTTCCAAGCGGCAGGGCGGCCTGGCCATGTGCTACGGCGTTCGCCTGGGCTGGGAACAGCCCGTGCGCGTGGTGGTTCCCGATGCCGGTTTTTACGCCCTGCAGGATGAGCGCGGCGCCATGGGCGACATGATGCCGGAACTGGCCCTGGGCCAGTTGGACGCCATCGAAGTGGACCCCCGCAGCGATGCCGACCTGGAGCCGCTGAAAGAGTTGGCGGAACCGTCCATCGTGACCGTGAAGAACGGGCTGGACATGGAGACGGTGCACGCGTTCCGCCTGCTGGCTTCCCGCATTGAGGACAGGCATTTGATTTTGCTGAAGGATACGCTGGCGCCCGGTTCCGTTTCCGGCGAAGACGTGCCGCTGGTGGCCGCCCGGAATGTGGGCTCCCTGCTGTGCGACGGGATTGGAGACGCTTTGCTGGTGCAGGGAGAGTCCGATCCGCGGCTGGCTTCCTTCCTGGCGTTTAATATTCTGCAGGCCACCGGGATGCGCCTGACGCGCGCGGATTACGTTTCCTGCCCGTCCTGCGGGCGCACCCTGTACAATATTCAGGAGGCGACGGACCGCATCCGCAAGGCCACGGAACATTTGAAAGGGGTGAGGATTGCCGTGATGGGGTGCATCGTGAACGGGCCCGGGGAAATGGCGGACGCCGATTTCGGGTACGTGGGGGGGGCTCCGAACAAGATCAACCTGTATGTGAAGCATACCCCCGTCAAGTTCAATATTCCCGAGGAAGAGGCGGTGGAGAGGCTGGTGGACCTGATCAAGGAGTACGGGCGCTGGGTGGAGCCGAAACGGTAGAGTTTTTAATACGGAAGACCGTACGGCATGGGAAGGGTGTTCATCAGCGGCGGAAAAGGGGGACTGGCCCGCGCCGTGGCGGCGCATTTTTCCGCCGCCGGGTGGACTGTGGACGCCCCCTCCCGTGCGGAGCTGGACGTGGGGGACTGCTCCGCCGTGGAAGAGTGGTTTGCGGGGCGGCCTGCGTATGATCTGGCGGTGTGCGCCGCCGGAGTGACGAAGGACCGCCCTTTTTTGAAACAGACTGAGGATGAATGGGACGCCGTGATGGGCGTGAATGCCAGGGGGGCCGCCTGGTGCGCCCGCTGCGCCGCGGCCGACATGCTGCGGGAGGGCAGAGAAGGGCAGATCGTGATGATCGGTTCCTATGCCGCGTACAGGCCCGCGCCGTCCCAGGCGGCGTATGCCGCTTCCAAGTCAGCTCTGGAAGGCCTTGTCAAGAGTCTGGCCCGGGAGTGGGGGAAGAAGGGAATCCGCGTGAATCTGGTTTTGCCGGGGTTCATGCTTACGGATATGACGGAGGGATTGCGCGGGAGCGTGAAGGAGGCGGCTTTGTCCCGGCACGTTCTGGGCAGGTTCAATACGCCGGAGCAGACGGCGGCGTTTCTCCTGTTTCTGCAGGAGGTGCTGACGGCCGCCTCCGGGCAGGTTTTTGATCTGGACAGCCGGATTCTTTAGGGGGCGGCCGGGGATTCCGCGGCTGCCGCCGGTTATTGTGAATCTGCGGGGCGTTCAGCGGTTTGTTCCGCGTTCAGGAGGCTTTTGATCCACGGGATGACGGCGTCTTTTTTGAAGAAGTGGTTGCGCGGATCGACGTTGGCCAGGCGGAAGAATTCGGTCCTGTCCAGCCCGGAGGGGAGGAGTTCCCCCTGCCAGCGTTTGGCGGGGTCCGCAAAGCGCGGCTGGTGCAGGAAGCGGAAGGCGTCTTCCCTGCCCGCCATGCGGTAGGCCTGCGCGATGAGGCCGAAGTCCCGGTCCAGCCCCCCTTCCGTACAGATGACGGGGCGCGGGGCCAGGGAGGCGACGATGTCCGGGAAGTCGAATTGCTGCCAGAAACCGGGTATCAGGTGGCGGATGGAGTTGGGCGCCGGGCGGGAGCCGTTGGCGGACGGTTTGGTCATGGTTTGCGCCCGTTCCAGCGTGCGGCACAGAAAGTCGTTGTACACGAAGGCGTAGATGTCCGGGTTGAGGACTCCCAGAACCATCATGGGTTCCGTGCCCAGGGAGAAGCCGCTGAGGATGATATGGTTTTTTTGTATGAAGGGGAGTTTTTTCACCCAGTCCAGGATGCATTGGTCCGTGCAGGACGTGTAGCCCAGCCAGTTCCAGTCCATTTCCAGCAGGAAGCGCGCCAAGTTGTCGTAGTCGTGGGAGGCGCGTCCGGCCGCACGTTCCGCGTCCCCCTGTTCTCCGGCGCCCGCGTTGTCTACCACGACGGCCACCCAGCCTTCCCGGACATAGTGCCAGGCCATGGCGTTGGGGCCCGGCCGGGAAAGGGGGGAGTTTTCCAGTTCCGCGGATGTCTCCGCCGCCAGTTCCTCCTTGGTCTGGTCCGACCCGGGAATGCAGAAGAGGACGGGGGCGGGGTGCTGCGGTGTGGCGGAGTCCGGTACGAGTACCAGAAACGGTACGGCGGCGTTCGGGAAAGGGTAGCTTTCCCATTTTTCCACCCTGTATCCCTGCCGTGGAACGGTTTTGACGAGCCTGGGGGGCTGTATTTCCTGCGAGGCCGGGAATTTCATCAGCTTTTTCATGGCCTGGCGCACCTGTTCCCGCCATGAAGGAAAGTTTTCAGGGGGCATGCCGGGCTGAAAGGCGCATGCCGGACGCACTTGTTCCAGCATGGTTTGGACAATGCCGCGGGAGGAGGTGTGGCGACGGTCCGCGCGCGGCGATTGGAGGGCAGCCCATTCGGAAGGCTGGAAGGCCGGCGGGGAAGGGGGGGGCCGCCCATGCCGGCAGGCAGCAGGCGAGAAGAAGAAGGGTGCTGCGGAAGAGTGTTTGCAAAGGCATGGAGGAGAGTTTGCCACGTTTTTTCCGGTTTTTCAAGAAAGCGGGGCTGGTCTGTTTTTCATCCGCTGTGAATGGGAAAGCGGCGAAAGCTGATGCTTTCCGTGAAATGTTTCCCGCATTGGGGGAAGAATGCCTTCCTCCCTGTGTTTTCCATTTTTTGCGGCTGATTATTCTTCCCCTGTCCGGCGGAGGGGAATCAAGGGAAGTAACGAAGAGGGGGAAGCTGAGGCTTTTCAGTCCCCCTGGTTATGCCGGAAGGGAGATGTTCCGCAAGAGCAGGCAGATACCGCCGTAAAGTTTCCGTAGTGTCCATGAGTTCGGCTTTTCGCCTTGCCGTAGATATTTATGGATTGCCTTTTATTCCCGACGTATTCGGGGCTTGTTTCCGGGGCAGAGGAGGGGTACTTTTCCCGGGTCATGATTTCGGATGGGAACAGCTGTGCGGAACCGCGGGTTTGCGGGCTTGGCCTGGCTTCCGCATTCGGGCTGGGCGCGGAGGCTCATGTCAGCGGCGTCCGGCAGGGATTCCAGGTGTTGAAGCCGTTGAAGGAGTTGTGGGGTGCGGGGCATCCCTGGGGTGATGTCCGCAGCGGGTGGATTCCGGAGCGGGGCATGTTGTGCAGCCGCCGGAACGGTCCGGCGTCCCAGCTGGCCCTTCTTCTGGCCCGCCAGGCCGTGGAGGAAGCCGGATGGGGGCCGCGCGAGCTGGAGGACGCCGCGCTGGTTGTAGGCAGTTCCCGCGGGAATGCCTCCGGCTGGCTGAGTCCGTGGCCCGGCAGGCGGCCCATGAAGATTCTGGCCGTGCCCAATTCCCTGCACAGCGAGCTGGCCTCCTGCGTGAGCATTGAGCTGGGCATTCACGGTCCCTACCATGTGCTGGCAAGCGGCTGCGCCGCCGGGCTGGATGCCGTGGGTATGGCGGGCATGCTGATGAGGCAGGGCGTCGTGAAGCGGGCCCTGGCTGTGGGGCTGGACCTTCCCCTGTGTCGGGAGCTGTTGGGGACGTACTGGGCTTCCGGCATGCTGTCCCGGAATGGCGTGAATGATCCCTACGGTTCCGGGGCGGACGGCATGTGCATTTCCGAGGGAGGGGCGGCCGTGGCTCTGGAGATGTCCGCGGAGCCGGGCATTCATTTGAAGGATTATGTGGTGAATTCCGACGCGTTCAGTCCGCTGGGCATGCCGCCCGACGGGAAGCGCATTGCGGAGCTGCTTGAAAGAGTTCTGAAGGGATGGGATGGAAGGGTGCCCCTGACCGTGTGTCCCCATGCCAGCGGTACGGCGGGGAATGCCCTGTCCGAACGGAATGCCCTGGAGCTTGTTTTTGGCCGGGACAGCCTGCCGGACCTGAGGATGATGAAGCCGTGGACGGGCCATGCGATCGGCGGCAGCGGCATTCTGGAGTTGGCGCTGATGCTGGCTTTTGTGCGTGAAGGGAGCCTGCCGCCCAATCCCGGCTGGGTGAGTTCCCCGTGCGGAGGGGCCGTTCCGGCGGCGGAAACGGCTCTGGAAGGAGAGCGTCTGCTGGTGAAGTCCGCCGCATCCATGGGCGGCCATAACGTGGTGCTGAGTTTGTCCGTGGATGCCTGATTGTTGTCCCCGATATCCAAGAACATGAAAGATCCTGAACAGTTTTTATCCGAGTTGAAGTCCGCCGGGCTGCTGCGTTCCCTGCGGAACGTGGAGTGCCTGCCCGGCGGGATGGCCCGCATGGAAGACGGCCGTGAAGTGGTGAATCTGGCCAGCAACGATTATCTGGGGCTGGCGCATCATCCGGCGCTGGTGGAGGCTTTTGCCAAAGGCGCGCGCGATGGTGGGGCAGGCGCGACGGCCTCCCGCCTGGTAACGGGAACGCGCCGGGTCCATTCCGGGCTGGAGGATGCCCTGGCGGAGCTGAAGGGAACGGAGGCAGCCGTGAGTTTTTCATCCGGTTATGCCACGTCCGTGGGGGTGATCGCCTCCATTGCGGACGGGAATGATACGGTGGTGATGGACAAGCTGTCCCACGCCAGCCTGATTGACGGAGCGCGGCTTTCCGGGGCGCGGCTGGCCACGTTCCTTCATAACGACATGGATTCCCTGCGGAGGAAGCTGGAGCATGCCCGGCGCGTCAATCCTGCCGGGGGGATTCTGGTGGTGACGGAGTCCGTGTTCAGCATGGACGGTGACAGGGCCCCCCTCCGGGAGCTTGTGCGCCTGAAGGATGAGTTTGGCGCCCTGCTGCTGGTGGACGAGGCCCACGGATTCGGCGTACTGGGCGAACATGGCGCCGGGCTGGCGGAAGAACTGGGGGTTTCCTCCGGAGTGGATTTCCAGATGGGTACGCTGAGCAAGGCGGCCGGACTGAGCGGGGGATATGTGGCGTGTTCCCGGGCGTGGGCTGACGTGATGGTCAATTCCGCCCGCTCCCTGATTTATTCCACGGCTCCGCCTCCCGCGCTGGCCGCCGCCGCGCTGGCTGCGGTACGGATTATCAGCGGTGAGGAGGGGAAGGCGCTGCGCCGGCATGTTTCCGCTCTGGCGGATGCCCTTTCCGGAGCATTGGGCATGCCGGGAAGGCCCGTTTCTTCCATTTTTCCGGTCGTGATCGGTGAGAACGAGGCGGCCCTTTCCGCAGCGCAGGGGCTGCTGGAACAGGGTTTTCTGGCTCCCGCCATACGCTACCCCACCGTGCCGCGCGGAACGGCCCGGCTGCGCATTACGGTGACGGCGGCGCACCAGCCCGAACAGATAGAAACGCTGGGGAAAAGACTGGCGGATTTGCTGGGGCGCGTGTATTAAAGTTTTTCATCACTCGTTATGAATGTTTTTTCCTGCCGTTCCCTGCATTTGGTGCTGAGTCTGTTTTTTCTTCCCATGGTGGTGGTGTATGCCGTCACCGGCCTGCTTTATCTGGCCGGTACGGATGAGAATTTTACCTCCACCGTGACGGTGCATGAACTGGACGGCACCGACCGTCCTTCGTACGAAGCCTCCCTCCGGGAACTGGAACGGCGGGGAGCCACGTTGCCGGAAGGGAAAGTGCGCCCGTTCAAGGGGAATTACGTGCTGGGTCCGTTGACGAATGACCATGTGCTGTTTATCAGGAAGGGGGACGCGCTCCGCGCGGAGGTGGTGTCTCCGGGCATGTATCCCAAGTTGCTGCTGGTGCACAAGGGGAAGGCCGGATGGTGGTTTACTTTTCTGGGATGGGGTGCCGCCTTTTCCCTGCTGGCGGCTTATGTGACGGGCATCGCCCTGATGTGGAAAAGCCCCGGCAGGCGCAGATTGATGCTGCTCACCGCCGCACTGGGCGTTGGCGCCGTTGTGGCGGGTTATTTGCTGCTTTGAGCGGTGTCATGGAGCATCCGGTCGGGAAGGCTATCTGGCCGTTTGGATGTTTGCGGGTTCTTTTTCAAGTCAGGAGCGCCGGGATGCCAGAGCTTGCATCTTGACAGGAGATGGATATTCCAGTAGGACGGACACAACGATTCCAAGAAGGAATTTCAACAACCCCATATAGGAATAATACGATGATGAACGATCCCGCTTCCCCCCAAAATCCATCCTGCTGCAGTGGTTCCCCTTCCTGCACGGCCGCCCTGGTCCTCGGCATTATTGCCCTGGTTCTTGCATTGATAGGCTTTTTTCCGTGCCTGGGCTGGGTAGCCCTGATCCCGGCCGGTCTTCTTGCCATTATCGCGTTGATCATGAGCATTGTGGCCGTGAGCAAGGGGTCTCCCAAGGGCGCGCTTGTCGTTTCCATTGTTGCCATCGTGCTGACGTTGGCGGCCTGCGGAGCCCAGGTATGGATGTTCAGCTCCGCTTCCGCCTTCGCGGAAGAACACAGGGTGGAAATTCAGAAGTGTGTGGATGACGGGGCCAAGGAAATGCCGAAGAGAGGGGAATCCCGCCGGATGCGGCAGGTTCCTGACCCCGCCGTTCCCGCTGCGCCTGCCGCCGAAAGGGAGGAAACGTACGATACTCTTTAAAGGCCGGGAAGGAGGTTTCTTCCCCGGAGCATTTATATGTTACATGGCAGGGGTGCCAGGCGTCCCCGCCATGATTTGTTCGGCATGATCAGGAAAATATGGCTCCCCGTGTGGGCGGGATTATCCCTTATGCTGCTGATCCCTTCCGTCATGGCTTTGCTGATCAGCCCGGGAGGGATGAATTCCATAGCCGCTGCCGTTGCCGTGCCCCATCAGGAATGTCCCCTGTGCGGCATGACCCGCGGTTATGCAGAAATGGCGAACGGCCATGTACGCGAGGCATGGAAATGGAACAAGGGAGCCCCGTTCTGGTTTTCCATCGGCCTGCTCAACGGCGGAGCCGCCGTGATTTACGTGTTGTGGGTGTTGAGGAAGAGGCGTAGAGGAAAGGATATGGATTCAGGCCTGAGGGAACGGTGAATGGGTGCAATTTCAGGGATTTTCCTTGTTTACCGGTCTGTGACGTCATGTTCTTTCATTTAATTCCCGTCATGAAGAGAGGGAGTTCATAAGGCAGGAAAATTTGATTTCCAACATTTCTTAAATTTTAATAATTGT
>JAJQCV010000001.1:0-11872 GCA_021202525.1 Akkermansiaceae bacterium | reverse complement strand
TCCCGGTGTTGCGGTACCATCCGGCGGAGGCGTGCAGGGGGCCTGATGTCCATGAAAGCAACCATGGCGTTTTTTGCGTAACGGAAAGGCACCTTGACAGTTTTTGTCCGAATTCTTTAATTTCAAGAACGTTTCCCGGATGGGGAATGCCAATGAAAAAATGAATTATGGACAAGTCAAATGATTCGGACGGAATTCGTCCTGTTCGCGAAGCTGTTTCGCCGATTGCGGCGCTGGTGCTAGGTATTATCGGATTGGTGCTTGCCATTCTCGCCTTTCTTCCGTGTCTAGGCTGGGTGGCAGTTATTCCCGGGCTGCTTTGCGCCATTTTGTCCGTGGTTCTGGGAGTCGTCGCGGTGAGGCGGAATGACAATAGGACCTACTGCATGGCCAAAGGGGCGTTGACTTGCGGATGTATTGCCCTGGTAGTCATCATCGGTGCGGTTATTTACCAGGGGATGATTCTGGCCCCGGTCATGAAGCAGGCGGATGTGCATACGCACGAATTCCAGCGTACTGCCCTTCGGGCCGTGAATGAGGCCAAAAAGGAGATGTGCCCGGATTCTTGTGAAGCGGTGGATCGTGTCGTCTCCGTCGTAATCAAACCGGACGATTCGTCGGAAACCGTGACGGAAACGTTTCTGGAGGTGGCTCCGCCTCCGGAGCGGGGAGCTACCGCCGAGCTGGAAGGTCCCGGTCCGGAACGTTCCAACGAGCAGGATAAGTGATTTTCGATAAGAGAGAAGGCGGCCGTGCTTTTTCCCATTTTTGAGTGCATCCGTTCCGGATTCCCGGAATTACGGCGGATGGCGGCCGTATATGCTCCGGAGAACAGCGGGATTTGTCCTGTGGCTGCGTCTCATGAGCGTGAGCGTTCTTTTATGAACCATGGGGAAAGGGGAGGCCGGAGGGTTGGCGAATACATTAAAGTGGCGGAACAGGCAATTCATGGAATATTCCTTCTGCCCAATTTGGGGATGAAGTGGATGGAGGGAATGCTTAAGCAGCGTTGATCATTGAAAACGTAAAGGGCGTTGGGATGGAGATTTGAGAAGATCCCTGCGCGGTGGGGATGCGGATGGTGAAGTGATGCCGCCCCGTGCTCCGGATTTGCGGGGAGAAGAGCTTGCCGCGAAGGGTTCGTGCCACTTGATGGTTGATTCAATAGTTTTGGAATCAATGGACTAGGCCCCTGGAAACAAGGTGCGTTTTCAAAAGATGATGGGAGAAATGGAGCCGATGCGAGGCATCATTTCAATTGAACCATCATCCATATGAATCAGTCCATATCAGAATATGCGCAGGGCGTGCCTGCTGAACAGCCGGGAATAACGTTTTTCATTCCCTGTAAAGCGAATAATGCTCCTCTGCTGGTGGAGGCGGTCCAATGCATCCGCTGGAGCACTCCGGAAGCGGGCATCGTCGTTCTGGACGACGAGCGGGCTCCGTGTCCCCAGACCGTGAAGGAAGTACTGCGCCCCCTGTCCGTGGGATGGAAGCTTTTGAAAAAAACGCGCACGTCTTCAGACCATGCGGCCTCCATTCTTTCCCTGATGGCCCAGTCCATACGGCATCCGGAGGACGTGCTGGTGCGTACCAAGCCGGACAATCTGGTCCTGTGCGCCGATTTTCTGAGGAATTTCGGCCGCTCCGGCTCCGGGCTCTGCGGGACCTGCCTGCGCTCCGGTTTGCTGAGCAATGAACTGTATGCTTTGAAACCCCCGGTTTTGCAAGCCATCCTTCAGCATTTGGAGCAGTCTTCCTCCACGATGAAGTGCCCGGAAGGAGCGGTGGTTCTGGGGGCGTTTACCGCCTTGTTCCCGGATGGAGCGCCGCTGCTTGCCAAGGCATGGACGCGCGGTTCCGGAGGCCCCCTGTGGGGACATTACAACTGGATGACCTTCCCGTCTGCGGAATCCCTGGCGGACATGGACGTGGTTTCCATGAGCCGGCGCTACCAGGACAAGGTGGCGCGCTCTGCACGGATTTCCGTCATGAGGTGCCTGCGCCGCACGCTTGGCGTCCCCCGCACTTCCGATAATTTCGAGGCCGCCGCTGAATAACAATAACCGTATTCTCCGGGAATGGGTTCAGGGAAAGGCCCGGCGGCGTTTTTCCCCTTTTCCCGGCGGATGCAAACATTCAACGAAAAACAAGATGAACGAAAACAATAATCACCTGCCTGCTCCGGAACAGTCCGGAGACCTTCAACATTATCCTGCGGCCATGGCCTCTGATGATGATTTTTCCCCCATGCCGTGGCCCAACACCTGGTACCCCGTCAGTCCCGTGGGGCCGGAAACGGAATATCCGTGCCCCTGCGGGGAAGGCGACTCGGGAACGGCCAGTACGGACAACAACAGCGTGGACTTTTCCATTGAATTTGGCCGGTTTCCCAAATGGCCCGAATTGAGCGGAGGACGTCTGATGCTGAACCTGAATATGATGGATGCCAGCCTGTGCTGGGGCAGGGCGTTCCAGTACCAGCATGTGTCCCAGCGGCGGCTGGAGGTGGTGGAGGCTCCGAATGTCTCCGGCGGCAGTCCGGAGCCGGACGATGTTTCCCAGGCAGTGGTGAAGACGGAACGAGGTTTTCCCCGTTATTACGACTTTGCCTCCGCAAGTGTCTCCGGGGGTGCAGCCGTGCCGTACGGGAGTTCCGAGCAGTTCAACGACAGGATGCGGCGCGTCACGGTGGATGGCACGGCCTATCTGGAGGAAGTGCTGGGAGACGGGACCATCATCCGGTTCCGTCCCAATTTTCCCTTGCTGCAGCACATCATCACGCCGCTGGGCGTGAAAATTACCGCTGCGGAACTGGCTGCGGAACTGCAGGTGGTCTGGTCGGAAAATGACTCAAGGCCTTCTTCCGAAGTTGAATCCTTCAACGCTCTTTCCTGGTACAGCCTGAAACAGGTCTGGAATAAAACGGACGGCCTGCTGGACCTGAGCGACGTCCAGCGCATCAACTGGTATGCTCCGGAGGATGTAACGGGGCGCCGCAACGATGGTACCTACACCGTCCGCAATAACGCCGTTCCCATCAAGACATGGAAGCTTTCCTGGTCTTTCCTGGAAGAGAACACGCTGGTGGCCCGCGGCGTTGATGAAGACCATCCGGAAGTGGCCCAGAGGATGCTGCAGACGTTCCGCATTGAAGAACCTGGCGGCTTCGTCAGCGAGTGGCGTGGCGGTCTTTATCCGGACGACCTTACGCTGATCAAGGGGGAAGGGGACGATGCCATCAGCATTGTGACCCGGTGCCGTCCGGCTCCGGGAAGTGAATACGTGGTGGCCAAGGAACCCAACGGGCAGGCCATGGTGGCCGGCGGCTACTACACGGACACGAAGGAAAAATTCAAGTACGTTTACACCGGCGTGGACGGAACGGATAATGCCGTGCTGTGCTCCGCGGAAAAAGAAGTGTACCAGCGCCGTATGTATGGGGATGTGCTTGTCTCCCGGACGGAAGGGTACGGAACACCGCTGGAAAGGACGTGGACGTATGAATACGGCGGTGACGCTTCTTCCCCCAATTATGGCAAACGTGTCAGGGAAACGCGCCCGGACGGTTCCGTGGTGGAGATGGAGTATGATTTCAGCGGAAATGTGATCCAGCGAACGGAACCGTGGTATGGAGATATTCAAATGAGAACTACGTATGAGTATGCCGATGAATGTTTTAATGACAGAAGGCTGAGATTCAAAGCCGTGAGTTTGGTAAACGGAACGAAGGTAGAGAAAATACATGATATCTCGTATACTTATACAAATTCCACGGGCATTTATTCTAAGATAGCCGTGCAAACTTGCGCAGGGCCATTTGCTGATCCTAATCCAACCAAAACAGAATGGTATGTAGACCATCCATCCTGCATTTATGGAAAAGGACGGCTCAAAAGGCAAGTAAACATGGATGGTTCTGAGCGGCGTTATGAATATGCCCTGTGTTCTGAATATGGCGCATCATGGAAATGTACGGAAACATTGGGAGCCGAACATGTAATAGTGTCCGGCAACTCCACAAGAACTGTTCATTACTATGCGGAAAACGGGGATGAAATTGCTACGGATCATTTGGCCCACGTATCTTCCGATTTCGTGTCTGTTGATTTTCAACAGATGACCTATGATCATTCCCACCGGGTAATTCGGACGGATTACGCCAATGGCCTGCATTCCTCGGCGGAATGGAGTTGTGCCGGTCCCCGCTGGGAAACGGATGTACGAGGCTTGCAGACTCGTTATATTTATGACGGAGCCAAACGTTTGGTACGTGTGGAACGGGATTCCGCCATTCCCATGGAAAACTGGAACGGGACGGAAATGACTTCTACCTGTCCGGATTCCATTACGGAAATGACCTATGACGGAGCAGGCAACACTCTCTCCGTAAGAAATTCTACAGGAGATAAAGCAACCGCTGTCTTTACGACTTATGATCTATTAGGGCGTGTTGTATCACGTACGGATGAATTGGGAAGGACAACCTTGTATTCTTATTCTCCGGATGGCTTGACAACAACGGAAACATTGCCTACGGGAGCTACACTGGTTACCAGGCTTTTGCCGTCAGGTTTGGTGGCTGAAGAATCTGGTACCGGACGTGAAGCGCGTTATTATGAGTATGAAGGAAGCTTTACCGCAGCAATTAGAAAGTATATTTATTTGGATTCTTCCCATCGGAGGCAAATGGGAAATATTATATATGATGGAATGGGGCGTCTTATTATGGATGAAAAAACAGTTTCTTCAACTGAATCTTACCCCAGTACAAGGCTTCTTCTTATTCGCAATGCAAGGGGATTGATAGAAAGCGGGACTATGCAGGATGGGATCGAGTTCAGGTGCCAATATGATCAATTGGGAAATCTGAGAGGCAGAAAAAAAGGTATTTTTGTGGATGACCCTTCTCTGTATGTGGGTCGCTACTTTAGTACGTGCTTCAGGAAGTTGCCTACGGTTCCTTCCGGAATTCCTCAGGAAACTGCGCAATTGGTTTTTAAGGAACACTGTGAGATACTTGAAAGACCGGGGATGGTAGATTGGACGGAGTGTACCTACGAACTCGTTTCTCGGAAGGAGGCTGTTTTGTCTTCCCTCGATTCCCTGACACTTTATAAGGATAAATATGGTCGCTGGTCTTGGGAAAAAGTTTATAACGAAAACGGCAACATCCGTGTTTTACGCGGAAAAGATGGTTGTGCGAGTGAGGAAGAAGAGGTGATTTTAAACAACGATCTTATACGTTCAACGGATATGAATGGGGCCGTGACCAAATACAGCCGTATTTACAGTACTGTGGGAGATACGCTAACGGTTCGGGATGCGCGCGGAAAAGATACAGTCATTGCCAGTGATATTGGAGGGCGGGAAATACATAGGAGGGACGAAGATGGAAAAATAACCACGACCGTGTATGATTTCGCAACGGGATTGCCGGAGTGTGTTACGGCGCCGGATGGAAAACAAACATGGTCCTCTTATGATCTGCGGGGCCGATTGACTTGCCGGTACGGTACGGCTGTTTATCCCATGAAATGGGAATATGATGACAGAGACCGTATTGTAGCCTTGCATACGTACCGTTCCCCCAGTGCCACACTTGATACGATTCCTTCTTCCACTGCGGATGTAACGCGTTGGAATTATGATTCAATCTCGGATATATTGTTGAATAAAACGTATGCCGATGGATCCTTTACTTCCTATACTTATGATGAGTGGGGACGAGTGGTGACCCGGAGGCAGTCGCGAGGGGTAGTGTCTACATATGAGTACGATAACATAACAGGAAAGTTGAATTCCGTTACGCATAGCGATGGAACGCCTTCCGTATTTATCACCTATGATAGAAGGGAGCGTATTTCTACTATTCAGGATGCTTCCGGTTCCCGGAGTGTGGAATATGCCGGATTTGAAGAAGTGGCGTCGGAGGTAACTTCCGGTTTAACGGAAAGCGTGCTTGCCTATCAGCGTGATTCCTTGGGGCGTTTATCCGGGTATACACTTTCTCTCAATGGTACAACGGTACAACAGGTCGTCATGGGGTACGATTCTACAGACCGTCTTTCTGCCGTGTCGTTCAATGGTTCATCCTTTACGTATGGGTATGATTCGGTCACGGGCTGGCTCAACAGTTTGACCTATCCGAACGGCTTGGTCAGGAACACGGCGTATCATGCCGATCTTCCACTGCCGATCTCCATGGCCTATGTGAAGGGAGCCTCTGCCACACCTGCACTCAAGCATGCCTATACCTGGGACAATATGAGGCGGCCTTCCGTGCGGGAGGATTATGTGGGTTCCACGGTCATTGCACGCCGTCATTCGTACGCCTACAACGGTCGTGGCGAATTGATGGGAGACACGATGAATGCGGGCGGCTCCTTCAGTTATGCCTATGACAACATCGGTAACCGCCGGACTGCGGCGGAACAGGGGATTTTCAGCTCCTACCAGAGCAATAACCTGAACCAATATACTTCCGTGACACGTTCCGGAACGCCCTTCACGCCTGAGTATGACGCCGATGGCAACCAGACCGGCGTGAACACTTCCACGGGGACCTGGTCTGTCCAGTATAACGCGGATAATAGGCCGGTTGTCTTTACGCAGGGAAGCAAAAGAGTGGAATGCGTGTACGACTACCTTGGACGCCGTGTGGAAAAAGTGGAATACAATGGAAATACCTTGACCAAGCGCACAAGGTTTGCCTATATGGGATATCTGATGATAGCGAGCATGGACTGTACGCAAAATACGACTAATCCGCCCTTGCTGGGCACGTGGTTCTGGGATCCGTCAGAACCGGTGGCGACGCGCGTACTGGCCATGTGTACGCACAACGCGGACAAGAGTGTGGCGGAGACGCGCTATGCGGCGCACGATCTGCTCAAGAGTGTGAGCGCCCTGTACGACGCGTCGGGAATCCGGCAGGCGAAGTTTGAGTACACGCCCTATGGAGAAACCTTGGCAGAGGAAGGTTCCTGGGCTTCATCAATGCCGTTCCGTTATTCCAGCGAATACCGAGATGATGACCTGGGGCTGATCTACTACAATTACCGCCATTACAATCCGCAGGATGGAAGATGGATTTCTAAGGATCTGATTGGTGAAGAAGGTGGTGAACTTTTATATGGATTTGTAAAAAATCATGTAACTTGGGGCATGGATATAATAGGGCTTAGACAGACATATGATTCAAAAAAAGAAGCTATTCTTGCGGCTAAAGATATTGTGTTACAGGAGATGGTGAGAAAATATGATAAATTAAAGGAATATGGGTTAGTAGAAAAGAGATCCAATAGTTGGCCTAAAGTATGGAAAACATTGGAGAAAGAGCAGCCTGAGTGGTATAAAAAACTGAAGGATAATCGGACAAAAAATCTTGAAAAATGGGAACATGGTGCCCGTATTTGTTGTAATGGAAAAGGAAAATATTATGTGGCAGAGGTGAGTACGACATTTCAACATAAAATGGTTGAAATTGAAAATACATCTCCATGTGATGAGAATGATACCATGGTAGCATTTGTACATAGTCATCCTGGGAAATGCCCTGCTTTCAGTGATGGAGATATGAACGTTGCAAGGGATGGGAAACCCTTTGCGCAACCTGAAAAGAGAATACCGCGTGGAATTATGGTTGCGTCGACCGTATATACAGGAAATCCGGATAATGAGACAAAAACATATGTTTATGATGGGAAAACAAATAAATTTGCTTCGTACTTGAATAATGTTGAAAAGAGGTGCGATATTGTGGAATTAAAAGAAAAGAAGGTTTGTAAAAAATGATTAGAAGTATTGTCACTTTATCACTGCTTCTTTTTGGAGGAGGCGAAGTGGTTGCGGATTCTCAAAGTTATGAAGAACGAGAGAGAGAGTATGTGTGGTTGTTTGATATGAAAATCAAGTTGTTGAATAACCATGAAGATATGCTGAAAAGTTCCATCAATTCTTATATACCTTACCATGAAGAAGATTGCTTGGTCAAAGAACCAAGGTGGATGCATAATATTTATCTGAGCATGCAGGAAAAGCACGGGAAGAAATATGATGTATTTTATGCATATGTTTCCGAGTTGGAACGGTGTGACTTTCTGTTCATTAAAGGTAATATAGCGCTGGTATGTTCTCCTTATTTGAAAATACCTGGATCAGATGAGAAGATTTATAGTTCGGACGAGTTGAAATATCTGATCAACGAAGTAGAGGAAGAACTTTTCACGGAGGAAAAGCCCGAGAAGGTAATGGAGCTGGTGCGCCGGCTTCATGCTTTAAAAGAAGCCCGCTGTGGCGAAGAAATTTGTTCGCGAGCCCTTCCTCCGGAAGTCGCTCAATCGCTTGTAAAAATCATGAAAACCTTCAGGGGGTTACAGCCGGAGGGGACATGGCTGAATGGCTATGAATTAGGCGCCATATATGATTACATGTGGGACGGGGAGCCGCAGGAATTCTGGTTTTACGGATCAGGATCCTCCTTGTTTGGGGCATCCATCCTGCATCGTACTGTCCCTGGATCCCCAACAGTCTATGTGGCATCGATTTTCAATCACGTGGTCAGGTATGTCAGAAGCAAGCCTGCCGATATGAAAGGTGAATTGGATTGGTTGAAAGAGGAAATGGAAGAATTGCCGTTTGTAAGAGACTGTCATTAAGGATGGGGTGATCCGTCTCAGGGAATAGATCCACCAGATAAGTTAAGTTTGATCATCTGATCAACAAGCACGAAGAAAAAATATAAAGCTTACAGGAATGAGAAAAGGATTAGATGAGTAACAGATTTATCATGAAGAAATGGCTGTTTTCTTTGCCTGTCGCCTTTTCTCTGCTGCAGCCGTTATCGGCTAGTTTGGCAACGGAGCGTGAAGGCGCTTTTCTGGAATGGATTGATCTGCATATTAAGTTGATTGAAGATCATTCAGAAGTATTAAGAAAGTCTGTATATTCCTATTTACCTTGTTGTGACCAGGACATATTGCCTGGTGAGTGGGCGTATCTTTATCATCATGTTTTAAAACAAAACGGAAATAAATATGATGTATTTTTTGCATACGTTTGTGAAGATGCAGAAGGCAAAATTCTTGAAATTAAATAAAATCAGGTGTTTTTATGGATACATTACATGAAAGTGCCTGATTCTCCTAAAAAATGGACTTTTGCAGAATGGAATTCTGAGATTCGTCTCCTGGAGCAGGATCTGGTGATGAGAGCGGAATCTCAGGATGCAGACCCCAATGTTATTTTACAAATTGGTAGAAAATTAAAGAAGTTAAAGGATGCGTCTGTGGAAATGGAGAAATATTCCAATCCTATCCGGCCAGAAATTGTTGCATCTATTTGCAAGGTCATGACCCAGTCTTGGAAATTGCAAGCACCTGTGAAAGGGTTTGATACGTTCGATTTTTACACGCTGAGCGATTATCTTCATTTCATGGGGCCTTCCCATGAATTTTTCTTTTATGGCATGAATTCAAATTTATTTGGTGCATCAATCGTCGGGCTGACAGGTCCTGGAACGCCTTCATCGGAGATTCAATATCTTATGAGGAGGTTGGCAAGTTATGCAATGAATCCTGCAGTGAAAAAGGACGTTCCTACCATATTATTTGACGCAGAAGGCATGGATGAAAATCCGTTTATTAAAAAGTATTGGTAGATAGTCAGAATAGTTCTTCTGTTACAATCCGCAGGGTTAAAGGAGTATCTCCTTGGGTATTTGGAAAAATTACCGGATTGAGTGCAGAGTACCTGGTTTACCATGGTATTTCCAGTGTGTTTGGCTTAGTGTGACTGGATTCATGGAGTCCGCATAAATATTTGTGTACCTTGATTTACAATGTGGAAGTATTGATAAGGTTCAAGAATAAGACGAAGAGGTGGACAGGAGATAGCGGTGACCGTGATGATGCAGGCGGTTGGAAGGCTTCCATTGGGATATGTAATATCAATGATCATCAATTTGTGACCGGGTAAATGTCCCTACTGCAAGGGGTTCTTTTTGCGAGTGGGATTAGGTGTCCTGAGAGGGATGTTTTGGTTATGGGATGGCCATGATTAGCTGGTCAGAGTTTGAGCCGATGATGGGGGAACCGGAGAGTCTCATTTAGTGTTGATGTTAATGATGGCTTATCCATTCCATGCGTGCGGCTGTTTTGCGGGTGATTGTTTTTCCCGTGACGTTTTGATCAGACAGAAGTTTTTATTCCAGGCCGATTTTCACATGGAGGGGCATTTGGGATTCTGCGTGCTTGTGAGAAGAGAGGATGGATTCTCTGATGCTTATGAAAAGACAATGGCAATTTGAAGTGACTCCGTTCTCTCCCTGGGGTTGGTTATGAATTTTTGGAATATATTTAAGAATCTACTTTTTTATCAAGCAGTGAATTTTTGTGCAAAGGCATAGGTTGTTATCTTCCTTTTCGATGAAGAGTTTTTGCAAAGGAATTTTGCAGAGTTTTATATGTAATGCATTCGTCCTTTTCAGGATAGAAATTTTAATAACCAGGGGCACTGGTGGACAAAGACTCTTCCGGGCAGATGAAGGGAACGGTTTTACGTACCGGAAATGGTGAGTCTGAACATGATTTTTTGCAGGGAAGCATACATTCTTGATGGGGAGCAAGGGGTGCATATTTTTTCTCAAGTAATCAGTTTTTTTGATTTTTTTTTGGCCATTGTAATTTTTAGTATACGTTAGTTTTATTTGGGTTGTATGTGTTTTCTAACATTTTTTGCTAGGCCCAGTTGATTTTATATATATAGTTTTTGGATATTGTATGAATATTTGCATGTCCATCTCTAGATCAATTGAATTAAGAAAGAATGCATCGGGAAGTTACAAGGTCAGGCTGACCATTGACCGGGGAAACAAATATTGTGGAGCCAGAAAGTCTCTCGGCCTGGGTACTCATCAGGAAGAGTGTGCGTTAAGGCGCGCTTATTTGATACGGTGTTTGCTGTTTCATATGGGGTGGTTTCCCGGAGGGAAGATTGCCGTAAAGAGTCAGCCCGGTAAAGATGGCAAGAGGATTTTCTGGTCGGGGGTAGAGTATTCCCAAAATGATGATATTCTGACGGTAGGCGGGAGAGAGTGCCATATGGAGGAGGGCGGGACCATGATGATTTGGTATCAGGTTAACGGTGATGAGGATGTCCGGTGCCATCGGCTGCGCATTTCCGGCTGGAAGACGAATGACCAGGAAGGCGATTTGAAGGTTCTGACGCATGGGCTGCAGCATTGCGCGACGGAACAGCGTCAGCATCCCTGCCGGATTTTGAGTATTCAGATTGCTCCGGATCCAGATGTTGCGGAACAAGAGGTGCCTCTGACGAAGTTAACTAAGGGATGTGGAACAAAGTAGTATTTGAGATAGGTATTTGATTTCAAGGTCCAGGTATGCAGTTCAACCGTAACGGAAATGACAGCGGATTTTAAAGATTCCTTTGAGGAAAGACGGCGTGTTCTGCTTCAGGAGCTGGAGAGCCTGCCGGGGGAGGGAGCCTTGTATGGTTTTCTGATCCGGCAGGGGAATGTTCTGGTTCCGTTGGCCGAGGAATGGAAGACGGATGCCCAGTTGCTGCAGGGGTGCCAGTACCGGGTCTGGCTTCATTCGGAGTTGGAAGATGGCCTCGTCCAGGTTCATGCCGATAGTGATTCCCTCATCAGCCGCGGTCTGGTGGCCTTGTGGGTCCGGTTGTTTTCCGGGCTGATTCCGGAGGAGGTGCTGGCGGCAGACGAGAGTTTTCTTCATCAAAGCGTTTTAAGCTCCTGGCTGGTTCCGTCCCGTTCAAATGCCTTGGGGAATATGGCGTCCAGAATCAAGCTGGGAGTATTGAAGTTGAGGAAAGGGGCATGGGGCGGGAA
>JAJQCV010000061.1 GCA_021202525.1 Akkermansiaceae bacterium | reverse complement strand
TGAACGGCAACGCGGACATCCGCAACGGAGCCAGCTCGCTGAACGGAAGCATAGGCTACCGCTACGACTTCTAAAGAAGGTTAAGGCGCCAGTGGAGCGGCGTAGACGCCGCTTCTGCTGGGAAAACAGAAGGCCGTTCCGGGTAACCCGGGGCGGCCTTGTTGTTGGTCAGGGAGATGGACTAACTGGACAGAGTGGACTTAATGGACAAAACGGAGAAGAAAAACGCTTTCTGTCCATTAGGTCCATAGTGTCCACTAAGTCCATAAAACATCCCCCCGGAATTTCCCCGAAATAGTAAATATTTTGGAATAAAAAACACTATATTTTGATATAAACAACATTCACATTAAATTGAACAGCGGATTAAAAATTCGCTATTGAGCGGCAAAGTTGCCAATATACCAGAACCAGCTCTCTTGTCTGTTTATATTAATAAAGATAACACCATGCGGCATTCCTTTCACGGACCAGATCAGGCAGGAAAAAAGCCCTTTTGAAGATGCGCAACACATAGGGAATCAACGTTTAATCTTGTAGCAGGATTTTTAATCCGTTAGTAGTCATAAAAAGCCTCCCGTGCTGGTTCGGGAGGAATTTTCACCCTCATTTTCTCTAAGAAAAAGCTATGAAGCTGCATCTTCCCCCTGGTTTGCTGTCCGCCCTGCTTGCATGCATGGCTATCGTCTCCGTCCCTTATGCGCGCGCTGCTGAATACACGTGGCTGGGGCAGAATTCCAATCTGCATGAAGCCGCCAACTGGAATCCTTCCGTAGCGGACTGGGCTGCTGTTTGGTCGGGCACGGCTACCAATACCATGATTCTTGACCAGGGCAGCCTGACGGGCACCAGCAAGGAGCTTCAGGCTTCCTTTAATACGCTTTCCATTGGTGGGATTACCGTGACCGGAGGTTCGGACGGATTCAGCGTAGTCAAGGGTGGGGCATATAACCGCGCCGTCAATTTGCGTGACGGAGGGGCAGGGTATACGCTGTTTGACATTGGCGGGGATTTTTCCCTGGGCAGTGCCGCTGCACCCTGGGCAAACGGCATCATCTTCAATGCCGATGCCCTGTTCAAGATAGCAGACGGCAAGACCATGAACCTGTTTGGTCCTCTGGGCGTGGCGGGGGAAGGTTCCCGGACCGTAACCGTGGGCGCGGACGGCCATTCCGGTACCCTCATCCTGAACACGGCCGCCCAGGCCGGAATGAATGCGGACTGGGTAGTTACGGGAGGGGCTACTCTGCAGTTGAACAACGCCGCAGCACTGGGTTCCGGCGCTGTCAACCTGAATGGAAGCCATTTGACGGCTCAGCAGGACACCACTCTCGCCAACGCCCTGACCGTAGGCGGTTCGTCCGGCATGACGGTGAATGCCGCCACGCAATTTTCCAATGTGACCTTTTCCAATGCCTCTTCCCTCAACATGAACGGCGGAACGCTCTCCATTGCGGAATCCGGCTCCCTGTCTCTGGGAACTTCCGGTACCGTTACGGGGAACCTGACGCTTGGGAGTGGCTCCTTTTTGAATTTCTCCGCTCTTCCTTCCTCCGGAGCGTACCTGTTGAATGTAACCGGAACGCTGACCGTAAACAGCGAACTTCTTCTGGGGGAAGCAACGATCAGTGGCATGACTTGGGCGGCAGGCTCCTATGACATGATCAATGCGGGTACCATTGCCGGAATTCCGTCCAACTCCTTCGTTCTGGGGGATAATTTGATGGGGTCCTGGAATACTGAAAATGGAAAGCTTACGCTGGTGGTGGCGCAGGCGACTCTGCTTGAGTGGAAGGGCGGCGACGGCGTCTGGTCCGCCGCCGCTCCCGCCGTCTCCCCGTGGAAAAATGACGGCGTGTACGGCAATGATGCCGGCGTCATCATGGGGGATATTGACGGGAGCGCCCCGCAGACGGTGACCATTGACGGCGTTGTTTCCCCCACCATCATCATGGTGCAGGCGAACGACACGGATTATATATGGAATGCCGCTGAAGGTGGCGGCTCCCTGGAAGGTGTTGGGAATCTGGAAAAAACCGGAAATGCCACGCTGACCATCAATACGGACAACACCGGCTATTCCGGCAAGATCATCCTGGGAGGCGGCACGATTGAAATGGGCAGCACTTCCGCTCTGGGCACCGGGGACCTGATGTTCGACGGCGGTACCCTCCGGTACGGCGCCGGTGTAACGGCTGACGTCTCCGGCCGGATTTCCGCCGCAAGCAAGGGAAGCATCAAGGTGGACACCAACGGAAACGACGTGATGTGGGCTTCCGTGGACAGGTACAAGGGATTTGTCATGGAAAAATCCGGGGACGGAACATTGGCCCTGGGCGCTGCCGTTTATACGAATGCGCTGACAGTGAACGGCGGTACTGTTTCCATTGCCTCCGGAGAGGCTCAGACGAGGTTTTCAGCGGGAATCTCCGTAAGTGCGGGGAGTTCCCTGGCCATTACCGGCTCTGTCGACGGCATTGTTTCGGGAAACAACGCCAGTATCGTCATCAACGGCATGAGCGGCACGGGCAGGATTGAGCTGGACAACCAGTCGGCCAAGTCCCGGTTTTATATTTCCGGAGACAATACTTCCTTTACCGGGGAATTGGTTTTGAACGGGTTGAACAATAATCCGGGCGGTACGAGTGACGCGCGCGACGTCCAGTTTGAAACCGCCGCCAGCATGGGAAGCGGTACTCTGTCTATGAACGGCCGCGGAATTTGGATAAATACGCCCAATACGGCGGCTACCGCCGCCGCGGCGACGATCAACGTGCTGGAAAAAGGGACCTATTTGAATGGCAACAGCGGTACAAACTATTATTTCAGCGGCGCGTTTACCGGAAGCGGTACCATGACCACTGCCCTGGGCGGCGGGACTGCCTTCTTGACGGGAGACATGACGGGGTTCCAGGGGGGCTTTACTCGTAGCGGCAATGATTCTACCTTCACCTGGGCATTTGGCAACAATACGGCGGCTACGTTGAACCAGGGGAAACTCTTCGGTGACGGCATGGTTTTGAAAGCTGATGCCGGAACAAGCGTCTTCAAATTCTCCTACACCAATGACCTGATTCTGATGAACGCCGCCGTAGGGGTGGAAGGCGCCTTGAGCGCCAATGTGGAACAGGCGGGAACGGGCACGCTGGTACTGACGCAGGACAACATCTCCACGGGAACGCTCACCATCACCAGCGGGAAGGTCCAGCTTGGCAACGGAGAGGCTGCGGGGTCCTGGACGGGACAGATTACCGGGGCGGGGGAATTGCTGGTAAACAGATCCGCCGGTTCCCCTGTTCTCAACCTGAATGCCTACAATAACCATGAGGGCGGCAC
>JAJQCV010000052.1 GCA_021202525.1 Akkermansiaceae bacterium | reverse complement strand
GGCCGGTTGAAGTCAACAGGCCGTTTATACATGAATAATGTTTATTATCCGGATGCCGGGAATGACATGGTGACGGCGCATTGGTGCACACCTGCCATTATGAATGCCCTGTACACTTTCAGCCACAGGGTTCCCTCAGTTGTCTGCGACGTGACTCATCTCCACTGGAAGGGTGAAATGCTGTTTTATGCCAACGGGGTGTTCCGGCGCCGTGACACATCCTGTTATGGCTGGTGGAGTATTGGGCAGAAAGAGGAGCTGACGCTGAAATGGCAGATGTGGCCGATGGAACAGCTTCTTTTAGAAGGAAATATCTATATCGGGTCGGAAATGGAAATTCATCAGCGCCCCGGCATGCCTTCCCTGTACCGGTTGTGGTCTGAAAGCAAGCTCTCTGTCAGGAGTGCCGAGATCATGGATCAATCTCCTCTGCTGTACATCCATCTGGGTTGCGGCAACCGGAGATTGAATGGCTGGCTGAATCTGGACGCTCCCAACTATGACATTACCCGCCCGCTTCCGTGGAAGGATGATTCGGTAGATGCATTTTATCTGGAACAGGTGATCGACAAGGTAACGCCCATCGAGGCCTGCCGCTTTTTTGCAGAGGCGTTCCGCTGCCTGAAACCGGGAGGATTTTTACGTTTGAGTTTCCGCGATATTCGTTTGATGCACGGCGTAGTGACGCCAGCGTTCAGGCAATACATGAAAAAACGGTTCCGGGAAAAGCCGGCTTCGGAACATGACTTGTGCACGCTTATGGAAGCCTATCAGCATCAATCCCTGTGGAATGCCGATTTTTTAAGCTACTTGCTGGAGGAATTCGGATTCCGTGTTTCACAGCATACGCCGGGGGCTTCCCGGCATCTGCATCTTCAGTGCCTTGAAAGACGCATTGACAGGGACGAACATCCCTTCGACCTGTTGGGCGTCGTTTGTCTGGATGCAGGGAAGTCGAAGAAGAGAAGTCCCCGCGGATTCCTGTCCCTGCTTTCTGATTCAGACCAGATTTCTCCCGAGTACGTGACGCTGCAATTCATGCCAGGTGCACGAACAGGCAACTATTTGTTCCAAATAGCCGCCACTTACGCTCATGCTCTCAGAACGGATGTGGGATGCCGTATTCCCTGGAGGCACGACTTGAATGCCTGGAACCTGATGTCTTACTTGGGAGGTGCGTGTTCCCCATGTCCGGATGGCGGTTATTCCGATCCTGTAACATACAGGGAACCCAGTTTTTCTTACAGGCCCATCCCGGATACGGTCCGTCGCGGCGCGTTGAGCGGCTACTTTCAGAGTGAACGGTATTTTGAGGATTTTGCTGAAGAAGTGCGTTTCCTGTTCCGGCCTCTCATAGCTCCTGCTCAGGAAGGAGTCGCAGGCGTTCATTTAAGAATGGGAGATTACCTTCAGAGAACAGATATGTACCATACACCGGATGCCGCCTTTCTTAATGAAGCGTTTAAAAGGCTTTCTGACAATATCAAAAAACTTGTTGTTTTTTCCGACTCTCCGGATATGGCCCGGAAGCTGGTGGAGAATGTTCCGGAAGCCAGGCGTTTTGAAATAGTGATGGATGAGCATGAAACACTGGACGCCCTGCGGGAATTGACGGCCATGCAGGAGCTTGTGCTCTCCTGCTCCTCCTTCTCCTGGTGGGGGGCGTGGCTGGGTTCCCAGCAGCGGGTTTTCATTCAAAAGAAGTGGTTCAGCGGAAAGATTGAAGATGAACAGGATATTTTCTGCCCAACCTGGATTAAACTTTAACATTTAAATTTTATGAAATGCGTTTTGATTGTATCTTCCGGCGAGATGGCGGAAGGAGCTTCCGAATTGCACCGGATGGGATATGAATTGGAGCTCTATCCTTCCACCCGGGATCTTTCATCCTTGAAGGATACACGGGAGAAGGAAAGCGCCGCATTTATCGGACGGGAGCCTCGTTCTGCGGAACGCTCCCATGTCCGTTCCCTGAGGGCATCCTTCATACGGGTATTGGAAGACAGGAGATACGCCGGAAATGACTTAATCATCTTCGGAGAAAGCGATGCCGCTCCCATGGTGGCTTCATCACGTTTGGAGGCGGCTTTGAGGAAAGAGATGGAGGGACACCCGGAAACGGATATTTTCAGACTCTTTCACCATGCCGTCTGGTCACCTCAGGGAAATCCGTTTGAGTCTGATGAACTTTTGTTTGAAGATTTCAAAACGGGAAAGACCGACTCCAACACCGCCTATGTATGGGGAACGCATGCCATGGTGATTCCCTCCTGCAAACGGAAAAAAGTCATTCAGGTCTTTGCCGATTACCGGCTGCCTACGGATATTGCTTTGGAAGCTGCCAACAGCAGCGGCGAGCTCAATATCCGGGTTGCCCGCCACAATTTGTTTTATCAGCATAAACGGATAAGGAAAAGGCCGGGTTGCCGCATTGCAGCCTGTCTTTCTTCCTACCGGCGTCTGACGGATTTGCAGAGGCAAATCTGGTGCATGATGGACCAGAGCTATCAGAATATTCATGTCTTTGCCGCTGTCAAAGGCATACCGGAAGCGACATACCGCAAAACCGTGCTCCCTCTTTTTGAGCACTTCATCCAGGAAGGGCGCTTGACGCTGAGGCTGTTCCCGAACAAAAACCAGCTTTCCAACTTTTTGGATGCGGTACGGGATCTGGATATCTCTGACTACGACCTCTTTGCCAAAATTGACGATGACGACTTGTATGGAAGGGACTATTTCAAATCCGTCAATGATTTTCATCAGCATCTTCCTCCGGAATTCAGCAGTTTTTATTGCGGAGCCGGAGAATATCTGAATGCCCGGGGCGGTTATCCATTCTGCGGGACCGGTTTTTTCAGTTGCTTTGGCCCTACCTTGGCAATCAGCAGGAATGTCCTTGAAAAATTAATCATCTGTGAAGAGAACCCCGGCAAAATCTCCGAGATTTCTCCAAGGCTGAGACATTCCGGATACGGCTTTATGGAAGACAACCTCATGCATAAGCTCATGATCGACACCGGATGCTGCAACCGTATCCGGTATGTTCGGGAAATGTCTCTTCCGATGCATTTGGTCATTCAGACCAACAATGCTTCCGTGATGCGCGGAGGGCTGGTGCCGGGTGACTTCCGGGGGAAAAACGGGGGCATCTTCACCAGCCGGATGAATGCCGAATCACTCATGGAAATCAGTCATCCCCAATGGTACGACATCGTACGTGTTTTTGGCGGCAGGGCATGCCGTTTTCAGAGGAATGACTGGGCTGACGTCCTTTCCTTGTCTGACGAAGAAGTGACCCTTAAATGGGACCAATGGGGAACGGAGACATTCAGGAGGAAAGAAGACGGTTCGTTTTTCCTTTCAGGAAATGGAAATCAACAGAATTCTCCTTCCTCACGGAAAAAGAAAGTGGCTGTACTATATATGGCTACGGGACGCTATATAACATTTTGGAAAGATTTTTATGCAGCCTCCAAGCAATATTTCCTGCCAGACCACGATGTCCGCTATTTTCTGTTCACGGATCATGATAAAGTAAAAACTGCTGATGACGTAACGCTTGTCAGCAAGCCGTTCTATCCATGGCCGATGGAAACATTAAGGCGGTTTGAGACTTTCTTAAGTGTTGAGAAAGAATTGCAGGAATATGACTACATTTATTTTTTGAATGGTACGTTATTGCCGGTCTCTCCCATCGGAGAGGAAATCTTTCCCAATGATCGGCAGGGGCTTGCAGTGACTCTTCATCCGGGATTTTACGAAAGTCCCCGTTCCTGTTATCCCTATGAGAAAAATGGAATGTCCGAAGCGCGAATTCCTCCCGGACAGGGGGAACACTATGTTGCCGGAGGATTCAATGGAGGAAGGGCCAGGGATTTTCTCTGCATGTGCCGTGAACTTTCCGGGGCTGTTAAACGGGATTTGGACAACGGAATCATAGCCGTCTGGCATGATGAAAGCCACCTCAATAAATATGTGATTGGCAGGCGTCCCCTTGTTCTGGGGCCGGAGTACTTGTTTCCTGAAATACTGTTCTTTAATCGTGGTGCTCTTATGGGAATCAAACATAAAGTTAAAATCCTTGTGAGAGATAAATCACTTTCCAAACACGGGGGGCATGCATGGCTGAGACAGCAAAGATAAGTGGTAAAAAAGCGGTTCGCGTTGCCTTTACCGACTTTTGGCCGGGATTCAACACGCGTGATAATATCCTCTCTGAGGTGTTGACGAAGCGGCTGAACATGGTCATTGTGAACCGGCAGGATGAGGCTGATTTACTGATTTATTCCGTCTTTGGAAATGCGCACCGCCGTTTTAAAGGCATCCGTATTTTCTATACGGGTGAATCCGTGAAACCGTGGTGGGATGAATGTGATTATGCCATTTCATTCATGAGGGAGGATATACCCTATCCTGAGTGCCATTTGCGCCTTCCTTGCTGGATGGAAAGGAAATATCTAAGGCAGACGGGAGTGGTGGAGCAATATCCCAAGGATAAAAACTCTATCCTGTCCAGACACACCCGCTTTTGCAACTTTGTATATTCCAACGGAAATGCTCTGGAAAGAATTCATTTCATGCGTCTTCTTTCCCAATACAAGCCTGTAGATTGCGGAGGCGGGATTCTGAATAACATGGGAAAGCATGTCCGGGACAAGGTCGCCTTCTGTTCATCCTATAAATTTACTATTGCCTTTGAAAACTACCCGGCTGCCGGTTACACGACTGAAAAACTGATTGACCCCCTGGCTGCCCTTTCCCTTCCCATTTACTGGGGTGCGCCCGATGTCGGAAAGGAAGTCAATCCCTCACGGTTTGTCAATGCCGGGGATTTTTCATCCCCGGAAGCCCTCGTTGAATACATTATCCGGCTTGACCAGGATGAAGAGCTCTATCTTAGTTACATGGATGGTCCCGTCTTTGCTCCCGGCCGACCGGGAATCAGGGAATACATGCATCGGCTGGAGGAATTCTTTTCCATGGTGGCCTACACCGGGAAAATATGCCGTGCCGGCAGACCGCGCATCAAGGTGCGGCGCTTGCATCATGGCTATCCTGTAATGTCCCGTTATGATGACGGGAAGCAATGGCCGGGGAAAATGGAACTCACGCAACCCCGGCTGGAGAATAACTCCGCTTCTTCCGTCTTTGCGCTAGATAAACAGGAAGCAGATTCGGATTTGATTGACAAGCTGGCCATTATTCCGGCCAAGAAGGACTCGGAGCGTTGTCCCGGCAAAAACTGCCGCTTGTTCGCAGGGCGTCCGTTGTTCCTGCATTCTGTTTCGTATGCCCTTCAGGAAGGATTTGTGCCGGTTGTCAGTACGGATAGTGAAGAGATTATGGAATACTGCCGCCGGGAAGGTATTCGTTATGTTCGGGAAACGGTGAATGATAAGAGAATGGAAAATTGCATCCACCAGGTTCTGTCCGGGGTCTCTTGTAACATGTTTGCCGTTCTTCAGCCGACTTCTCCTTTTCGCAGGTCGGGGCTGTTGCGCCAGATGGCGGAAGACATGGAAAAAGGGGAAATTCAATCAACCTATACGGCCCATAGAATTAAAATGATCGGCCATCTGAATGGACAATTCCATGTAGCTTATCGCGAACAGGATGCCAGGAAATTTTTCCATTTCTTTGATGGCAACATTAATGTGAGTACACAGAAGCATTTTCAGGAGTCCGGAACTCTGTTTGATAACGGTTCCCGCCCGTATTCAAACGATTTTCCCTGTTGTTTGCAAATTGATACGGAAGAGGAATGGAAGCTGTTGTCAAGATTGAGCGGAAATGAAGAATATCAGTGTTTTCTGGCTTCTGAAGGACACAAGAAACGAGTATGCATCATCTCCAATAAACGGAACTTGAAACGCAATTATTCAGCGTTCGTTGATTCCTGCGACAAGGTCATGCGGGTTAATAAAATGGATAACCTGAATTCCGGTTTGGCGGGAACAAGAACGGATATCCTTTTGATTTCATGCTTTAGTGGGTATCTGGCTTTTTCTCCTGCGGAAAGACATATGGACATGCTTCCTGAAATCCCGGAAATCTATTTCAATAATGAAGAATTGGGGTATTCCAATGAATTTGCCTGCCGGGAAGGCCTGAAAAACTGGAAATTCATGCCGGGAGCAGTTCACCGGAGTACGCCTAACTTCACGACATTGAGCAAAGCTCTTTGCCTGGCGGATTATCTGTTTCCGGATGCCCAACTCTATTATTTGGGAGATACGGATATGAATTTGAGAGCTTCCGGGAGCCCCAAGCATCATGCATCTGTGGAAAATGCCTATATGCAGTCCCTCATCGACCATGGAAGGGTAATTCCCATTCTGGAGGATGAGGCCGGGGAATTTCATTATTCCTCTCCTCCATTGCCGGGTTCCGCTTCTTCAGAGCCCCCCTCAAGGCAAGAGGAATCCGTGCAGGACATTGTCATCAGGCATCCCCAATGGACGGATCGATTCCGTATACAGGGGAAACGGGGACGCAGGCTCTACGGCAATGATACCGCAGCTATTCTTCAACATGATGAAGAAAAGCTCGTTCTTCAATGGGACAACTGGGGAAGGGAGGAATTTTATGAAACGGAAGAGGGCAAATACCAATACCTGAATTACCATTGTTCCTCTTCCATTAATGAAGTGAACAAATATGCGGATGAATTGCTCATTAATCTCTATGACGGCAATAATTCCGTATTCCGTAACTTGAGGCATCCCTTCATGGGCATTAAACATCATCAATGGGAAGGGCTTCTCCTGCTGGACCGCATGCAGCTTGATATCGAACATGAAATAAGGAGGATGCCCGGACTCAAATCCATTCTTTTGACAGGCATTTGCAAGGATGCCCTCATGGCCCTGATTTTGGCGTTCCGGTTGAAAAAAGATTTTCCTTATCTTCACATGGGCGTTTGGGGATGCCCCTGGCCGCTTGATTTCAGCGGCAAATCACCTATGCACCAGGGGAAATACATCTCTCCGGCGCATGAACAGGTAAGGGAGAAAAAAACGTTTTCGTCTCTTTTCCAACGTTATGGAGACCCTCTGGCGATACTGCGGCAGGAAAAATTCGCCGGTCTGCACCTGTTTGGTTTTTACAGTTCAAATCCACATTGGGACTGTGATGCCGAAGCAACAAGAAGATTAGAGCCTTATCTGACAAAAACATATGTCCATCACGCTGAAAATGATGAGGACATTGCCCTCGTTCATGGAAAAATCACACAATTGGTGAAGCAGAAACCGGAATTGATTCATTCATGGGTGAACGAAATGTTTCATAAAATAACGCAAAGCGGATGCGGAGAAAATTCAAGTGAATCTGCAACAAGCATGTCAGCCTGAAATCATAATATTATCCATATTTAAACACTGCCAGGATCAACATGAAATCTCTCATACAAACGTCAGGCTCTTCGGAAGAAAGGTTGGAACGGATAGGCTTTCTCCGTATTCTCAATGAAGAAAATACTATTATTTCCTGCCTTTTAAGTGTAGCTCCCGTTCTGGATCATGTCGTTATCCTATGGTCGGATACGGAGGACCGCAGTATGGAGCTCATGAAAAAATGGAAACGGCATATTGAAGATAAATATGAATGCCGCCTGAGTTTTCTTCATTATCCGCATCATGTAATTCCCCCTCATTCAGTAGATGATTTAAGAGTTCTTCCCGGGGAAAACAGAATTGACACCTACTTGAATTTCGGAATGGATTTCATTAGTGATCTTTACACGGGAAAATCATTCTGTGTCGGCAAAGTGGATGCTGATCAAATTTATTTTACCCAGGAATTGGAAGCGGCTTATCAAATGGTAGGCAAACCGGAGGATTGCGTTTCTATCCGGGGGCATAATACTCTGGTTTTCCAGAAAAGGTTAATGATTTATGGACCACGTCCAGGAAACGGAGGAGGTGATTCATTCATTTGCGGCATGAACAATTTGCCCCGTTATGGAATTGCGGCGCCTTACGAAGTGGATATTACCCGCCATCCCTGCATAAAATCCTATCCCACTACTTGTTGGATGCACTTTATGAAAAAAGCCAGATACGGAAACGTTATCCGGGACTTTCAGGAAAATGAAGTCATTCCTCTTTCTCAAAATCCTGGTTTGGTGAATCGTTTCCGGACTCATATTCTGCCGTTGCTGGAGGAAGCGGAAAGTCCGTACGTGGATCTATCCTTGAATTAAGCCCATAGTGCAAAATTTAATGTCGGAATATATCTCGCTGAAACAAACTTCAAGGGAAATGTGTTGCCTTATACCTAGGGACAACCTGTTCCTGCACATGGGAAAACAAAACTGGCGGAGAGAGTGGGATTCGAACCCACGGTGGGTTTCCCCACGGCGGTTTTCAAGACCGCTGCATTAAACCGCTCTGCCATCTCTCCATGTAAAAAGCGTGGGCGTAAAGTATCTTGAAAATTTTTTGCTGTAAAGCCTGTTTTATGTTCCGCGTGCGTTCAAGGCGGCAGGGAAAGAGGTGCCCCAGTGTTGTAAACGGGATAGGGACGAATTTGTGGTGGTTTCAGGGACAGGCGGCAGATGCGGTTTTTCCGTGAAAGGTTCCAGAATCGCCACAGGATTGAAAACGAATGATGGAGAAACGGATACCGTAAAAACGCACCATGGAGACAAAAGGCGTACGTTTACGGCTTGCAGGGAAGGCCGTGAATATGGGAGTATGAGACATGGCTTCGTCTCCGGATTTTGTAGAATATGTTTGTTTCCAGCTCCGGCATGCCGGGGAAATTTCCTTCAAGAAAATGTTTGGAGAGTACGGTTTGTACTGTGACCGGAAATATTTCGGACTGATATGCGGCAACCAATTGTTTGTGAAGGTGACGGCTCCAGGGCTGGAGATGCTCCCGGAACAGGAGCAGGGCAGTCCCTATCCCGGTGCCAAACCGCATTTCCTGATGACGGAACTGGACGATGACCAGGCTCTTTCCTCTTTTGTCCGGAAAACATGCTCCGTTCTTCCAGCTCCCGACGTTTTATCCGGCGGGAAGAAGAATAAAACTTCCGGAGCAAAAAGAAACAGGCGTCCGTGAACGCCTGTTTGTGTTGGAAACTGGACTGTCCGGCGGAAAAGGTTATTTTTCGTCGGAGGAGGGAGTGGCCAGGGCCGAAAGGGATTTTTTCAGGTTGGCCGCCACGGTCTGCGTGGCTTCGTTGTCGGACTCCGCGAATTTGTCCACGGCCTGTGTCAGGGATTTGAGGTCCGCTTCCGCCACCTTGCGCCCTTTGGCCTTGCGCTGTTCCAGGGCGGAGATCTTTTTATTGATGTCCGCCAGCCTGGGCAGATCCTTGTTGGCTTTCAGGGCCGCCAGGGCTTCATCAAACTCCTTGACGGACGGCACGGCTGTTTTCAGGCGCGTGATAGCGGTGACCGCTTCCAGAGGGTTGGAATTGATCTGGCCCTGCACCATGTCCTTGGCATCCCCCAGCCAGTCGTCAAAGGCGGCGCACACGGCCTGTGCTTCCTCGTCGTCCGTCTTTTTCCGTAGGGGAGTGATTTTGGATTCGATGTTGCTGCCGTTGGAAACGACCGTTTTTGCCAGGGATTTGTACTTGTTCAGCTCCACGTCTTCCAGAATGGGAAGGCCGCGTTCCGCCTTGAGCACTTCCTTTTTCACCAGGTCGTAAAGTTCGGGCGGGTATCCCTTGGCAACGACTTTTCCATTGGCCCCGATCAGGACGGCATGGGGCAGGCCGCCCGGGCAGGAGGCCGCCGGAATGTCCAGCCCCTGGTAGACGGGGAAGGAGATGTTCTTTTCTTCCAGGAACTGCTTCACCCTGGGGGAAAGCCCCTGCCTGTGGCTTCCCACGACGGTGAAGCCCTTGGACTGGTATTTGTCCTGAAGTTCCTGAAGGTGCGGCATGCTGGCGATGCACGGCGGGCAGTTGATGCCCCAGTATTCAAAAAAGACGACTTTCCCTTTCAGGCTGGAAGCCATGATCTTCGGGCCGTGGATGTACTTGCTGTCGTCAAAGGCGGGGTAGGTGACCTTGGCCCCCTTGCCGGTTTCCGCCGCATGGATGTATGCCGGTGCCGTTACGGCGGCCAGGGTACCGGCAAGAAAAAGAGTAGTCAGGGTTCTCATATGGAGGAATCATGGAACACTTTCCGTTGAGAGTCAAGCAGGGAACATGTATCCCGCCAGGGGCGCGGGCTTCCTGTGCCGGAACTCTCAGGCGATGTCCAGGCCCATGATGTAGTCCGTCATGTAATAGCCGTGGCCGATGTGGAAGTCTCCGCGCTCCACTTCTTTCATTCCCATGCGGTTGTAGAATTCGACGGCCCTGGTGTTGTACCTGTTGACGTTCAGGCGCATCTGGCAGGGAGCGGGATGGATGCTCCTGATGTAGCTGACTGCCTGGCGGAACAGGTAGCTGCCGATGTGCTTTCCCTGGAAGCCGGGCAGCACGTAAATCTTCTGCAGGTGGAAGACGCCCGGTCCCTCCGGCTGCACGGAAAGGTAGCCGCAGTATTCCCCTTCATGGGTGGCGATGAAGTACACGTGCCCTTCCTCCATCTGCTTGAGCAGGCTGGCGGGGGAATACATCCAGTCCATCATGAATTCCATCTGGTCCCGGGAAAGGAGGTCCCGGTAGGTGGCGGGAAAAGCCTGCTGTGCCAGTTCATGGATGAGCATGATGTCGTCTTTGGTGGCTTGACGGAGTGTCGGCATGGCTGCGGATGTTACATGGAAAGGCTTTTCATGAAAAGTGCGGCTTCCGTCCGCCGCCGGAATTTTCCGGCAATGGCTGACTTTTTTCTCCATGTTTCAGGACCGGGGCCTTACGATGAATGACACAGGCTTTTTTGACGGAAACCGTGGGGGAATCCTGTCTGTAATGTGAGCACCGTATGCACATCCGATCATGAGAGAACCCTATCCCATACAACAATGGCTCCCCGCGGGGCCGCTGAGGGACATGGGTGAAAAATATGTGAGCGGCCTTCCGGACGTAGCGCAGAACCCCATCGGGCCGGAATCCCTCATGCACCAGTCCGACCACTCCTGGACGGAATACCTAGTGGCCTACTCCCTGCTGTATCCGTGGGTAGTGATCGCGCTGGGCCTGCTGGGCGGCCTAGCCCTGGGGGCCTACTACCTCTTTTGCCGCCGCCGGGAATACGACCACCGCATTTTTTGCTCCAAATGCGGCACCATGATGTACCCGTGCGGCCTGCACTGCCCGAAATGCGGCACGCCCAACCCTTCTCCCCGCGCCCTGAACTGGATCGGTTATTCCAGGCTGCGCACCGTGATTCCGTCCACCGGATGGAAAAGGCATGAGGAAGTCCTCCGCAGCTACCGGAGGTGCTTCTACTGCGGCCACCCGCTCCATGAGCCTACGCTGAATCAGCGCTGCCCCGCCTGTGGAAAGGCGGTGCTCCAGGGTGAACAATCCGTGGACCGATATGATGCGTATGTGGGCCGCCGCAGGGGCTGGACCTTCGCGGCCGTGGTCGTGCTGGGGGTCATTCCCATCCTGGGACCGCTGCTGGCCTCCTCCCTGTACAAGAGGACGCTCATCAACCCGTATTCCCTGTACATGACCGTATTCAGGGAAAGCTTCCTGATGGTGGTGCTCTTCCTGTGCCGCCACCTGTTCCGGCTCCTTCCCTTCATCGGAATCATCGGCATGCCCGTCCTCTGCGTGACGGAATACCACCTGTACCGGCGCATGTTCCTGTGGAAGACGGAGAAATATGACTTTGGGGAGAAATGAGGAAATCCTGTAAAGGCATTTTTTCCCGGTGCGGTATTTCCGGTGCATGCAGGGGGGATGATGGGCTGCGGGATTGACTTGGAATCCGGTCAACGTACCTTTCCTTCATGCAGATGCGTTACGTCCTGTTGCCCTTCCTGGGCATTTTTTTGTTTGGCTCTGGCCTCCTGTTCCGTTACGTACAGCAACAAATCCGTGGCGTCTCCTGCGGTATACGGTACCCTAGTTCCGGGAAAATCCTCCAAGGCGGACGTTTACGACGCGCTGGGGCAGCCCTCCGACGTGGTGACCATGAAAAACGGCGTATTGTGGACCTTCCGCTACCGGAAGGCCAAGAATGATGTTCTGGGCAATATTCCCCTCTTTGGCGTCAACCTGATCGCCGGCGGTAAAAACGGAGACGTTTATACGGTGCTGGCCCTGTTTGACCGGCAGGGCATCCTGGCCTCCCGCTCGGAGGGGCGGCAGAAGCTGTACACCTCCAACCTGGCCTCCCTGAAACGCACTCTGGGCGGCATGATTGAGGACGATTCGTCACACCGGCGCGTGGAAGCGGAGATGAAAAAAATAGGCCGCCCCTTTGATCCGGACGCCGCCAAGGAGGCAATGCTTCTGGAAAAGTCTCTTGATTAAAGCATTGCGTTCTTTTCATATCTTATTGTATTAGGTATGACAAGGAATTGTTTTTTTCTATTGGACTAAACTTACTGCTTACAGTAAGCAGGCGGCGTTCCCCACGGGGACGGAAGGGGTTCTTCCTGAACGCTCCCGCTGCCGGAGGGAACAAACCCTAAACAAGATAGAATGAAAATGAAAAGAAAACTGGCATTGGTTCTGGCGAAGGCTTTCTCCGGAAAGTCTGTGCCGGGAAAAAAACGGGAAAAAGAGGCGAAGGCCTCCAAGAAACTGGAAGCATGGCTGAAGTCTTCCAGAATGCGGTCCTTCTAGGGAAGGCCTGCTGACGGAAATGGCGGATTCGGGCGCTGGACGCCCGGTTCGCCAAGAGGGACGGGGAGAAAAATATTAAGTCTCCCCTTTTTTCATCGTACCATGGAACGATGACGCGCTTGAATGGGACGATGGGGACGGCCGGGACATTTGGGGCGGATTGGGAAGGAAGGACGGATGGATGAAGGGCGTTTACTGCCGAAAGGAGGCGGATACAGGCGGCTTCTTTCATTCCACAAGGCCCAAATCATTGACGATTCAACGGTAGCTTTTTGCAGGCGCTACCTGAACTGTGATGCACGTACCATTGACCAGATGGTGCAGGCGGCGCGTTCCGGCAAGCAGAATATGGCGGAGAGGAAGATGCCGTGTTTCCGGAAGTAGAAAGATTACTCCAGTCTCGACGTTTTACGCAGGATGCTATTTCTGCCAAGTAGGCGGAAACTTTTAAGAAAGTGGCATTGCTCTTTGCCGTTTTGACCGACGAATGGAAATCGCTCCAAGTCCGGACAAGCCTATCATCTCACCATCAGAGAAAACGGAATATCTCCAGAATCAAGGATGAATTTGATTTAAATGTGAAAGCAGTCAACGCCCGGGCTGGACGCAAGCTTTTGAGGACGAGACAGCGATGGAATTATTCAGCCACTTTACCACAAACAAAAAGCATAACCATGAATAAAATTAATACAATAAATGGAATCCTCATGACATCTCGGGATGAATTGAATGAGCACGTGGAGGACGGAATTGCGCATGTCACAACGGAAGAACGAGCGACGTGGGATGCAAAGATGAACAGCTATCACCGGGGACCGCTGACATTGTATTGGCAGGGCCAATTTGCCGATGAGCGAGCTAGTTTGACCATGTCTCCTGATAATGGCACTATTTCATGGGAAGACCCCACTACTCCGTACAGGAGCATCTATTTGCCGATTCTTATCGAACATCCCACCGACGCTTCGGCGCACGTGACTGCAGCTGAGAGAGTAGCATGGAATTCAAAGGCGGACGCCTCCGCCATTTCTGACAAGGTCGATACGGTGACTTTCAATTCCCATACCGGAAATGGCATTGTGCATGTCACGGCGGAAGAACGTGCCGCCTGGAATGCAAAACAAGATGCAATCGTAGACAGTGCCGGAAACATGACGCTGTCCGGAGGCCTGACAACGGGAGCCGTTATCAACGCCAATGGCGGTGTTCGCATGCAAAACGCAACCGCATTCACATCCAATCAATCCAGCGTTAACAAATATGCCACTATGGGGTTCGGAGCGTTGCAGCAGTATGGCATGCAGACCCTCTATATTGATCCGGCACAGTCCAGGCTGGGCAATGGGTCTACTCTATTGCCGGTAGTTGTCCCTGGACAACTATACAAATTACAAACAAGTCTTAATAACAGGCAGTCAAGTCGTGCCCTTGTCAAGACTTGTGGCGGATGCATGCCCTTAGGAAGTGGTTCCGGTTATAATCAATACCGGGGAATATACCTCCCGTTCAATTGTGATAGAATTTACACCGAGAACACTGATAATCCCTACTGGATCAAGTATACTTTTGCAACCACCCGCTACGAAAGTGTTTTATCGTCAGGGTTTAGAGACGCCCTGGATGATTGGGATTGCTACATATCAGATTCTCTCCAGCCTAATTTCAACATGGCTGTTATTGAAATTGCTATGTTGGGAGGAGACAATCCTACCCAACAAAGTACTTTCCGCGTGCGGATACAATATTCAGATGGAACTAATTTTAAAGTAAAAACAACTATTTCCATATTGAATAATTTCCACATGAATGAAAAGGGCATTGCCGGATTTCTCATACAGGGTTCAAAAAATGGCAAATCGTCCGGAGAGACAGAAGAAAGCGGGAAGGTATATATGATCCGTAATGGTATCACTAGGACTGGAGCCGTGTCCTGTCTTGCAGCATTCCCAATGCCGGAAGCGTTTGCAGCATATCATAATATATACGTCAACAGTTATTGCAATAATGTCATCTTCTTCCGTAACCCAATAATGAATTTCAAGATTGGGAAAGAAGAAATTTCTAATCCGTTATTTGACGCTCTGGAAAGTGAGGTAAGCATGAATTACGGAGACGGAATCATATCGGAAACAATAGAGGATTACGTAATGCCGGATTACAGCAATTAACCTGTAACTATGATAAACGATGTTAAAATATAGATACAGTTCCCCGTTCCCGGAATCTTGACGGGATCAACCTGGCCGCAGTGATGAGGTGTTCTTAATACTTCTAGAAATTTCCAGGAAGATGATGCAACTGCTATCGTCAACAAGGCTGAAGTCCATGGAATGATGGTCGTTATCCGGCCCAACAGAAATCGAAAAAAACAGAAGGATTGCGAGCGCCATCTCAGCAAAGGCAGGCATTTGGTAGAGAATGCTTTCCTTAAACTTAAACGATGGAGGGCCGTGGCTAGGAGCTTTGCTGAGAACACTTCGTCCTGTTTGGCTATCGTGCAGATCAGATGTCTGATGCGGTAACTTAATATCCCTTAACTACGCTAATAGAGGAAAAAGGATGATCCGGCTGCGGAAACAAAGGAGGAAATCGGGAAGTTTGTAAAATCAATTATCTCACCGGTCTCATTCGTCCCAGTGGGGCGCCCCGGCAATTTCCGGGCTGAATTGCAGGTCAAAAGGTATGTCTTCATGACAGTTGCGCCTTGACTACGGCGGTGGAATGTCCGTTCATCTGGGCAGACATGACCATACCCGGAATTCTTGAAGAAAAGTTGTCTGCCGCGTTGAAGGCGGTGTTGGGGGAGGAGCTTCCCGCTGATTTTCGCGCCTCGGTGACGCCCTCCGCGGATTTGCGGTTCGGGGACTACCAGAGCAACGCCGCCATGGTGCTTGCCAAGCGGTGCCGCACGAATCCCCGCGCGCTCGCCCAGCAGGTAGTGGACCGGATGGGGCACGACGGCGTCTGTTCCCTGGAAATTGCCGGACCCGGCTTCATCAACTTCCGCATCAAGCCGGAATTTTACGCCGCGCGGCTGCTGTCCATGCTGGCGGACGGCCGGCTGGGGGTGGAAAAAGTGCAGGACCCCAAAACCATCGTCATTGACTTTTCTGCGCCCAACGTCGCCAAGCCGATGCATGTGGGCCACATCCGCTCCACCATCATCGGGGACGCCCTCTCCCGCGTGGCCCGTTTCGTGGGGCACAACGTGATTACGGACAATCACATCGGGGACTGGGGCACCCAGTTCGGCATGATCCTGTGGGGCTGGAAGAACATTCTGGACGAACAGGCCCTGGAGGCCAGCCCCATTGACGAGCTGCTGCGGGTGTACAAGGACGTGAACCTGATGTGCAAGGAAAAGCCGGAACTGCTGGATACCTGCAAGGCGGAGCTGGTGAAGCTCCAGGCCGGGGACGCGGAAAACCTGGCGATCTGGAAACGCTGCGTGGAGGTCTCCAAATCCGGCCTTTCCAAAATCTACGACCAGCTTGACATCCACTTTGACTACTGGCTGGGGGAAAGCTTTTATAACGACGCCCTGGCTCCGCTGGTGGACGGCATGATCGCCGCCGGAATGGCCCGGGAAAGCGACGGCGCCATCTGCGTATTCTCCGACGGCTCCGTGCCGCCCGGTGAAGACCCCTTCCTCGTGCAGGACAAGGGGGAATGGCGCGCCAACCCCTGCATCATCCGGAAGGCGGACGGCGGCTTCCTGTACGCCACGACGGACCTCGCGACGCTGGACCACCGCATCAGGACGTGGGGGGCGGATTCCATCTGGTATGTGGTGGGCGCTCCGCAAGCCCTGCATTTCCGGCAGATTTTTTCCACGCAGCGCCGCCGCGGCATGGACGGGGATTACCGCCACATAGCGTTCGGCTCCATTCTCGGCGACGACCGCAAGCCCTTCAAGACGCGGTCCGGGGATACCGTTTCCCTTCAGGACGTGCTGGATGAAGCCATTGAACGGGCCGCCCGCGTGGTGGAGGAAAAAAGCCCGGACATGCCGGAAGAGGAAAAGAAGCGCGTTTCGGAAATCGTCGGCATCGGCGCCGTGAAATTTGCGGAACTCTCCCAGAACCGGATGACGGACTACGTATTCAACTGGGACAAAATGCTGGCCCTCCAGGGGGACACGGCCCCCTACCTTCAGAACTCCTACGTGCGCGTCCGCTCCATTTTCAGGAAGCTGGACGGCGCTCCGCTGGACTGGACTGCCCCCGTGGAGCTCTCCCGGGACGCGGAAATCCACCTGGCAAGGCTTCTCGCCCGTTATGGGGAAGTTGTTCCGCAGGTGCTGGACGACTGCCGTCCGAACGTCCTGGCCGCCTACCTGTTCGATCTGGCCCGCGCCTTCCATTCCTTCTATGAAGCCTGCCCGGTCCTGAAATCGGAAGGCGCCGTTCGCCATTCCCGGCTGGCCCTGTGCGAGCTGACCGCCCGAACGCTGGAACACGGGCTGGGGCTGCTGGGCATCCGTGTGCCGGACAGAATGTAACCAACACCGCCTTATCCCATGCAGCTTCCCTTCAACCGTATTTTTCTGGCTGCCGCGTGCGGCTTGTGTGCGGCTCTTTCCGCAAATGCCGCTTCCTGGCTGGACCGTCCCGTCCTGAATACATGGAAGAAGGATGCTGCTGCCGTTCGTCCGGCTCAGGCCCTGCCGCTGCCTCCAGGCGTGGAAATGATGGCCGTCTGCACCTCTTCCCCCGCGGCCCAGCCGCTGGTGCTGGAAGGGATGACGCACCTGCTCACCTTCGGCGACATGAAGGCGTACCGGAAATTTTCCGCCGCCCTGAAGCTGGACCCCGACTGCCTGATGGCGCATTGGGGCGTATGCATGAGCCTCATGGCGGCAGGGCCGGAATTCCAGAAGGAGCGCGTGGAATCCATGAAAAGCATGAAGGAGCTGGCGCTTCATCCCGCCTTCCCGGAACATGAACGGGCTTATGCGGACGCCTTGGCCGTGCTTCTCATGGATGGCCCGGAAGAAGCCCGCAAGGCGTGGAAAACTCTGTACGAGACATGGCCGCGCGACCCTTACGCCCCCCTGTTTTACGCCATGCTCCTGCGGGACGGCTTTGACGACCGGGGCAAGTCCGGAGAAGGGCAGAAGGAAGCCGTCCGCATCGTGGATGAAGTGCTGAAAAAGCATCCCGGCTCCCAGGCGGCACTCTTCATGCGCGCTCTGCTGGATGAAGTGGCCCCCGTTATCCCCCCGGAAACGGTGGAAACCGCCCGCAGGGCCGTGGCCTCCAACCCGCAGTCTTCCTCCGCCCATCACCTGCTGGGCCATTTCCTGTTCCGCACGGGGGATTACCGGGGCGCCTGCGCCGCCTTTAAAAAATCGGAGGACCTGTGCATAGACTGGGAGAAATCGGAAAAAGTACCCCGCGCCCTCAACGATGCCTACTTCCGTTCCGCCATTTACCGCGCGGTTGCCGAATTCTGCGCGGGCCGTTACAAGGAGGCGGACAGGATAGCCTCCGCCGTCGCCTCCGTTCCTCTGGACACGAAATATCCCCTCGCCCCCGGAACGCTCCTGCAAATATGGGAGGCCAGGAACCTTCCCGTGCGCCTCATGCTGGCCAATCCGGACCTTCCCCGGCAGGAATACGTCCTCAAGGCCTCGCCGGCTCCCCTCCCCAAGGGCTTCCCGGACCTGAGCAACGGCATGATGGCCATGCTCACCCAGTACATGGGGGCCAAATACTCCTCGCAGCAGGGCGCGGCCGCCGCCGTATCCGCCCGGTTTGACAAGCTCTCCGGCATCATCCGCCTGCTCATGGACGGCGCGGGAACCGCCAGGCAGCAAATGAGTCTTTCCTACTGGGTCCGCTGCTTGCAGCTCGGCAACGCGTACGCCATGGAAATCCGCGCCATGATGTTCCCGGAATCCGCCAATATCTGGCTTTCCAACGCCATCCGGGACCAGCACTTCGCTTCCCTTCTGCTGCCCCCCGTGCTGCCGTATCCGGAGGAATGGATTCTGGCCCGCGCCTATTTGAAAGCCGGCAAGCACAAGGAAAGCCTGGAAATGTGCGAGCAGGGGCTGAAACGCTTTCCCAACCACGCCGGAGTGCTGGAAACCATGAAAAAGGCCCGCTCCGGGGTCATATTATCCTTTTTAATAAAAAACCATTAATCAACATGAATCATCCTTATCTGGACCCATCCTTCCTGGTCTCTTGGTCCCGGCTGACGCCGGAAGCCATCAGGCCGGACATTACAGAAGCCATCTCCCGCGCCAAGACGAACATCCAGGCCATTTGCGACCTGCCCCCGGACTCCCTGACCTATGAAAACACGTTTGGCGCCTTGGAAAAAGCCTCCGAGGACCTGAACCGCGGCTGGGGCCGCATCATGCATCTGGACTCCGTGAACGACGAACCTTCCCAGCGCGAAGCCATCGGGGAAATGCTGCCGGAAGTGGTGGCCTTCTCCTCCTCAGTTTCCCTGAATCCCATGTTGTGGAAAGTACTCAAGGCCGCCGCGGCCTGCGACTGGGTGAAAGACCTCTCCCCCGTGAAACAGCGCTTCATCCAGGAAACCCTGGCGGACTTCCGCGAAAGCGGAGCAGACCTGCCGGATGAAGTAAAGCCGGAATACGCGGAAATAGAAGCGCAGCTCTCTCTGAAGACCAAGAAATTTGCGGAAAACGTCCTGGACTCCACCAATGCGTGGGAACTGGTAGTGACGGATGAGGCGGAGCTTTCCGGTCTGCCGGAATCCGCGCGGGAAGCTGCCCGCCTGGACGCCCTGGCCAACGGCCACGGTACGGAAGAAAAGCCCGAATGGCGCTTCACGCAGAAATTCACCTCCCTCCAGCCGGTCCTGCAATTTGCGGATTCCGACGATCTGCGCCGCAAGGTGTGGGAAGGCTCCTGCACCATCGGCAGGGACGGGGAATACGACAACGAAGCCCTCATTGCGGAAATCCTGGACCTCCGCGACCGGAAGGCCCGCTTGCTCGGCTTCGGCTCCTTTGCGGACTACACCACCTCCCGCCGGATGGCGGCCAGCGGCGCGAACGCCCTGGACTTCGTCAATGACCTGCACGACAAAGTGAAGCCCTCCTTCCTGGAGGATATGGAAGCCGTGCGCCAATACAAGGAGGAAAAAACTGGGAAAACCGTGGAAAAACTCTCCCCTTGGGAAACCTCCTACTGGGCGGAAAAGCGCCGCCGGGAGCTGTACGCCTTTGACGAGGAAGACCTGCGGCCCTACTACTCCGTGCAGAAGGTCATGGACGGCCTGTTTTCCATTTACTCCGGCCTGTACGGAATTACGGTAACGCCCAGAAAAACGGCGGTCGCCAAACCCGGGGAAGAAATGCCTGAAGGCGCCGTGGAAGTCTGGCATCCGGATGTGCTGTTCTATGACCTGCACGACTCGGAAACCGGAGAACACATGGGTTCCTTCTATGCCGACTGGCATCCCCGCGACTCCAAGCGCGGGGGAGCCTGGATGAACTGCCTGAGCGTCGGGGAGCCGCCACGCGGCGACAGCCCGCGGGTGCCCCACCTGGGCCTGATGGTCGGGAACATGACCAAGCCTGTCGGGGACAGGCCGGCCCTGCTGTCCCACATGGAAGTGGAAACCGTCTTCCACGAATTCGGCCACTTGCTGCATCAGCTCCTTTCCGATGTGGAAGTGAAATCCCTGGCGGGAACGAGCGTGGCCTGGGACTTCGTGGAACTGCCCTCCCAGATCAATGAAAACTGGTGCTGGGAACGGGAATCCGTGGACATCTTTGCCGCCCACTATGAAACCGGTGAAAAAATTCCGGAAGAACTCTTCGCCAAAATGCGCGCCGCGCGCAACTACATGAGCGGCACGTCATTCATGCGCCAGCTCTGCTTCGGCAAGCTGGACCTGGAACTGCATGCCCACTGGCCCGAATACAAGGGCGGCGCCCTGGAGGAAACGGATGAATGCATTCTGGCGGACTACCGGGTACCGATGACGCACCGCAGCCCGTCCGTTGCACGCCGCCTGACCCACATCTTTGCGGACCCCATGGGCTATGCCGCGGGTTACTACTCCTACAAATGGGCGGAAGTGCTGGAAGCAGACGCCTTCAGCCGCTTCCTGAAGGAGGGGGTGCTGAACCCGCAGACCGGCCGCGACTTTCGCCGCTGCATTCTGAGCAAGGGCAACAGCAAGCCCGCGGCGGAACTTTACCGGGACTTCATGGGGCGTGATCCCGATGCGGAGGCCCTCCTTGTCAAATCCGGCATTCTTTGAACCATCCTCCCGTTTGTCACACTCATGCCTGAACAAGAAAGACTCTCCCTCGCCGGCATCGGCTGCGGTTCCCGCACCCGGACCTACATGGAGCTGGCCATGGAACGGAAGGACCGTTACCGCATTGCCGCGGCGGCGGACCCCGTGAAGGAACGCGCGGAAGCCGTGCGGAACTTTGCGCCGGAGGAGGAACGCGCCTCCGTTCGCCTGTTTCCGGATGCGGAATCCCTGCTGGCGCAACCGCGCCTGGCGGACGTCGCCATCATCGGCACGCAGGACGACTACCATTACGCCCCCTGTAAAAAGGCCCTGGAACTGGGCTACAACGTCCTGCTGGAAAAACCCATCTCCAAAACGCTGAAAGAAGCCCTGGAACTGCGCGACCTGGCGAAACACCTGGACCGCCGTGTGGCCGTGTGCCACGTCCTGCGCTATACCCAGTTTTACCGTACGCTGAAAAAAATCATCGACAGCGGGGAAATCGGAGACATCGTCACCTTCAACGCCAACGAAGGCGTGGGGGCGTGGCACTTTGCCCACTCCTTCGTGCGCGGCCACTGGGGGAACAGCAAGACCTCCACGCCCATGATTGTAGCCAAATGCTGCCATGACATGGACATCCTCTACTGGCTCATGGGACGGCGCAAATGTCTGTCCGTCGCCAGCTTCGGGGAACTCTCCTTCTTCACTAGGAAGACGCTCTCATCTCCGCGGCCGGAACGCTGCACGGACTGGACTACTCCCGTGGGGGAAGACCCCTGGGACGCGCGCAAATACGCCACGGACGACGAATGCAAACGCTGGCTGGGCATGGTGTACGACCGCGCCCGGGAAGCCACGGCGGAGGAAATTTATGAATGGCTCAAAACCTCCCCGTGGGGCAGGGACTACCTTCAGTGCGACAACGACCAGCCGGACCACCAGGTCTCCATCATGCGCTTTGAAGGCGGCCTGACCGGCACCTTCACGATGACAGCCTTTGAACAGGGGCGCCACATTGAAGTGTACGGCACCAAAGGCAAGATCCGCGCCGGGGTCTTTTACAAGGAAAACGGCCTTGGGGAAATCACCGTGACGCCCCACTTCGGAGGCCGGCTCCGCGTGGTGGAACTGGAAGAACTGGAAGGCGGCTACCAGGGACACGGCGGAGGCGACTGGGGACTAGTGCAGGCGCTGTACGACGACATGCTCACGGTGCCCTCCCCGGCAGACATGACCACTTCCATTGAGGAATCCGCCCATTCCCACGTGATGGCCTTCGCCACGGAACACGCCCGCCTGAGCGGGAAGGTGGTGGATGTGGCCGAGTTTGAACGCCGCGTCATGAACGGTGAATTGGCGTATTAAATCATTTGCCCGTCATTATTTTCAAGGGAGCAGGATAGGAAATCCTGCCCCTTTTTTGTGTTCTGAATTGAAGTAAATATTTAAAAGGCAAAAGACAGGGATATGGAAAACATCTGTTGCGGATTTCTAATCCGTGATAAATCAACGCTGCAATGCAAGGAAGCCTATGATAGGGAACATGAGGATAATAGGGGTGACAGGGGAATTTTGCAGCTCCCTGTTATTCCTATCATTCTAATAT
>JAJQCV010000015.1 GCA_021202525.1 Akkermansiaceae bacterium | reverse complement strand
ATAGGATTCTTTGGGAATACCTATTTTTCTGTTTTAAAGCAGGGAACACGGCAAATTTTCCGCCAGGGAACTTGGGTGAGGAGGGATGCATGCACGTTCGCGCTTGTACCGTCTTCCCGGTTTTTTTTAATGATATGTTGTCAATAAAGATATGTTCATGTTTTCCAGAGAAGGAATGGCCGTGTTTTTGCCCGGGAAGGAGGTTTCTCCGGCGGATAGTATTAACAAGGAACTTTTTTTAATATTCATGCACGGAAAACCGTGAAGAAAAGATTGCGACACGGGTATTGCAAAAGAATCAAAAATATCATATTGAAGGGGAGTGAATCTGAACTGTCCCAAATGCAAACAGCATATCAATGTCCCCTCTTCCGAGGAGGGGTCCATGGTGAGTTGCGGCAAGTGCGGGCATGAGTTTCTTTGCGACAGGGAAAAGCTGATGTCCAAAAAGCCTTTTGCCAGGGCGAAGGGGATTACCGATGACAATTTCGGGAAGGACCGCGGGGCGGGTTTTCAGAGCGCCGTGATGGAAACGGGGCTGATTCAACTGGTGTGCCTCGGCGCCTCCCTGCTTATAGGAGCCGGGTGCGTATGGATTTTTTACAATGCCTCTACGGAGATGGATGGAACGTCCTTTCTTTCCCTGCTGCTTCAGCCGCAGCAGAAGGCTTTCGCTTTGTTTTTCGCCTGTCTGGCCGGGACGCTGATGGCTTTTTCAGGCCGCCGGCACAAGGCGGTGTTCATTGTACTGGGACTTCTGCTTGCCGGCGGCATCGCCTCTCTGCCGTATGTTTATCCCGTCAAGGTGAATCCCTCCCTGCTTGGCGGTAGCGGTTCCGAACAAGTCCGGGAGGATGAAGCCCCCCAGGACTGTGCCGACAGCATGGCTTTGCCCCCCGACACCGTACCGAAGGCTTCCGTCCAGAATTACGGAGAAGGGGACCTTAGGCCCCTGTTTGCCGCTATTGCCCGTAAACAGGACCAGGGCGTCCTGGGTTTGTGGGTGGTAGGCGTCAATGCGGCCAACCGGGACATGGTGAAGAGTTATCTGAAACGGATGACCCAGTCCGGAGACGAGCCGATGTTTTACGACCGGAAGGGTACGGGAGGCGGTTTGTTCGTCATTACGCCCACGCCGATTACATTCAAGGAGTTTGTAGATGTCGTCTCCAGGCTGGGGGAGGTGACGCTGGAGGACAAGGAACGGTCTTTTGTGGAAGTGATCCTGAACCGAGACAAGTTTGAGGCTCGCCCGGCTTCCGCCGCCCTTCAGGATGAACGGCACCAGTATTTCGTGCTGGCGAATTTAAAGGAGCTGTCCTCCCTGGATATTCGGCGCGTTATTGCGGCGGCAAAGCGGCTTGCCGCCGTGAAGCCCGACAAGCTGCGCCATGAGGTTTCCTCCAGGCTGGTGGAATTGCTCAAGGAGCCGTGGGGGCGTGATGCCGAGTATGTGACCGCCCTGGCTTCCGCCCTGGCCGTATGGGCGGAAGAACAGGATGCGGAGGCCCAGCGCGTGGTGTATTACGTTACGGAAGAGTTGAAGAAGGCTGATTGCGAAGTTCCTTCCTCCCTGTTGAGATTTTTGCTGCGCGGTCCGGAAAAGGAGAGCGCATTCGGGATGCTTTTGAGTGAGTGGAAGAAAGACCCCCAGAGGTGGGAGGATGAATGCAAGGCCATTGGCCCCACGGGAGAGGCCGCTGTCATCCAGGTGCTGAATGAGGCGGATGATTTTGTGTTGAAACGTTCCGCCGCGCGTATTCTGGGGGAAATTGGGACGGAACCGTCCCTCGCCGCGCTCAAGGAACTCATCCATGATGCCGACAATGAATTGCGGCTGTGCGCAGAGTTATCCGTGAGCCTGATTGAAAAACGGCTGGGGAAGGGAGCTTCTCCCGCCGTGCAGTAACCGTGTGGTCATGAGGCGTTCGGAAGGGACGCTCTTTGGGAAAACGTGTTTTTCTGTGATGGCTCCCCTTGCGGTGGTGGCGAAAAATGGACCTGCCCTTGATACGGAAGGCATCGGGAACCAGTTTTTTGTGGAAATGGCCTCTTTTTGGTTGCGGAGCAAAGTCATTTTACTAGAATGCAACGACCATGACAGACCAAGAAAACATGAAGGCCGCCGTCCCGGATGCGGCCAAGCGGTACATGCGCTACCTCCTCATCATGGCCGGTTTGGGCGGCCTTCTCTACGGTGTGGACGTCGGCGTCATTGCTGCTGCTCTCCCTTACATTGAGCAGACGGCCGGGTTTAATCCCTCCCAGCTTTCCCAGGTGGTGGCCGCCGTGCTTTTCGGCAGCGTGCTTTCCTCCCTGTTTGCGGGCTATCTGGCCGACAAGATGGGGCGCAAGGCTTTGATTACGATCGCCGCCGCCCTGTTCACGCTGAGTATTCCCGTGATTTGCCTGTCCCAGGAAGTGTTCGGCATCATGCTGCTGGGCCGCATTTTGCAGGGCGCCAGTGCCGGTATTGTCGGCGTGGTGGTTCCGCTGTATTTGGCGGAATGTTTGAGTGCGGAGTCCCGGGGCAAGGGCACGGGGATGTTCCAGTTCCTGCTGACGGTTGGTCTGGTGTTTGCCGCTGTGATAGGCCTGCTTGCCGCCAGCTACGTAGGCGGCGTGGAGGATTCCGGCGTGAGCGAGGAAGAACTGGCTTCCGCAAAGGTGTTTGCCTGGCAGGCCATTTTCTGGGTCTGCGCCATTCCCGGCCTGTTCCTGTTTTTCGGCTCCTTCCGTTTGAGCGAATCCCCCCGTTATTTGTTCCGCCGCGGCCGCAAGGATGAGGCCATGGCCGTGCTCGTCCGCAGTTACGGGGAAGTGCGCGCCCAGGAGGTGTTTGATGAAATGGTTCATATTGAAGAGGAAGAGAAGCTGAAGGCGGAAGAGCTGAAGAAGCAGAGTTCCTCCGGCGAGTCCCTTCTTCAGCGCAAATATGTATATCCCTTCATTCTGGCGGTTCTTGTTCTGGCATTCACGCAGGCTACGGGTATCAACTCCGTGCTGAATTATTCCGTGAAGGTATTCCAGCAGGCCGGTCTGGAAGGCACGACCGCCAACTGGGCGGATTTCACCATCAAGGTGGTGAACTGCCTGATGACCATCGTCGCCATGATGCTGGTGGACCGCAAGGGCCGCAAGTTCCTGCTCAAGATCGGCACGGCCGGTATTGTGGTAGGCCTGCTTGGGACCGGTTTCCTGTTCAATAACGTGGAAGAGGTCCGCAAGGACGTGACTTCCGACGTGGCGGCCCTGCTGGCACAGCAGAGCCCCGCCGTCCAGAAGCAGTTTGAAGAAGGCAAGGAAGTGGACAGCATTCGTACGTTGCAGCTGGAACGTACGCCTGATTCCGCATTCGTCAAGGACCTGCTTTCCAAGAACGGCATGGCGGACAAGGATATCAACAGGATGCAGCTGATCATCACTTATGACCAGCCGGAAGCCAATCCCGCCTGGTATCAGTTCCTGATGGGATCCTCCACGCAGCTTTCCGTCGTGGAGTTTTCCGAACTGACGAAGAAGCCCGAGGATATCAAGAAGGAGGAGGACAAAGCCTCCCTGGCCGTCATCAAGGCTGTGCCGGATTCCACCAACAAGATGGTTGTGGCCGGCAAGGACGGCTATGCCATGAAGCCCGTTTCCATCCTGAAGGCGGAATTAGGTGAAAAGCCGGATTCCTCCGTAGGCTGGGGCGTCACTGCCTTTTTCATCATCTTCATCGCCTTTTATGCCACGGGCCCGGGCGTTTGCGTCTGGCTGGCCCTGTCCGAACTGATGCCTGCCCGCATCCGTTCCAACGGCATGGCGATCGCCCTGTTGATCAACCAGCTTGTGTCCACGGTGATTGCCGGTTCCTTCCTCCCGTGGGTGGGAAGCTGCGGCTATTCCGGCGTGTTCTTTACGCTGGGCGGCATTACGGTGCTGTACTTCATCACGGTGGCCTTCTTCCTGCCTGAAACCAAGGGCCGTTCTCTTGAGGAAATTGAAGGCTACTTTGCTACAGGCAAGATGCCGGAAGATCTCAAGATGATCGGTGAAGGCATTGAAGCGGAAGAATAAGTAAGCCGCTTTCCCTTTTCAAAGCCGTCTTCCTTCGGGGAGACGGCTTTTTTTGGCCGTTTGGGCAGGGTACGCGGCTTGTTTCGGAGGAAGGGGTGCGTGGCCGAAAGGAAGATGGGTGACTATATCATAGCGGCCATTCAAGCAACCGTCCGCTGGGACATTGTGGACATTGTGGACATTGTGGACATTGTGGACATTGTGGACATTGTGGACATTGTGGATGGGGGCGTTGTATGTTTGCCGGCGAATTTTGAGGGAAACATCTGCATTTCCCGCAAAATTGCTTCAAGGATTGCCTTGTTTGCAGTCAGGTTCGCATGGGGATAGGACATGTGGCCTGTCATTGGACATTTCCCTGTAAAAAGGAGGAAAAAAGGACAGGCGGTTTGAATGTTGTCCGCGGGCGCTTTTTCCGTTCGGGTGATTACGGCTTCATTTCCTGCGGAATCAGCGAATCAGCGCCAAATGCCGTGTTTTACTGATCCCGTGCAGTTTTTTTCTGTGCCGCCTGCCATTTTTTGATGGCTTCCGCAATTTCCGGATACCCGTTTTTCATGTGAAAGTCATAGGCCGTCTGGCCGTCTTCGTTGCGGAGGGAGGGATTGGCGCCGTTGTTCATGAGGCAGACGGCTATTTCCGGGGAATTGCAGGCCATCAGCGGCGTCAGGCCGTCCACATCCAGTTGGTTGGGGTCCGCCCCTGCCTTGATGAGGAGTTCAATGAGCGGAATCACTCGCTCCGGCGGTTCTTCCCTGGTGCAGACCAGGTGGAGGGGTGATTGCTTGCTGACAAAGAAACGTTCGTTTACATCACAGCCTGCTTCGATCAACCGTTTAAGAATGGCCGTGGAAAGGCTGGAGAACCCTGTTCCGCGCGCATGGGCGTGCAGCCTGCGCTTGAGATCCGGGCTGCCGGCATCCAGCAGGGCCAGGGCAATTTTTTCCTGTTCCGGGTCGGAGTTGGTGAGGACGGCGGCCCACATGAAGGGGGTAATGCCTCCCGTCCCCGGCAGATCCGGGTCCGCCCCGTGCCTGAGCTGGGTCTGTACCACAGGGAGCCTGTCCGCCGCCGCCGAGTCCTGGTAAATGCCCGCCGAACATGCCCAGATGAGAGGCGTGTCTCCGGGGTCCTTCATGCCGTCATGCGAGAAAACGGTTTGGGCGTTGACGGGGGCTCCCGCTTCTATCATCCGGACAGCCAGCTTGTTCAGTCCCATGGCGATGCAGAGGTGCAGGGGCGTGTTGCGGCCCGGAGTCTGAAGAAGGAGCCTGCCCGTTTCCCGGAATTGCTCCATCATTTGGTAGCATTGCAGGATGGAGTTGAATTCCTCCTGCATTTTCCCGGGGGACATGATATCCAGAGGCCAGGAGTCATACAGGAAGCGGAACGTGAGGGGCAGGAGGCGTTCGTTCGCCTCCCTGAGTTCCTGTTTTTCCTCTTCTGTAAGTCGGATTGTTCTCTCCTCCGCGTCTGCCAGCGGAGCTGCCATGAGGGCCGCCACGGACGCGAGCAGAACAGAACCTGCCATCTGTCTCATGCCATCCTTATAAGGGAAGGGCCGTCATCTGTCACTCCAAATCGTGGACTGCAACCGCCGGAGGGCGGCGCATTCCACGGAGAATGAAACGGTTGTGACGCGTTAGCCGAGCCTGGAGAGGCTGGCATGCACGGCTTCCACCGTGCGGTCAATGTCTTCTTCCGTATGGGCCAGGGAGATGAATCCCGTTTCATAGGGGGAAGGGGCGAAGTAGACGCCCTGTTCCAGCATGTTCCAGAAGAAGGGCTTGAAGAGGGCCTTGGAGGCTTTCTGGGCCGTGTCCAGATCATAGACTTCCTCTTCCGTGAAGAAGAGGCAGAACATGGAGCCTGCGCGGTGGAAGGTGTAGTTCCTGCCGTGTTCCCGGATGGCTTCCCGGATGCCTGCCTCCAGCCGCGCCCCCAGTTGCTCCAGGCGGTCATAGGCGTTTCCTTCCAGAAGTTCCCGGAGCTGTGCCAGCCCTGCCGCCATGGCCACGGGGTTTCCGGAGAGGGTGCCGGCCTGGTACACGGGACCCAGCGGGGAAAGGCAGTCCATGATTTCAGCCCGGCCACCGAAGGCGCCCACGGGAAGTCCGCCGCCGATGACTTTGCCCATGCAGGTGAGGTCCGGCATGATGCCGTGAAGCTGCTGGACGCCGCCGGGGGCGACGCGGAAGCCCGTCATGACTTCGTCAAAGATGAGCAGGGAGTCATACTGGAGGGTGATTTCCCTCAGGAAGTGGAGAAAACCGTTTTGAGGAAAGTAGAGCCCGGCGTTGGCGGGGAAGGGTTCCAGGATGACGGCGGCAATGTCCCGGCCATGGAGTTCAAAGGCTTTTTTGACGGCTTCCCGGTCGTTGTACGGCACGGTGATGGTGAGCTGCGTCATTTCCCGGGGAACGCCCGCGCTGTCCGGTTCCCCGAAGGTGAGTGCGCCGGAACCCGCCGCGACGAGCAGGGAGTCCACATGCCCGTGGTAGCAGCCGATGAATTTGATGATTTTACGGCGTCCGGTATAGCCGTGAGCCAGTCTGATGGCAGACATGGTGGCCTCTGTGCCGGAGTTGACCATGCGCACTTTTTCCACGGAGGGCACCATGCGGACAATCATTTCCGCCATGTCCACCTCCGCCGGCGCGGGGATGCCATAGCCCAGCCCCCGGTCCACGGCGGCGTGTACGGCATTCAGGACGGCTTCCGGGGCGTGCCCCAGGATGGCGGGGCCCCACGTGCCGATGTAGTCGATGAGCTGGCGGCCGTCCGCATCCGTGATGTAGGCGCCTTTGGCGGACTGGACGAAGAAGGGATCGCCGTCCACGTTGCGGAAGGCCCTGACGGGGGAGTTGACGCCGCCCGGTATGACGGCGCGCGCACGGGAGAAGAGCTGGGCGGATTGATTCATGTTGCTGAGGTAAGCAAAAAGGGCAAACCTTGGAGAAGGGTTGCCCTTGTTGAAAGAGGTTCTATTCCCGAACCAATGGAGATTTAAGCTTCAGGAGCGGAAACGGGAGCAGCTTCGGCGGTTTCGACGGCGGCTTCTTCGCTCCTGTTGTTGAAGCGCCATTTCACCTTGTTGCGCTTGCTGGCGGAACGGGCCTTGCGGCGGCGTTCGTCCATCGGGGTTTCAAAGGCACGGCGGCGACGCATTTCGTCCAGAATGCCTTCGACATCCAGTTTGGTTTTGAGGCGCTTGAGAGCGCGGTCGATAGGTTCACCTTTTCTTACGGTAACTTCACGCATGATTTATTTTCCTTTTTCTATTCGTCCGGGAACGGGAGACAATAGGTAGTGCTTTCCCGCCTGGAGGTCAAGATTTTTATCGTGACTGACCCATTTTTTGCGGTCCGGAGGGGGCAGGGAGATGCCGCAGGCAGCCCGGGGAGACGGGGATTTTACCTTTTTTCCCGGTTTCCCGGCGGTTTTCAACTGTCCTTGCCTTATCAGGCGGGGCATGGTAGAAAGAAACGTCTCCAATGAACCGGCGGCATACATTGATTGATGGATTTAATTTTTTTTTTAATGATTGGTTGTGGTACGTGATGTTGTAGTATAGTGTGGTCGGCAGCGTCACCCGGATTTCTCCGGAGGCTCCCGTTCCCATCATGAGGATGGACAGGGAGACGCGCATGCTGGGCGGTGCGGGGAACGTAGTGTCCAATTTGTGCACTCTGGGGTGCCGGACCACTTTCGTCAGCGTGGTGGGGGACGATGCGAACGGACGGCAGGTGAAGGCTTTTCTGGAAGATACTTGCTGCACCCCTGAGTTGGTGGAGTGCCGGGATTACGAGACGACGGTGAAGATCCGTTTTGTGGCGGGAAAACATCATTTGCTGAGGGCGGACCAGGAGCAGGAATTGAAGATGGCGCCGGAATTGGCCGCCAGGTTCCTGGAACGGGTGGATGCCTGCCTGCCGGACGCCGATCTTGTCCTTTTGTCCGATTATGGCAAGGGCCTGTTTGACGGGGAAACCGCTCCCGCCGTGATTGCCCGGTGCCGTGCGGCCGGAAAGCCCGTCATCGTGGACCCCAAGGGGGCGGATTACTCCCGTTATCGCGGGGCGACTCTGGTGAAGCCGAATATGAAGGAGTTTCAGGAGGCCACGGGGATCTGTTTGAATCCCTCCACTCCGATGTGGGAGAAGGCGGCCCTGGAAGGCGCCGTAAAGTTGTTTGACGAGTTCGGCATTGAGAATTTGCTCGTGACTTTGAGCGAGCACGGGATGATTTTCATTCCTTCCTCCAATCCCGCCGATTTTGTGTGCATTCCCACGGAGGCGCGCGAGGTGTTTGACGTATCCGGCGCCGGGGACACGTCCCTGGCCAGCCTGGGAGCGGCCCTGGCGGCGGGTGCCACGGTGCCTGAGGCTCTGGTCGTGTCCAATGTGGCCGCCGGAATCGTGGTGGGCAAGTTCGGCACGGCGAGCGTGACCGGCGGGGAGTTGAAAGAGGCGCTGGAGGAGAAGGCCCGCAAGGTTTCCTCCTGGCATCACCGAAACAATATCCTGACGGCGGAAGCTGCTGCGGAGCTGGCGGAACGCTTCCGGAAGGAAAAGAAGGTGGTAGGGTTTACGAACGGCTGTTTCGACCTTTTGCATCTGGGCCACCTACATTCGTTCATGAAGGCGCGCAAGGCCTGCGACGTGCTTTTTGTGGGACTGAATACGGATGCGTCCATCAAGCGGCTGAAGGGGGAGGACAGGCCCGTCAATAACGAGGAACTCCGCTCCCTGCTGCTGGCGTCTCTGGATTTCATCGATTACGTGGTTCTTTTCGACGAGGATACGGCGCTTCCGCTGATCGAGAAGCTACGCCCGGACGTGATCGCCAAGGAGGGGTACCCTCTGGAACGCTGGCCGGAAGGGCAGTATGTGGTGTCCTATGGGGGCAGGGCCGTTGAGTTGCCCCGGCTGGAGGGCTTTTCCTCCACCGATATTATCAACCGCATGAAGAAGAGACCGGAATGAGTGATTACATCAGGGAACAGATTTTAGGGATAGCGGACAATTTCAAGGCGCTGGCCGCTTTGTCCGGGGATATTGAAACGGTGGCGCGCGTTTGCACGGACACTCTCCGAGCCGGGAACAAGATCATGTTCTGCGGCAATGGCGGGTCTGCCGCGGATTCCCAGCACCTAGCCGCGGAACTGGTGGGGCGCTACAAGTTGAACCGGCCGGCCATGAATGCCCTGGCCCTGACGGTGGATACGTCCATTCTGACCGCCGTAGGGAATGATTACGGGTATGATACCGTGTTTGCCCGGCAGCTTGAAGGCGTAGGGCGTGCGGGGGACCTGCTGGTAGGGCTTTCCACCAGCGGCAACAGCCGGAATATCGTGCTGGCGATGGAGCTGGCGCGGAGCATGGGCATCCGGACCATAGCCCTTACGGGGCGGGGCGGAGGCTCCATGAAGGAGCAGGCGGATTTCTGCATTGCCGTTCCTTCCGATGCCACGAATAATATTCAGGAGATGCACATTGCCGTGGGTCATCTGGTCTGCGAGCTGGTTGAACAGGAGATGTATGGACGGTAAAGCCCTGTTTCTGGACCGGGACGGCGTAGTAAACGTGGACGGGGGGTATGTGCACCGCATTGAGGATTTCCAGCTGGTGCCGGGAATTCTGGAGCTTTGCCGCCGGGCGAAGGAGAAGGGGTATCTGGTGATCGTGGTGACCAACCAGTCCGGCATAGGCCGCGGCATGTTTACGGAAGAGGATTTTTCACGGCTGACGGATTACATGAAGGATGTGTTCCTCGACGCCGGGGCAGAGATTGCGGATGTGTTCCACTGCCCCAGCGTGGATGACAGCCATCCCGACCGGAAGCCGAATCCCGGCCTGTTTTTGAAAGCCCGCGCCGCGCATGGGCTGGATATGGCATCCTGCGTGTCCGTCGGCGACCGGGAACGGGATGTTCGGGCAGCCCTTTCCGCCGGTGTGGGACGGAATTTTCTGTTTTCCTCCGGGAATGGGCCGACTTGCGCCACGGCCCGTGTCGGGGCTTTAAACGAAGTGGCGGCGTGGTTGTAGGCCGGGAATGGTTCCGCAGGTGAAAGGCCGAGCCGGAAGAGGACGGCAGGGGCTTGTTGATATGTTTTCCCGCATGCCTGTTTCCTGATGCGGTTATGCGGATGTTCTTGTCTTAAAAAGCTTTACATGGGAATGAGTGCTTCTTATATTTCATAGAGCATGAAAACCTTACTACCCGTTTTATTTCTTGCGCTGGTCCCCGGCCTGTGCGCCGTTGCCAAAACCGAAGACCCGTCCATGCCTGCAAAGGTCGGGAAAAAAGAGGCAGCCTCCCGCATCACTTATAAAGGCGGAGACGGTTCCAGCTTTGAAAAGGCCGTCGTGATCACTGGCGCCAAGAGTTCGATGGATGGTGTTCCTGCCGAAGGGAAATGGCTTAAGAAGAAATACGGGAATTATGAAAAGCTCAAGCAGGGGCTCGTCCAGCATGAAGGAAAGTCCTATGATGTGATTACGATCAGGACGAAAAAAGGCAAGGAAGTAGTCGTTTATTTCGATATTTCCGGATTTTTCCCTGCCAGGGGTTAGGAAAGAACAATTTCTGGGTCCATTTTCAGCTTTTCGTACTGGGGCGGCGGCCTGTCCGGTTCGTTCCCCTCGAATGTGTTTTCATTTTTTCCGCTTCGGGAATCGACTCCGCCTGCGGCGCGTATGATGGTACAAACCGGAGTACGCATGGAGGGTACGGGGCCCCTGCCGGGGGAGCGGTGATGCTCGCAGGAACAACTATCTGTCTTCATGGCACATTCGTTACGATGGGCAGCTTTCCGTACCAGGGCGAAGTAATTTGACATACAGGGGCCACCCTGCTAGAAGTGAGGCGATTGGTCCGTATTTACGTCGACTTGTCCCGTACAGGCTTTTTTTTACACTTATGAACTTGATTCCCTTCCGATCCATGATGGCGGTCACGGCGCTCGGGGCCGGGCTTGCCCTGCCTCTGTTCGCCCAGTCTCCCGCACCCTCCGCTTCATCCTCCGCCGCATCCGGCCTCGCGAAAAAAGCGGCCAGGATGCCGGTGTATCCCATCCCCCAGAAGATGACCAGGAGCGGCGGTTCCGTGACGGTCCCGGCCTTGAAGCTGACCGGCGCCAAGGATGCCCCCACCATGAATGCGCTGAAGAGCATGTTCGCCCTGTCTCCCAACGGGCTGCCCGTTCAGATGTCCATCATCAAGGGGAGCAAGAAGCCTGCCGGGAATATTCCGCAGAAGGCGGGCGCCTATTCCCTGAGCGTGACGCCGCAGGGAATCCGGATGACGGGGTATGATGACGAGGGCCTGTTTTACGCGGCCCAGACTCTGCTTCAACTGGCGGAGAAGACGCCCTCCGGCGTGACAATTCCGCAAGTGGAGGTGCTGGACTGGCCGGACGTGCCGTTCCGCGGCACCATTGAAGGTTTTTACGGGCTGCCGTGGGGGCAGGAAGGCCGCATCAGCCAGTTCAAGTTCTACGGGAAGTACAAGATGAATACTTACATCTACGGCCCGAAGGACGACGTGTTCCACGGTTTTTCCAAGAGGTGGCGGGAGCCTTATCCGGCGGACATGGCCAAGGATTTGAAGGAGCTGGTGAAGATTGCGAAGGAAAACAAGGTGAATTTCGTCTGGGCCGTGCACCCCGGTGCGGATATCCGCTGGGGAGAGGCGGACCGGAAGGCGGCCGTGAAGAAGTTTGAGATGATGTATGACCTGGGGTTCCGCTCCTTTGCCGTGTTTTTCGATGACATTGGCGGGGAAGGGGCCAAGCCCGAAGGCCAGGTGGAGTTCCTGAATTACCTGAACAAGGAGTTTATTCACAAGAAGCCGGACGTAACCCCGCTGATCGTGTGCCCCACGGCGTATTCCGGCGGCGGAGGCCGTTATCACGAGGTGATGGGGGAACATCTGGACAAGGACATCGGCATCATGTGGACGGGGTCCGGCATTGTGAGCGATATCCGCACCCCGGCCCTGAAGGGAATCAACAAGTTTTTGCAGAGACCCGCCTTCATCTGGTGGAATTTCCCGGTGACGGATTATGTCCGCCACGCCCTGTTCCTGGGGCGCACCTACGGCGTGGATGCGGATGCCATGCCGTACATGCAGGGGTTCGCTTCCAATCCGATGGACAAGCCGGAGGCCTCCAAGATTTCCCTGTTCAGCGTGGCGAACATGACCTGGAACGCCAAGGCGTATGATTCCGACAAGACGTGGAAGGACAGCATCCGCATTTTGTTCCCCGGCTGCGCCTCCGCGATGCAGACGTTTGCCAACCACAATAGCGACGGCGGTCCGAGCGGGCACAATTACCGCAAGGAGGAGTCCGTGGAGATCGCCCCCGTGGTGGAACAGGTTCTGGACCAGTGCCGCCGCGGCGCGAAGGTGGCGGACAGCAAGGCGTTTGAACGCCTGAAGGCCGAGTTTGCGAAGATGGCCCAGGCTCCGGACATAATCCGGGCCAAGTCGAACAATCCCGCCTTTGTCGCGGAAGTGGAGCCCTGGCTGATCCAGTTTGAATCCCTCGGCAAGGCGGGGATGAACAGCATGCAGATGCTGGAGGCCACGGAGGCGGGGAATTCCGCCGCGGCATTGAATTATGCCATGGAGGCCGCCTGCCTGCTGGCGGAGATGCAGCGCTACAGCAAGGAGATCAGCAAGGCCATCAACAAGCACGTGACGGAGGTAACCAAGAAGAATTCCCCGTGGCAGACGGCCGTCAAGCCGTCCGAACTGGTGATGGCCCCCGCCGTGCGCGAGTTGCTGGACCTGGGGTCCACTCCCGTGCTTTCCCGCGTGAGCGGTCAGGCCGTGGGGAGGGTGAAGCCGTACGTTTCCACCAAGCTGAAGAACGGCATTGAAAAGATGCTGGATGACGATCCCGAGTCCTATTTTTACTGCAAGGAAGTACAGAAGAAGGGTGACTTTTTCGGTGTGGACCTGGGCGTCCCCCGCGAGATACGCACCGTTTCCATCGTGATGGGCCGGAATGATTCCGACAAGGATGCTGTGAACAAGGGGCAGCTGGAAGTGTCCATGGACGGACAGTCATGGTCGCCCCTGATGCCGGAAACGAGCGGCGTGCGCGTGGAGTACCAGGGCAGCGGGAAAAAAGGCCGCTTTGTGCGCTACCGCGCCACGGTGCAGGGCGTTCCCGGCGGCAAGTCTGACGTGTGGACGGCCATACGCGATTTCAAGGTGAACGCCCCCGCCGCTCCTTCCGTGCTGACGGACGCTCCCGCTTTCAAGAGCGCCGTGGCCGAGACCGGAGACAGGGATATTTCCCTGAAGCGCATCATGGAGGTGCATCCGCTGCCCCCCAGGAAGTCTCTGGGGCTTCAAATCCCTGCCGGCGCGGCCGTGGAGTCCGCGTCTATCAATTTGAAGACGCCGGATATGAAGTGGGCCAAATTGTTTATTTCCATGGACGGGAAGGGCTGGACGGAAGTGCCGCTGAAAGCGGACGGTTCCGCGGAGATCGGCGGAGTGGTGAAGGGCGTCAAGCTGGTGAATGCCGGGTCATCCCCGCAGGAGGTGACGCTGGAAGAGTTCAAGCTCAATCTTGCCAACAAGGGCAAGAAGGACGGCAACAGCGGCGCGGCCGGCGATTTCAACCTGGCTACGTTCCTGCCCGTGGAGTTGTCCCCGGAGCGGGTGGAGATTCCCTGCACTTCTCCGCGGGCGAACTCGGCCATTGTCCTGTCGGACGGCAGGGAAGCCACCGTTCAGGCCTGCGGCGCGGATGGCCGCTGGGTTCCCGTGGGCAATCTGGGCAAGGGCAAAAAAGTGACCACCTTGAATTTGAAGTCCGTCAAGAAGCCGGTCAAGGCTATCGGCCTTACGGGCAAGAAGGATACTTCCGTGAATATTTTTGAGGTGATCTGGAAGTAGCGGGGCCTTGAAATAAATCTGGAAAAGGGCTGTTTCACCGGGTGTGGAACAGCCCTTTGATTATGAACCTTCCGTGCCATGGTCGCTCCCATTTCCGCGGCAGGGAAATGGCGATGGGAGCAGTATTCCCTTTTGCCGGGCTGCGGGAGAGTTTTTCAACCGGGAAGGCAGGAATTTTCCCCATTCCGCAGGAACAGGAAGATGGAGCCTGCCTTTCCGGCGGGAACGGCAGGCCTTGTCAGGAGGCGCGCTTGTCCGCCAGGTGCATGCAGGCCAGGATGGCGGCGATGATGACCAGAGGGCCCAGCAGGTCCGCGTATCCTATTATTCCGGTGTTGATGGGGGCCAGGCAGAGCAGGAACCACCAGACGAGCGCCAGCAGCCGCAGGATGGGAGAAGTCCCGGTGCTGGAAAGGGATACATAAATGAGCAGGCTCCAGAAAGAGGAGAAGCGGGGCAGCGTGACAAGCCATTCCCGGTGGCCGTCTGCGGGCCACGCAAGTGTGCCGTAGTGTCCCGCCAGGGGAAGGTCCCCCCATGAGCCGTCCGCAGGAAGCGACAGGTTCAGCAGCAGGCAAAGGGCCAGTCCCGCATACGCGGCAATCATCAGGGCCCTCCATTGGGACCCCGTACGGGGGACGAGGCACAGGAATGCCGGAACGAGGATGAATGGGGTAAGCTCCAGCACCGCTATCCAGGGGGAGAAGGAGGTGCCGACTTCCGCCACATTGTTTCCCGCCTGCGGAATGGCGGACAGAATGCCCCAGTAAAGGAGCAGCAGAAGGGTGCATCTGTATTTGACGGCAGGGCGCACCCGTCTGTCCCCGGGCGGAGGCAGGTTGAGCCATGCTCCGAAATGTGACTGGTGCGTTTTGTTCGGCATCGTGGGGCGAATAACGCTTTTTTGTAACGGGAACATGCGTCCTTGTCAATAGACCGGATTTTGCGGGTTGCAGAATGGGGGAGTTTTTCAACAGAATTGGCAATCCGGCTGTCCATTGTGAAAAAGTCGTCACATGCGGGAACTTGCCGCAGATGTCTTTTTCTGCTAGTCGGAGCCTGAAAGGGTGCGGCCAAGATGCCGTGAACCTGCAACCATTTGTCTGATACCCCATGCTTTTTTCAAGATTCCCCCTGTTGTTTCTGGCCGCCTCCCTCTGCCTGCCTCTCGTTTCCTGCCGCGACGGGAAGAAAGAGGAAGCGAATATGATTGAGTTGAATTTCGGCCATTTTCCGAATGTGACCCACGTGCAGGGCCTGGTGGCCCATCATTTTTCCCGGCAGGGGAACGGCTGGTTTGAAGAGCGCGTGAAGAAGGCCACCGGGAAGGACGTCAAGATCAACTGGTATGTGTACAACGCAGGGCCCAGCGCCATGGAGGCGGTGTTTGCCCGGTCCATCGAATTGACGTATGTGGGGCCCAGCCCCGCCATCAACGCGTTTGTCCGTTCCCGCGGCCAGGATATCAGGATGATCGCCGGAGCCGTGGAAGGGGGCGCCTCCCTGGTAGTGCCGGAGGATTCCAGCCTGAAGGAGCCGCAGGATTTCCGCGGCAAGGTGGTAGCCACGCCCCAGCTTGGCAATACGCAGGATGTTTCCGCCCGTGCCTGGTTTTCCCGCGGCGGCCTGCATGTGACGCAGCGCGGTGGGGACGTGAAGATTCTTCCTACGCCCAATCCGGAGCAGTTGAGCCTGTTCCGCCAGGGGAAGCTGGACGGTGTCTGGACGGTGGAGCCCTGGGTGAGCCGTCTGGTGATGATGGCCGAAGGGAAGGTGCTGGTGGACGAAAAGGAGTCCATAGCCACGGTGCTGGTGTGCGGGTCCGAATTTTTGAAGGAGAAGCCTGAAGTGGCGCAGGCCGTCGTGAAAGCGCATGAGGAGTTGAATCAGTGGATACGCGAGAATCCGGAGGAGGCCCAGGCCATTGTGGTGAAGGAACTGGAGGAGCTCACCCATTCCAGGATTGAACCGGAGTTGATTGCCCGGGCATGGAAGAGCATTCACATGAAGGACAAGATTTCCATTCCCAAGCTCCAGCAGTTTGTGCAGGACGCCTATCACGCCGGATTCATGAAGGAGATTCCTGACGTTTCCGGCCTGGTGACACCGGAGGCGGCGGAGGAGAAACAGTTGGCCATGAAGGAGGAAACGCAGGGATGATTATGGGAGAAGAGCATTGCGGGCCGGGCGGGTGCAAGCTGCGCATTGCCGGAGTGTCCAAGGTGTTTGAAGGACGGCGGGGGAAGGTGGAAGCCCTGGAGGGCATCAACCTGAATATCAAGGCCGGGGAGTTTGTCTGCCTGGTAGGCCCCAGCGGCTGCGGGAAGACCACTCTGCTGAATATTATCGCCGGGCTTGAGTTCCCCTCTTCCGGCACGGTGGAACTGGACGGCGTTCCCGTGAGCGGGCCGGGCCGGGACCGTACCGTGATGTTCCAGGAGTCCGCGCTGTTTCCGTGGCTGGACGTGCTGGGGAATGTGATGTTCGGCCTGAAGCTGGTGCCCGGTCTGACGCGCGGCGCGCGCATGGCCATTGCAGAGAAGAATCTGGAACTGGTCGGGCTCCAGGATTGTACGCACGCCCATATTCACGAGCTTTCCGGGGGAATGAAGCAGCGCGTGGCCCTGGCCCGCGCGCTGGCGACGAATCCCCGCATCCTGCTGATGGACGAACCGTTCGGCGCGTTGGACGCCATGACCCGGGAACAGCTTTACCAGGATATTCAGGATATCCACCTCAGGTGGGGCATGACGATCATTTTTGTTACCCACAATATGCGGGAAGCCGTGTGTCTGGGGGACCGCGTGGTGTTGTTTACTCCGCATCCGGGGCGAATTTGCGAGGAGTATTCCGTGGATCTGCCCCATCCCAGGGATATCAACAGCCAGGATCTGGCCCTGCTGTCGTCCCGCATCACCCGTGATTTGAAAGGAGCTGCGAAATGAACAGGAGCAGATGGTCCAAATGGGGAGCCCACGCATGTTCACTCGTGTTTTTCATTGTCGTCATCTGGGTATGGCAGTATTTGAGCGACGAGAAGGTCTGGAAGCCTTATTTGTTCCCCTCTCCGCTGGAGGTTTGGGAATACCTGCGCTCCTCCTTTGCGGATGGCGCTCTGGAGGAAGCTTCCTGGATTACGGTGAAGCGGCTGGGGCTGGGGTACGGCATTGGCCTGGTGATGGGGATTCCCCTTGGCATGCTGTGTTCCCGGTTTCAATTGATGCAGAATACGCTGGGCCTGGTTTCACTGGGGTTCCAGGCTCTGCCCAGCGTGTGCTGGGTGCCTCTGGCTACCTTGTGGTTCGGGCAGACGGAGTCCGCCATGCTGTTTGTGGTGATCATGGGTACCCTGTGGTCCGTCATTCTGGCTACGGCCAACGGCATGCGAAATGTGCCGCCCATTTATGTCAGGGCCGCCCGCACGATGGGCGCCGGGCCCATTTATTGCCTGATCCACGTCACCTTGCCCGCTTCCGCCCCGTTTGTGGTGAGCGGCATGAAGCAGGGCTGGGCGTTTGCATGGCGTTCCCTGATGGCGGCGGAGATTTTCGTTCCCATCCTGACCGGGTTCGGTCTGGGGCAGCTTCTGCACTATGGGCGTGAGCTGAACGCGATGGAACAGGTGGTGGGTATCATGTTCGTGATCGTGGTGATCGGGCTCCTGTCGGACAAGATTCTGTTTTCACCTTTGGAACGGTTTCTTCACCGCCGCTGGGGAACGGGGCAGGCCTGAAGGATTGTTTTCAGGGACGGCTTTCTGCGGCTCCGTCCCCGGGCTGTCCTGTTTCTGCCTGGTTTCCGGATGGATCCAGCTTCCTTTTGAGGGAATGGACTTCCTTGACGAGGGCCGGAAGTTTTCTGAGAGCCGCAAATTGGCGGCAGGCGTCCTTGAAGGGGGAGGCGGGTGTGCCCCAGTAGGCTCCGTCTCCCGGAATGTCCGCCGTAACGCCCGTCTGCGCCGCCAGCGTGGATCTGGAACCAACCTTGAGATGGCCGGCAATACCTACCTGGGCCGCGATGGTGACATACTCTCCTATTTGCGTGCTGCCGGCAATTCCGGACAGCGCGACAATGATGCAGTGCTTGCCCACTACGACGTTGTGTCCGATCTGGACGAGGTTGTCTATCTTGGTTCCTTCCCCGATGACGGTGCGGCCGAACCGGGCGCGGTCAATTGTCGTATTGGCGCCTACGTCCACATCGTCCCCCAGTTCCACGATGCCTACCTGGTCGATGCCTACGTAGCGGCCATTGTCTCCCATCAGGAAACCGAAGCCGTCGGAGCCGATGACGGCGCCGGGCTGGATGGTGACGCGGCTGCCCAGCTTGCAGCGTTCGCGGATGGTGACGTTGGCGTGCAGGCGGCAGTTTTCCCCCATCGTGACGCCGTCGCCGATCTGGCAGGCGTTGCCTATGTCCGTGCCGTCGCCGATTTCGCAGTGCGCGCCGATGCAGGTGTAAGCCCCCACGCGGACCCTGTCCGGATTGATTTTCGCCGAAGGGTCGATGATGGCCGTGGGATGAATACCGGGCACGAACTTATAGGAGGAAGCCTTGAAGTATTTGACCAGGGCGTTGAAGGCCATGGACGGGTTGGCTACTTCCACGAATGCGACGTTTTCCGGATATTTGGGTAGTCCCGGAGGCACCAGGACAATTCCCGCGGAAGTGTGCAGGAAGTCTTCAAAGTATTTCTCGTTGCCCAGGAAGGAGGCTTCCTCCGGGGTGGCATCGAGAAGAGAAGCGACCCCGAACACGTTCAGTTCGGGGTCGCCGGAGAGGATTGTTCCCCCGGTGAGGGCGGCCACGGCTTCAAGTGAAAGCTTCATGGGGATATGATTCCGCCTTCCCGGGGGGAATGTCAAGGGTTACTTGGCCGGGGCCGCAGGTGCGGCGGGAACGGCCGGGGTCTTTTTCTTGGTGGGATCAAAGCCTGCGGGCGCGTCCTTGTTGAGTTCCTTCATCACGGTGGGGGTGATGTCCATGCTGGGCTTGGTGTAAACGAAGACGTTGTTGGAACGGAGGGCCTGGGCGCTTTTGTCCAGAACAAGGTCGTAGTTGCTCTTGGTGGCGATGCCTTCCGCAACCTTGGTGATTTCACCCATGATGTTGGTGGAACGCAGTTTCATTTGTTCCTGAAGGGATTTGAGCTGGCGTTCCACATAAGTGCGGCGTTCCTGTTCCAGGGCAATCGCCTGCTGGCGCGTGATCTGGGCTTTCTGTTCCAGATCTTTCTTATCCTTTTCATTCAGTGAAGGGTCCTGGAGCTTTTTGACCATTTCGGTGAAATCGGCTTCCATCTTCTTGATGCTTTCCGCACGGGTGTTGTTATCCTGCTGGACCGCCTGCGCCGCCTTGTCCACTTCCGCCTGGGCTTCATGCGTTTTGTAGTAGTCGGCAAAGAGTTTCTGCACGTCCACTGTAGCTACTTTCAGTTCGGCGTTGGCAGTGGCGCTGAATGCCATTGCAGCGGATACACATAATGCTGTTTTGAAGAATCTCATAATTTTTAGCGTCTTCTGACTTTGCCAGTTTACATGTGGAATGGCATGCGTCAATCTTCTAGCCATATTTCAGGATTGAACTTTTGTCATCATGAGGCCACTTTATGCGCATGCAAACTTTTTCGACCAAGGCTCAGTTGAAGGGAGCCCTGTCCAAACACCACCGGCAGAATGATCCCGTTGTTCTCGTTCCTACGATGGGAGCGCTCCACAGCGGTCACCGCTCCCTGCTGGAGCAGGCCAGAAAGCTGGCCGGGGAGGACGGCGTGGTGGTAGCCAGTATTTTCGTCAACCCCATCCAGTTCAACAATACTTCCGATTTGCAGACCTACCCCCGCACTCTGGAGAAGGATCTGGAGTTGTGCGAGGCCGCCGGAGTGGATTACGTGTTTTCCCCGGCTCCGGAAGAGATGTATGCCGGGGAGCGCAGCATCAGCGTGGAGGAAGGCTTTTTGTCCGCCACGCTGTGCGGGGCTTCGCGTCCGGGACATTTTTCCGGGGTTTGCACGGTTTTGGCCAAACTTTTCAACCTGGTGCAGCCTACGGACGCCATCTTCGGGAAGAAGGATTACCAGCAGCTGGCGATTATCCGCCGCATGGTACGTGACCTGGATATTCCGGTACGCATCCACGGCGCGGAGATCGTGCGGCATGAGAACGGCCTTGCCTGTTCTTCCCGGAACGCCCGGCTGTCCCCGGAGCAGAAGGAACAGGCCGTTGTGATACGGAAGGCCATGCTCCAGGCCAGGGACGAGTTCAGGTCCGGGGCAGGAGTCCGGGAAGTGAAGGACCATGCCGCCGCGATGGTTGAAGCCGTTCCCGGCACGCGGATCGACTACCTGGAGATTGTGGATGCGGAGACCATGCAGCCCCTGGAGGAGAACCGGGAGCCGGCCCTGATGGCCGCCGCCGTCTATTTCGGCGACGTGCGTCTTATCGACAATATAGAACTTTAATCCGGCGGCCATTCCGCTATACTGCATTCCGTGATTACCGCCGCCAACCTCCACCGCAGTTATTCCATCGGCAAGAAGTCCATTGAAATTCTGCACGGGGTGAACCTGCATATTGCCGCCGGGGAGAAGGTGTTCCTGTGCGGCCCCAGCGGCGCCGGAAAGACGACGCTGATGTACACGCTCGCCGGGCTGGAAACGCCCCAGGAGGGCAAAGTGACGGTGAACGGCACGGATATTTATTCCCTGTCCGCCACGGGGCGCTCCATCTTCCGCAACAGGAACATGGGGTTCATTTTCCAGAATTATCTGCTGATGCCGGAATTGACGGCCCTGGAGAATGCCTGCCTGGCTTCTTCCATCGGCAAAAGGCCGCGCGTGGAGTACGTCACGGAACTGCTGGACCGCGTGGGCCTGTCCCACCGCCTGAACCATCTGCCGGGCGAATTGAGCGGCGGGGAACAGCAGCGCGTGGCCATTGCACGTGCACTGGCGAACGACGCCCCCATTATTTTTGCGGATGAGCCTACGGGGAATCTGGACAGGAAGAACGGTGCGGAAGTGCTGGACCTGCTGTTCGGCCTGGCGGACGAGTCCCGCAAGACGCTGGTGATCGTGACTCATGACGAGCACCTGGCCCGGCGGGGCGACCGCATCATCACGATCATGGACGGCCAGGCCGTTTGACGCCGCGCGCAGCGCGGGGCCTTTATTTTTCTTCCGTGGCCAGATGCAGGACGGCCTGGTGGACGCCGCGGACCACCTGGGCCATACGGCGGTAGTCCAGCGTTTCCGGAAGGTCTCCGGGCTGGTGGTAGTTCGGGTTGCGGAAGAAGGACGTGTCCGTGATCATCACGGCAGGCATGTCTTTGGCCCAGAAGTTGCGGTGGTCGGAGAAGTCCATGCACATGCCCTTGATCTGCGGCAGGTTGAGGCGGACGGTGGGAAGGAAGGGGCGCATGCTTTTCTGGATGTCGCGGCCCAGCCTGACGCTGTTCCAGTTGCCTACGATGGCGATGAAGTTTCCCTTGTCCGGATACAGTGTTCCCATGCCGGGCCCCGGATAGGTCTGGCTGTTTTCCTTGTCGGAGAAGTAGCCGATCATTTCCAGGCAGATCATGGCCTTGACTCCTATTTGTTCCGTGTAAAGTTTTTGGGCGTGCTGTGCGCTTCCCATGTGTTCCGTGGCGAAGTACGGAGGTTCCTCGTTGGCGTAGGCGATGAGTTCAATGGTGTATTGGGGGGATATGCCTTTGAGCATGCGCCCCAGCGCCAGCAGCCCGGCGACTCCGCTGGCGTTGTCGTCCGCGCCGGGCGTGTCTCCGCAGGTATCGTAGTGCGCCCCTACGATGATTCTTTTGGCTGATTTTCCGGAGAAGACGGCGCTGACGTTGACGAAGGTGCGCTTGTCCGCCGTGAAGGGCTGATAGGTGACTTTGGCTCCGGAGTCCGCCAGGGAACGGGCAATGTATTCCACGGCTTTGGCCTGGTTTTTTTCATAGCCCGCCGGGCGGGGGTGGCAGGTTTTCGCCAGATAGCGGACGTCTTTTTTCAGTTCGCCTTCCAGACCGGGCCGCACGGCGGAGGCTGGTGCCGTGCCGTTTCCGGGCGTGGTGCAGTGGGAGATGATGCAGCCCGTGGAGATGGAGAGGATGAGCGCGGCGGATAGCAGAGAGAGAAATACCCGGAATTTCATGCTGTGCTTATAGCAGTTCCCGTCCCGCGTGGCAACAGGGAAGGAAAGGATCGGTGTTGCAATCGTCGGGGTTGTTGTGTAGCTTGTGCCCATGTGGGACTGGATTGTGATCAAGGATGCGCTCAGGGCGATCGTTGAAATTTTCATCCTGTGGGTGTTCCTGTACCAGATTTACCGCGCTTTCCATGCGACGCGCGGCGCCCGCATCATGGTGGGGCTGTTCGCCTGTTTCCTGGCCCTGGTGGTACTGGCCTTTTTCTTCCAGTTGAACGTAATTTCATGGATATTGACGCGCATCTTCGCCCCCGGCCTGGCGCTGGCGCTGGTGGTGATTTTCCAGCCGGAGCTGCGCGTGGGGCTGGCGAAGCTGGGCAGCCATCCGTTTTTCTCCTCCTTCGCCAAGCTTCAGCGGGTGGATTTCCTGGATAATTTCTGCAAGGCGGTGAGCAAGCTTTCCAACCAGCGGTTCGGAGCCCTGTTCGCTTTTGAACGGAGCATCAGCATGAAGCCGATCGAGGATTCCGGCGTGAAGCTGGACGCCATTTTTTCCCCGGAACTGGCCCTGACCATTTTTCATACGAAGACCGCTCTTCACGACGGTGGAGTGGTCATTTCCGGTGACCGGATTTCCGCGGCCGCCTGCGTGTTCCCCGTTTCCCAGAAGGAGATGAGCGACCGTACCCTGGGACTGCGGCACCGGGCCGGCGTGGGCATGTCCGAGGAGAGTGATTGCGTGGTGGTGGTGGTGTCCGAGGAAACGGGAGCCATTGCCCTGGCCGTGGGTGGCAAGCTGGAGCGCAACCTGAATCCGGAACAGTTGAAGGCCCGTCTTGAAGAGCTGCTGAATATTTCCCCTTCCAATGAAAAAACTGCTATTGCTTAACTGGCCAGCCAAGTTGTTCTGCCTGGTGCTGGCCGTCATCATCTGGTCATTCATCAACCACTGGGTAACCACGAATGATGCCGCGCCGTCCCGCGCGCAACTGGAGGAGATCAGAAGATCCCATCCCTGAAGCTTACCATCATGAGAAATTTTATCGTTACCGGAACTGATACGGAAGCAGGCAAGACTTACGTGAGCTGCCTGATTGTGAAGGCCCTGAGGGAACGGGGTGTGAATGCCGCGGGATTCAAGCCCGTGGCCTGCGGAGACAGGCAGGATGCCCGGCTTCTGCGGGAGGCGGGGCCGGAAGGCCTGACGCTGGATGAGTTGAACCCCGTGTTTTTGAAGAATGCCACCTGTCCCTATGTGGCCGCCAGGCTGGAGAATACGCAGGTGGATGAAGAGGCTGTGCGCCGCGCTTATGAGGCTTTGGCCGCCGCGCATGACTGCGTGCTGGTGGAAGGCGTGGGCGGCTGGGAGGTGCCGATCGCGGCAGAGCGGAGATTCAGCGACATGGCCGCAGATTTCCATCTTCCCATTCTTTTGGTGATCGGCAACAAGCTGGGAGCCATCAACCACGCTCTGCTGACGCTTGACGCCATCAAGGCGCGCGGGTTGGAGTGCCTGGGGATCATTTTCAACAATGTGAAGGATGAATGGGATACCGCCTGCGTGACGAACCGGAGCATGATTGAGGAGTTTTCCGACGTGCCTGTGCTGGGTGAATTGATCCACGGGCAGGATTCCCTGGACGTGGACGCCCTGCTGGAACGCCTGGGCTGACGGGGTGAGGCATCCGGAATGAAAGCGGTCCGGACAGAAGTCCGGAGTTTTTTCCCGTGGAAGCGCGCCGTCTTCCGGCTGTTTCCTCTTTATGGGAAGTCGGAGGCGAAGGCCGCCAAAATGGCTTCATGCACGTCCCGCGGAGAATGGACCTCCGGCAGGCGGGCAGGACCGATGAAGACGGGCTGCTGGAAGTCCGGTACGTTGTCCCTGCCGTGGGAGCCTTTCACCTGGTCCCCGTTGAGGGGAGTGACTTTCATCAGGGCGCGAAAGCCCAGTTTCTTTTTCAGCAGGAACAGGGCAGCGTGGAGCATGGGGAAGGAGAGGGCCGGATCAAAGAACATTTCCGCGGGGTCGTAGCCGGGTTTGCGGTGAATGTCCACGCAGCGGGCGAAGTCCGGCGCCTTGGCGTCGTCCGTCCAGTAGTAGTAGGTGAACCATGTGTCCGGGGCCGCCACGGCGGTGAAGTCCGGCAGGCGTTCGCAGGCGGCCGGATTCAGGCCGGAAAAGTTCGTCTCCCGGATTTCCTCCACGCCGGGGGTGGCGGAGAGCAGGGCTTTTACTTCCTCCCGCACGGAGGGGTCGTTGACGTAAATCTGGGCCACTTGGTGGTCGGCCACGGCGAAGGCTTTGGAAGCTCCGCCGTCCAGCATTTCCGTTCCCAGTTCCGGCTTGACGGTGATCCAGCCGCGTTCCCGGAAGAGGCGGTTCAGGGTTACCGTGCGGGAGACGTCGGAAATGCCGTATTCGCTTACGATGATCGGCGTGACGCCCTCCCGTTCCAGGAAGTCGATCAGGTCGCAAAGAAGATCGTCCATGGCCCGGGCCGCCTTGGCCGCCTCCCCGGAGGAGGGGCCGAATTTCTGGAGGTCGTAGTCCAGGTAGGGCAGATAGACCAGGTTGAGATTGGGGCGGTATTTTTGCTCAATCCACCGGACGGAGTCCGCAATCCATTGCGTGGCGCCGATGCCGGCCATGGGGCCCCAGAATGTGGGGAAGGGGAATTCCCCAAGGTCCTGCTTGATGGTTTCCCGCAGGTCCATGGGCTGCGTATAGATGTCAAAGATTTTGCGGCCGTCCGCCGGGTACATGGGCCGCGGCGTGATGCTCCAGTCCGCAGTGGAGTACATGTTGTACCACCAGAAGAGTTTGGCGCAGGTGAAGGAGGGGCCGTACAGGTTCTTCAGCTTTTCCCAGATGCGCGGTCCCTGCACCAGTTTGTTTGATTGCTTCCAGAACTGCACCTCGTTCATGTTCCTGTTGTACCAGCCGTTGCCGGGGATGGCGTGCTCCTCCGGGGCGAGGCCGGTGATGTAGGAGCTCTGCGCCGTGCAGGTGACCGCCGGAAAGGCCGGAGGGAAGGAGGAAATGCGCTGGCGCTCCGCCCAGGCGGAAAGCCTGGGCATGTGTTCCATCATCTGGCGGGAAAGGGCTACGGCATCAAGGACGGCTACACGGGTGGCGGGAAGTTTCATGGGAGAAATATTACCGGTTCGGCACAGGAAATCCATCTTTCCATTTGAAAAAACGCTCCGCATCCGTCATGATTCACCGCATGGAACGTCAGGATAAACGACTTGTGGACCAGTTGCGCCCGATCAGCTTTGAAACGGGCATCGCTCCGAACGCCACGGCTTCCGTGCTGGTGACTTTCGGACGGACGAAGGTGATTTGCGCCGTAACGATTGAAGAGGATGTGCCGCGCTGGATGAAGGTGCAGCGTGTGGAAGGCGGCTGGCTGACGGCGGAGTATTCCATGCTTCCCTATTCCACGCTGGACCGCAAGCGCCGCGACATCACGGCAGGCAAGCTGGACGGACGTTCCAGCGAGATTCAGCGGCTGATCGGCCGCTCCCTGCGGGCCGCCGTGGACCTGGGCAAGATCGGCGCGCGCACTATCTGGGTGGACTGCGATGTTCTCCAGGCTGACGGCGGGACGCGCACCGCCTCCATCACCGGGGCTTCCGTGGCTCTGGCGATTGCCGTGAACAAGCTGGTGGCGGCGGGCAAACTGACGGAATCCCCCCTCAAGAGGCTCGTGTCCGCGGTGTCCGTAGGCATGCTGGAAGGGGAGGCCCTGCTGGACCTTTGCTACGTGGAAGACAAGGACGCGGAAGTGGACATGAACCTGGTGATGACGGACCGGGGCGAGTTCGTGGAAGTGCAGGGTTCCGGAGAGGAAGCCGTCTTTACCGCAGACCAGATGAACAGGATGCTGGAGCTGGGGCGCAAAGGGCTGGACGAGATTACGGAACTTCAGCGCCGCGTCATCGCGGAGGCGGACAAACCGGACGCCGGAGCGCTGGAAGATTTGAGCGCCTTTTTCGGCCGCGGCAAGTAAAGACGTTTTCCATGTTTCTCCGGGCAGGGAAACGTCCTGTATTTCCGGCAATCCGGAACCGCGTTTCCAGGCCCGAGAATTTTGTGAGAATATGCTTGTCCTGACTAGGAAATGACGTTAATAGTAGAAACGAACATAGATAACCACATACGGTTTTCTTAAACTGTAAACATTCCATTAGATTCAACAATGAAAGTATCTTTTGCAACACGCCAGTTACGCCGGGGTTTCACCCTGATCGAACTTTTGGTCGTTATCGCCATTATCGCGCTGCTCGCGTCCGTGGCGTATGGTCCCATTATCAACCAGATCAACAAGGGAGACCAGATGCAGGCCCTGACCAACATGAAGAACGTGGGCGTGGCGATGAACGAATTCAAGTCCAACAGCAAGCTGGGCAATTTCCCGGACGACATCACCGCTGACCGCGTGGTGGCCCAGCACAGTTACATGGCCGGCCTGGGGCCGTTGCAGGGCGACACCTCCAATGACTATTTCCGCCAGCTTCTGGCCAATGAGTCCGTGTCTGAAAGCAACTTCTACGCCAAGGTCCAGACTGCTTCCGGCGGTTCCACCGTCACTCCCGACGGTGAAATCTATGACGGCAAGGCCCTGACTCCCGGTGAAGTGGGCATTTCCTACGTGATGCGCAAGGGTGAGAACAACAAGAAGGTGGGTATCGGCAGCTCCGTTGGTGAATATCCCCTGATGGTTACCTCCGTGCTTCCCGGCGATGACGGCTCCACGGTGGTTGCCGGCAATGCCGTCCGCTTTGACCCGGAAAGTTTCCGCGGCAAGGTGCTGATCTTCACGACTGCCCAGAGTGCCAAAACCTTGGAACTGAACGACAACGACGACCTTCAGGACACCTTCATTCCCAAGAGAAGGGGTAAGGACATCAGCGACCAGTTCCTGATCCTCACTCCTGATTTCAGCGGCCAGGAATAAGTCTTTTCCCAAGTCGGCATGATTTTGTGCGGCGCGTCCTTCGGGACGCGCCTTTTTTGTGTATGTGCGTATTGCGGGAGAAAGGCATTCCACTCAGACTGATGAGGGGCTAGTGGGAGACTGGCAGGATAGGGAAGAGGATAACGCAAGGCAGTTCCATCTAGAAAGGCTTTCCTTGGCGTTCCTTCCTTTCCGGCGGAACCGGGGTAGTGTTCTTCCATCTGCCCTGCTGAGAGGGGCATTGGAGAATACGAAGGATTCTTTCGGTGGTTTCGGAAAGTGCCTGCCCTCTGGTGGACCCTTCCGGTCCGGGCGGTCTCTTGATGCGCCTCGGAAGAAGGATGAGGAATGTATTAAGGTGGTGGAATCGGGGTGGAGCCGTCCATTACTTCCGGAACTCTTTTTTCAAGGAGCAATAGGGTTACCTGGAAGCCGTGAAACAGAGAAATTCCTCTCCAGCGGATAAATGCGCGTGTCCTTTTTCGTGGCCACGAAAAAACGTCCCGGTCCTTTCGGGCCGAGACGTTCAAACAAGCGGGGCTGTGTTCGCTAGCCTTGGGCGGGAGTGCCGAAAACGTTGATTTCTGCGGCGGAAGCTCCGTTGCCGTCCAACGCGTTTGTTCCGGTAAAGCGGAAGTAGCGCACGGGCTCGCTGGCATCCTTGAGGTTGACGTTTTGTTCGATGGGATTGGCGCGGAGGTTGGAGAATTCCCCCTCTGCCGCCTTTTTCCAGGTTTTGCCGTCCGCGCTCACTTCAAACTGGTACTTGTCCGTCATGCCTTCCGTTTTTCCATCCTGGCGCGGCAGGTAGGAGAAGCTGGTGGCCCGGTAGGGTTTGCCCATGTCCACCACGAAGGACTGGGGAGCGCCGGAATTGGCGGTCCAGGAGGTTTCCGGGTTGTCGTCAATGGCGGCGGCCGCATTGCCGGAGGTGGCGCTTTTCACTTTCCATCCGGTTTTGCTGATGCCGAATTTCGCCCGGCTGACGGGGCCGAGCTTGCCGTTGGCAAACTGGCAGCGTGCCTTTACAACTCCGCTTTCGCTGAATTTGGCTCCCTGCGAATAGACGGAGGACCCGGCCTTGGGCTCGCTTCCGTCCGTCGTGTAGAGGATTTTGTTCTTGCCGTCCGCCAGGATGACCAGGTTGTCGCCGCGGCGGAAGATGGACGGGCGCACGGCTCCCGCAGGCTGGCGGAACAGGGCAAATTCGGAGATGCAGGGTGTGGCCTGGCTGCCCGTGATGCGCAGGCGCAGCTTCTGGGCTGTGATGGGGCGGTCAAGCCGGCGCATGACCTGGTTGCCGATGGTTTTTCCTCCGTTGTCGATGCAAACCCATTTGCCCTTGATGAAAGCGTCGATGTTGAAGGAGTCCACGCGCTGGCCCAGGCGGATCTGTTCGCGCAGGCGGATGACGTCAAAGGTGGCGGGCTTGGGCAGCGTGATGACGGCGGAGGGCGTCAGGTTGTCGTCCTCCACGGCCCAGTAGGTGTCCAGGTTGCCGTCCGTCATGTTGGAAGGGGAGAATTTCTTGTCGTTGCCGCGGGTCTGGCTGGCCGTGGCCGTGGCTCCCAGAGCGAAGTTCTTGGCATACAGCTTGTCGCGCAATTCCTTGAATTCCATCAGGGATTTGACGTCGGCGGGGTCCAGTTTGCCGGTCTTGTCCGCGGCAACGTTCAGGATGAGGTTGGCTCCGCGGCCTACGGAGTCAAACCAGACCTGCATGAGTTCTTCCGGGGATTTGACGCGGGAAGCCTGGCCCTGGTGCCAGAACCAGCCGGAATGGTTGATGGTGGTGTCTCCTTCCGCGGGCACCCAGCGTTCGCCGCCGCGCTTGCCGGTTCCGCCACCGCCGCCGTTCAGTCCCACGGTGCTCCAGTGGGGGTAGTTGACATGGCCCTTTTCAGAACCGCCCCAGCGGGCGTCTCCATAATGGCCGGCGCCCCAGATGATGCAGTTGGGCTGGATGGAGCGGATCATTTCCACGATCTTTTCAAAGTTGTAGTATTTCTCCGCATCTCCGATGTTGCGTTTTTCACGGGCTCCGCCGTAGTAGCCGTCGCCGCCGTTGGCTCCGTCAAACCAGATTTCAAACACGGGACCGTAGTTGCTCAGAAGTTCCCGGATTTGCTGGTAGTAGGCTTTCAGGTAGCCTTCCTTGCCGTATTCGGCGTGGTTGCGGTCCCACGGGCTGAGGTAGGTGCCGAATTTGATGCCGTGTTTTTTGCAGGCCAGGGCGAATTCCTTGACCACGTCCCCCTTGCCGTTTTTCCATGGGGTTTTCGTGATGTTGTGCTCCGTGGACTTGGTGGGCCAGGCGCAGAAGCCGTCGTGGTGCTTGGCCGTGTAAATCATGCCCTTCATGCCGCCTTTCTTGAAAGTTTCCACGATCTCGGAGGCGTTGAAATCCGAGGGATTGAAAATTTGCGGGTTTTCGTCTCCGTATCCCCATTCCCTGCCGGTAAAGGTATTCAGGCCAAAGTGGATGAAACCGTAAAATTCCATTCGCTGCCAGTTCACCTGCTGGGGAGTTGGCACGGCGCCGTAAGGTTTGGGCGGATCTGCGGCCCGTCCGGGCAGCATGAGGGTGGAAAGAGCGGTTCCAATAAAGAGAGGCACAAGCTTGTTCATGGGGAATATATGTGTTGCAGAAATACGCAGAATGCTCCCTCCTTCTTTCATAGAGGGGCTTTGCTGTCAAGTTGAAAGGGAAACGGTGCGTTCCGGGCGGGGAAACGGCTCAGATGTTCTAACTGGGACATACTGAGAATTCCGCTTGATACGGGCATGCGCGCTGTCTAGCATATGGAAACTTTTTTCCCCTATGTTCTACTTCCGTTTTTTACTGTTGGCCCTGTTCTTTCTGACCGGCACGGCCTTCATCAGCGAGAGCGCGCCCGTTTACATGGCCAAGCGGGACAGCAAGTTTGCGCTCGTCCCCCTGTGCGATGGCTTTGACTTTCCGGTTGGCAAGCCGGACGGCAAGGGCTATTACCGTTCCCGCGGCCTGCGCCTGAAGAGCCCCCGCCACATGGGCGAGGACTGGAACGGCAACGGCGGCGGCAATACCGACCTGGGGGACCCCGTTTATTCCGTGGGCCACGGCGTGGTCACGTATGCCGCAGACGCACGGGGCGCCTGGGGAAAGGTGGTGATTGTCCGCCATGCCTTCCGGGAGCCCAAGTCCGGAAAGGTTCTCTGTTGCCAGACGCTTTATTCCCACTTGAATGACATCAACGTGGTGCTGGGGCAGCTGGTGCTGCGCGGCACCCAGGTGGGCACCATCGGCACGAACCGCGGCATGTATCCGGCCCATCTTCATGTGGAGCTGCATTACAATCCGGACGTGAACTGCGGCCATCAGGGGATTCCCAAGACGGAACGCAATTACGGCCGCCTGACGGATTTCATCAACCGGTTCCGGCGCCTGCCGCTGGAAAAGAGGATGGTGCGCGTTCCCATCGGTGGGTTCCTTCCCTACAAAGGTACGGAAGGGCTCTGATTTCCTGCCCTCATGGAGGTGACGGACGGTGAAGTTGTGCATTTTCGGCGGTTCGTTTGATCCCGTGCATGAAGGCCATGTGCGCGTGGCTTCCCGCGCCAGAGAGCGCTGTTGCCTGGACCGCGTGCTGTTCATGCCCTGTTCCCTTTCCCCGCTGAAGGAACAGCCCCCTTCCGTTTCGGAAGCCCGGCGCTGCCGGATGATTGAATTGGCCCTGAAAGGGCTGGAGTGGGCCGTATTGGACCGCACGGACTTGAATTTGCCCCCGCCTTCCTGGTCATGGCGGGTGGCGGAAAGCGTGGCTGCCTGCCATCCGGGAGCGGAATTGTTCTGGCTGATGGGCAAGGATCAGTGGGATTCCCTGGAGAAATGGGGCCGCTGGCGGCATTTGGCTGACTTGGCGACGTTCATCGTGTACCACCGGGGCGGCGCTCCGGCTCCCAGGGAAGGAGTCCGGGCCGTTTTTATTGAAGGGGATGAACCCGCATCTTCCACCGGAATCCGGGAAGCTTTGCGCGCGGGCGTATGCCCCGTGCCGCATTTGAATCCGGAAGTGGAAAGCTTCATCAGAAGGGAAGGCCTGTACGCCATTCCGCGGGGAATGGAGGAAAAGTAAACGCCGGAGGCCGTTTTTTATTGCTCCGGCCTGTTTTCCGGAGCGGGGTCCGGGTAATGCACCTGCATCAGGGTAAGGCCGTCCGGCGGTGCGCAGAACGGGCTTTTGTCATCCGGGCGCGGGAAACGGATGAGGCGGTTCAATTCCTCCAGCGTGATTTTCCCACGTGCCGCCTCATGGGCCGCGCCCGCCATGAGGCGCACCATTTTATAAAGGAAGCCCGTGCCCGTGAATGTGATGAAGGTGTGGTTCCCTTCCCGCCTCACGTCCGCACGGGTAATGGTGCGCCGGAAGTAGTCTTCCGGGATGGGGCGGGGCTCGTTGCCCCTCAGGGCGGCAAAAGCCGTAAAATCGTGTTCTCCCAGAAAGAGCCCGGCGGCTTCCGCCAGGGTGTCCAGGCTCCAGGCCAGCGGACGGTGCCAGACCAGGCCCGCGTCAAACGGGTTCAGGATGGGTTCGCTGGAAATGCAGTAGCGGTACGTTTTCCCCGCGGCGTTGAAGCGGGCGTGAAAGCCGGGGTCCGTGTACTCCGCATGGATGACCCGGATGGTGCGGGGCAGGCGGGTATTGATGGCCGCAGGCCATTTGTCTGCGGGAATGCGGTGGGTGTCCGGCGCATCCACGTGGAAGACCTGTCCCAGGGCGTGCACTCCGGCGTCCGTCCTGCCGGACCCGTGGATGCGGACGGCTTTCCCGAAGAGGGCTGAAAAGGCGCGTTCCAGCTTGTCCTGCACAGTGCGGCCTCCCGGCTGGCTTTGCCAGCCCAGGTAGGGGCGGCCGTCGTAAGCGGCGGTGAAACGGATGCGGGGCATGCAGGGGATTGTGTTGGAATGCCTCCGTTTTGGCAAGAGGCAAGTAAGGGAGACAGTGACGGTTTGGAATGGATGACCGGTGTTCCGTCCGCTCCCTAGCTTGAAAGCCATTAGAACATGGCTATACGAATACAGGATTTTGGAATGTCGCGCATGGGGCCGGATCTGTCCGGAATGATCCCGCTGGATGCGCTGGAAGCCCAGGCCGCAGGCGTTCGCCGCCTGTCCGCCGGGGTGGCGGATTTGGCGGGAACGGCAGGGAACATGCTGGCCGGGATGCAGGAGGTGAGGGACGCCGGACAGTGGGCCGAGGCCCGGGACGGCCTCTACCGCTTTGAACAGGACGTGATGCGGGAGCTGGATTCCGCCGGCGCCGCGGACGATTTGCAAGCCAGGTGGAAGAAGGCCCTGGCGGACAGGCTGCCTTCCTACCTGCCGGAAAAAATGTCCGTCCGGGTGAAGGGACGTGTGGATGCGGCGCGGGAAAATCTGGCCGCCGCCGGAAGCATTTACCTGGAAAAGATGTCCCGTCTTGGCCAGGTGGAGCAGGCGCGCCGTTCCTGGTCCGGAAGCGTGGAGTCCGCCGTGGAGCAGGGGGATGCCGGACTGGCGGAACGCAGGATTGAAGAGGGAACGGGCGTATTTGTGACCGGTGAGGAAGCCGGGCGCATGGCGGAGGACGCGCGCGACCGGGTTGCTTTGAACCGGGCTGTGGAAGAGGTGCGCCGGGACCCGGCTGCCGCTCTGCCCGTCGTCCGTGCGGAACAGGACGGAGCCCCCCTGAATGAAATGGAAAGGAAGGTGGCCCGGGAAGCTGAGGCGGCCTATGGGGAATTGAAGCGGCGGTATGCGGATTCCATTTTCCGTACCGTGGCCGGCGGCGGCATGCTGCGCGACGAAGGGCTGGCGAATGCGGAGAAATACGGCCTGGTCAGTTCCGGCCAGTTGAGGCGTTATGCGGATGCCCGCGACCGCATGCGGGAGGCGGAGCTTTCCGGCATCAGCTTCCCGGCGGACGAGGGGCTGCTGTGCCGGATGACCCGCCTGATTGACGAGGATTGCGGTGGTGACGGGGATACGGACGCCGTGATCGAGGTGGCCACTTCCGGACTTCCCGCCGGGCAGGTGAAGATGCTGGCCGAGAGGCGGGAAGCGATGAAGCTAGTGCCGCAGGAGGTGCGCCGGGCGGCTTCCCGCCGCTTGTCTTCCATGTTCCGGAACGGGGCCTGGGGACCGGTGACGGATGCGCGGGCCGTGGAGGAATGGAAGCGGGTGCAGTGGGCTCTGCTGGATGCCGTGAAGAGGAATCCGGCAAATGCCGCCGCGGAGATGGAGCGGGTTTTTGAAGAGGAGAACCGGATGCAGGATGCCGGATGGGTCGGCTTCCGGGACATGAAAAACAGGAAGGAGAAACAGTAACATGAAGGCGGAATGGAAAGAAGGGCAGGGCGGCTCACTCCTGCAGGAAGAGGCTCTGGCGGAGGAAACCAGGAAGACGGAGGCGGTCCCGGCACAGGCCGCGCCTGCCGTGGTCGTGGAGGATGCGGAACGGGAGGCGGCGGAGCGGGAAGAGTACTGGAACAGCGTGCTGACGGGGGATGTGGCAACCATCCCCCGGGAGGTGCGGCGTGAGGCGGAGGCCATGTACGCCCCCGGCATGGCGGATGGCGAGCGGGTGGCCGCCTGCGTGATGCAGTCCTGGGTGGCGGACACCGGAGGGATTCCGCGCGAACGCATCCGGAAGGACTGGGGGCAGATACGGGAACAGGTGGCGCGCCAGTACGGGGCTTCCGGAAAGTCCGACAACGAGTTGTTCGTAGCGGTCTCCCAGCACAACCAGGTGCGCCTCTCCCAGCGGGAGACGCTGTTTGAACTGTACCAGGAGGCTTATGACTTGGCCCTGGCGGGAACTTCGGAAGAGCCGGACGAACGGCGTCAGGAGGCCGTTTCCCTCTGGCCGGAGGATTTGCGGTCCGTGGCGGAGAAGATGAGGAGCAGGGCCGTCTCCGACGCGCTGGATGACCGGAACCGTCTGGCGGAAGCCGCAGACGTGATACGGAAGGGGCTGGAAGGGCTGGTGGCCAATGAAGCGCTGCCGGAAGGCGGCTTCCCTACCGTTCAGGTGAATTGGAAACCGGTGAAAGGCATTCCGGACGTCGTGCGCGCCGTGGACTGTCTGGCTGGGCTGGACGGCGGCGACAGGCAGAAGGTGTTCCGCATGATGGCTCCGTACATGCGTTCCCGGCCCGGTTTCAGGACGGCCCTGGAGTCCGCGCTGAAACGCGGGGCTGCGGAGACGGCAGAAAATGTCGGCCAGTTTGCCGTGAACGGTGCGGCCTGGGTCATGCCGGACGGAAAAACGAAGGAGGCCTTGGACCGGTATTCCCGGAGTTTTGAGGATCTGAGGAATTTTGCGCGGATGGAATTTGCCCCCCTGCGCGGGGGCAAGGATGCACCGTGGTTCCGTGAAATGATGGTGGACATGGCCCAGCAGGGCGCATCCACGGCGCTGGCGTTTGCCGGGCCCGCGGGGCTCGGCGTACTGATGGCCGGAGAGACGGGGCAGCACATGGCGGATGCGCGGCGCATGAATCCGGACGGCGACTTTGACGCCCAGATGGGCGGGGCCGTTCTGTCCGGCGGAGCAAATACCCTCCTTTCCTTCGGAATGACGAAGCTGGGGCAGAAAATGCTGGGCCAGGGCATGCGCTCCTTCCAGTCCATGCGTGCCGCGGCAAGTGCCGGGGCCGCCGCCGGAGCGGTTCTTTCCGGAACGGGCGCCCTTGCCGCGGATGCCGTGAAGATGGCCGCGGAGAACAAGCTGATGGAACTGACCCCCATGCTGGCTCAGGAAGGGGTCGGCCTGGCTACCGGAAAGGAATCCGGCGTGGACTGGGAAGGATGGAAGGAGAGGCAGCTTTCCCCGGAAGACCAGTTGAGGGAGGCCGGCATGATGATGCCTTTCCTGCTGATCGGGGCGGGGAAGGCGGCCCTGCACCACTTCCGCCATCCGTCCTCCCTTCTGGGGGATGGGACTCCTCTCAAAGTATTCGGCATTCCGGACGATGAAGCGGCCCGCATTCTGCGGGAAAAGGACGTGTACCGGGCCGGGGAGCTTTTGCAGGAGTCCCTGCGCAATTCCCCGCTGTGGGGCTCCCTGTACATTTCCGGGAAGGCGCTGGAATGGTCCCGCGCCCTGGGCGAGGCCGGAGAACCGTTTTTAAGGACGGAACGGGAGGTGCGGGATTTTCTGGAGTTGCCTTCCCCCGTGCGTTCCAAACCGTGGAGCGTGGCTGACTTCCCGGAATCCGCGGAAGCATTGAGAAAACTTTCCCCTCATCCGGACCATGCGGAGGTGCGTTCCCGGTGGCTGCTCCGCGCCGGGCTGCCCCGCCTGGGAGAATCCCTGGACGCGGAGGGAAGGACGGCGTACGGCATGGACCCCGCTCCGGGTTCTCCGCTCAAGCGCGTTTCCGGAAAGCCTTCTGCGGAGGAGGCCCTTTCCTCCTGGTATGAATTCCTGTGCCGGAAGGAGGCGGAGGACCTGGGCCTGATCCGCAACAGGAACGGCCTGGAAATTCCGTGGCGCCTGCGCAATGAGGCGGATTACGACATGCGGGCGGAAGACGTGCGCCGCTCCTTTGTGGCGGAAAGGTTGAAACAGGGCGCCGCCCGCCCTTACAAGATGCTTCTGCTGGCTTATCCGGAGGAAGCGGGCGCCGCGGTGAAGTTTACCCGGCAGGACTGGGACGCCGTGACGCGGGAAATGGACGGAAAAGGCCGCGCGAATGTGTATGAGGGCGTCATGGAGCGCGTGCACGGCGCTTCCCAGGAGGAAGCGGCCGTTCACGTGGCCGGAAGGCTGTGGCAGTCCTTCTGCCGGGATGAATACAGTTCCGGCAGGGCTCGCGGCTGGCTGGAGGAGGGAAGCTCCCTGCTGAACGCACCGGAACTGCTGGAGGGTTCCTCCACTCCGGAGGGGCTCGTTTCCTCCCTGTCCCGGATGAGCGCGATGATGTCCCGGCTGGGAGACAGGGAGCGCCAGTCCGTCAGTCCCGAACTGCAGGAGATGAACCGCTGCGTATGGAGTGCTCAGGCGGACGTGAACAGCCTGTTCCACGTGCTGCCGAACATGGCGGATTTTGACGTTTTCGTGGGGCGCGGCTATACGCCGGTGGAAAGTTACTCCCGCCTGCTGTCCCGGTATCTGGAGACTTCTCCCGGCCGGACGGCGGAATTTGCCTCCGTGCTGGATGCGGACCGACTGTCCGCCGGGCCGGAACAGCCTGCCCCCCGTATCTATCCCGGTACGGAGAAGGCCGTGGAAAACCTCTCCTGCCTGACGCCCCGCCTGTTCCAGTCCTCGGGCGTCCGCGGGAACGGATTGTGGAGAGTCCGCTATCCCTCGGGAACATGGTCGGCGTGGCATTCCTCGCGGGAGGGAGCCGCGGCGGACCTGATGGCGAATGTCTCCATGATGTTTTCTCCGGCCTGCATTGCCAAGAAGGATTTGATCCGCGGGTGGCGGTGGCATGCCGTCAACGGGCATCCGGAGTGGGACCCTACGCATCTGAGACTGTTCGGCGGTCTGGAAAATGCGCGCGGCGAGCGCCTTCCCTGCCTGTATGACGGTCTGACGGCCCTGGCCGTCTCCGACATGCTCAGGGCGGGCTACGGCTTCCGCGGAGCCGCCGGGTCCGGAGACCTGCTGGAAGTGACGGGTGCAGGCCGTGTGGCCGCGGAAAAGCTGATGAGTCCTGACGCCCTGCGGGAACGCATGGACATCCACGGCAAATATGTGGGCGGCGTGCAAAGACTGGGCGTGGATGCGGACAACCAGCCCGTGATGACCGCCAAGGGGCTGGTCATGCACCGCCTGCGCCTGCATAACACGACCAATCCCCTGGCCCTGATTGAGGACAAGGCGGAAGTTGTCTGGGACCGCCTGATGCGCACGGAACAGCTTCCCCCGGAGGCGGCCTGGGAAATGCTCAAGCGCATGGGCCGTGTCCCGCGCCGCAAGGCGTTCCCCGGAGAAACGGAGCTGATCGAGGAACTGTCCCAGCTTTCCAAGGAATATTTCTTTGCCAATCTGGACCATGAATCCGTGCCGGAAACGGTGGCCGCATGGGCGCGTTACGGCGCGGCCAGCCCGGACAGGGCTCCGCAGCCCCTGGCGGAACTGAGCCGCCGCGCGGCTGCATTAAACAGGACGCTGAAGGAGGGGAAGGGGGCAGACGCCGGATTTCTGGACATGCTACGGGAAACCGTGGGAATGAACGGGCGGATACGGGCGGAACGCGCCTGGAGCAGGAACGGGAGTGCGGAAGTCCGCCTTCCGATGATGGAGCGGTACGCTCACAGCCTGATGGCGGGGCATGTTCTGTCCTCCGTGCCCGGCCATGTGCGGACGGACTTGGAGAGGGCTCTGTCTTCCCTGGACGGTTATGAAGGCGGTTCCCTCCGCCGGGCGGGGCGTCTGGCGGAGGCGCGCATGGCGGAACTGGCCGGGGCCTTGCAGGAATTCCCGGATCTGAACGCTTGGCGTCCGGACCCAGACCGTCCCGGCCTGTACCTGCATTTGGTGCGCAAACCGTTCAGAGGCTCGAAAAACGCTTTTCCGCGGACGGTGGACGGTCCTCTGCCCGCTCCGGTTCTGGAGGCTCCCTCCTACGTGGAGGATGACTTTTCCGTCCGGCGCGGCGTCCCCGCTCCCGCCGCCTGGCGCGGCCGTCCGGACGTGGTCAGGGCGGTACAGACACTGGAGGCGGTGAGGCGTGACTTTGCAGGCCGCCCGGAAGCGGCGGAATCCGGCATCGTCTGGCAGGGGAGGAAATACCGCGTGGACTCGGAAGCGGCTCCGGAGGGAGTGACGTCCGCATGGACGCGGGAGGTGCCGCTGGATGAAGCGGCAGTACTGATTGACATGCTGGACCGGAGGCAGCAGGAAGTACGTGGAGGCATGCTCCCCTTCCTGCCTGACCCGGAAGAGGCGCGTGCGATGTACGCCACCTGTGTTCTTTACCGTGATCCGGATGATCCGGGGCATACCGTGCGCCTGATGCCGGGCGTTCCGGAAAGCCCCGTGAAGGAGGCGCGCGCGCCGTACGTGGTGCATGCCTGGAACGGAGTCTATCTGGACGGGAACGGCCGCCCCGCCGTATCTGAGCGGGAATCCTACATTCCTCTGGAATGCTTTACGGGGGCGGGTGAAGAACCTTCCGCCGCCGTGGCGCGGGAAAGCCGCGGCCGTTTCCTAGGCCGGATTCTGGAGACCTTCGGTGATGCCGCCGCACAGGAACGGTACTGGTGGAATGCGGACCAGGCCGTGGGGTGCTTCATGGAAGACGTGATCAGGCTGTATGAGGAACAGGGCGTGAGGGAAGATTATCTGAGCGGCAGGCTGGACCTGTTCCATCCCGTGATGGTGCAGGGGCTGCGCTTTGTTTCCCACGTGTTGAATGACCCCCTGGCGTTCCGGCTGCCGCTGGACCGGGGGACGGAGGCCCTGAGGGCGATGACCCGGGAGGGCGTGTTATTGAAGGAATTGATGCAGGAATATGAAAAACCATGAACATTTGACGGAATCGTGGAGTCTGCCGTGGCAGTCCGTCCTGTCCAGCCAGCTCTGGCGGCTGGAACACCTGTACTGGATAGAAAACAAGGCGGGGCAGCTCCAGCGCTTTTCCATGAACAAGGCGCAGAGGCGGCTGCATGAGCGGCTGTGGTACCGGAACGACATTCTGAAGGCGCGCCAGCTCGGCATCTCCACGTATGTGGCCCTGCTGATGCTGGACATGAGCCTGTTCCGTTCCAACTTCCACTGCGGCATAATTGATAAAAGCCTGCCTGACGCCCAGGCAAAGCTGGCCAAGCTCCATTTTGCGTGGGACCATCTGGACTACCTGCCGCCGGAACCATCCGCCATGGATGTGGCGCTGGCCCGCCTGGGGGAAAGGATCAAGCGCATGTCCGGCGTGGAGAAGAAGGGGGAATGGCGACCCTGTACAGCGGCGCTCACCCGGCTGGCCTTCTCCAACGGCAGCGACGTGAGGGTGGGCACGAACCTGCGCGGCGGAACGATGCAGTTCCTGCATGTTTCCGAGCTGGCTCACGTCTCTGTGCATGCCCCGTGGCGTGCGCGGGAAATCCGCTCCGGCGCCATTAACACCGTGCCGCCCGGCGGCTTTATCCTGAAGGAAAGCACCCATGAAGGCGGCCGCTACGGCGTGAACTACGAACTGACGCGGCAGGCCATGGAAAACATGGGCAAGAGCGAACTGTCCCCGCTGGATTTCCGGTTTTTCTTCTTCAGCTGGTTTGACCAGGAGGAATACTCCCTGCCGGGGCGCGGCAGGTGGAGCAGGGAACTGGATGCCTATTTCCTCTCCCTGGAACGGGAAACGGGTGTGAAGCTGGACGCGGGGCAGAAGCGGTGGTATGCCCGCATGGCGCGCGTGATGGGCGCGGCCATGAAGCAGGAATATCCGGGAACCCCCCAGGAGGCGTTCTCCACCGGAGAGGAGGGGAGCATTTACGGCAGCCGTATCATGGCCCTGCGGGAACGGGGGCGCGTGGGGGTGGAATTCCCGGCGGATCCGGAGGCCCCCGCGTTCACGGCATGGGACCTGGGCCTGAGCGACCATACGGCCATCTGGCTGGTCCAGGTCATGGGGGACAGCATCCACTGGCTGGACCATTACGCCGCCAACCAGCAGCCCCTGGCCCACTATGCGGAAAAAATGAAGGAATGGGAAAAGGAATACGGCCTGGCGGTAACGGCCCACCTGCTGCCCCATGACGCCGCACGGAGGGACGCCCACGGCGTTTCCTACGTGGAAAACATGGCGCGGCTGGGACTGGACAATGTGCGCGTGGTGCCCCGGACCGCGGATGTATGGCGCGGCATCAACACGCTCCGGGAACTGCTGGAGCGCAGCTTCTTCCATGCCCGCACCCAGGAGCGGGTGCGCAATCTGCGCGGGGAGGAGGAGCCGGGAGGCGTGGAGCATCTGGAATTGTACCGGTCCAGACCGCCCGGAACGGGCGGCTCCCTGGCGGAAAGTCCCGTGCATGACGCCCATTCCCACACGGCGGACGCCGCCCGCACCTTTGCGGAAGCCTGGTCCCACGGACTGCTCCACGGACCCGGAGACGGGCGGCCGCGCCGCAGGCGGGCCAAAATGTGGTGAGGGAAAGGAAAAGAACCGTTTTTTTGATTGATGGTTGACAGTTTCGTCAAAAAACGGTTCTTTTTTCCGGCGTTCCGTTGTCTAACGGAGTGATGCTGCCGCACGAGATAATGAAATTGCCCCGTTTTTCCCTGCCTGCCCTGTTGTTCTGTATCCCGGTTCTGGTAACCTCCTGCGGTATTACCGGGCGGAATGCGCCTCTTCCTCCCGCTTCCTCCACGCCCGTGGAGGAACTGACCGGGTATTTTGAGGGGAAGGGAACCATTCCTGGCCATCTGCTCAAGTGGGAGGATGATCCTTCCCTGTCCGGAAAGCTTCTGATCGTGGTGGACAAGAAAAAGCAGATGATGTACGTCTACCGCGGCACGCACCGCATAGCCTATGCTCCCATCAGCTCCGGAAAAAGCCACGGCATGACGCCGGACGGCTATTTCCGCATTTCCTCCAAGGACAGGGACCATCACTCCTATTATGGGTCGTTTATCGCGAGTGACGGAAGCCAGCGTGACGGCGACATCAGAAAGGAATCCCCGCGGGCGGGCGAAAGGTTTGAACCCGCCAAAATGCCCTACTTCATGAGAGTGAACGGGGCGGTGGGCATTCATGAAGGGTATCTGCCCGGCCATCCTTCCTCGCACGGGTGCATACGCATTCCCCATCTGATTGCCGCAAATCTCTTTGAGGTCGCCCCGGTGGGGACGCGCGTCATTGTCAAATACGGCAGCTGGAACGTTCATGACCTGCAGAAGAAACCGGATTCCCACTTCAAAACGGTGCACAGGCCCTCTCCGGACAAGTCGGGAGGAACCGCGGTGGCCGGGACTGGCGGGAATTCTTCTTCCCCCGGACTGGAAGTTCCTTTAAAATCGGGACAATCCGCGGGAAAAAATGAAGAAGCTTCCGCGTCCTCGGGCGCTTCGCCCGTGGCGGAATCTGCCATCCCTTCCTTTTCTCCGGCGGAGGCGGCATCCCCCTCTCCCGGCCATGGACTCCCACCAACTGAATAACATGCTCTCCGGGCGTCTGTACGACGCCCGCGATCCGGAACTGGCCGCGCGGCGCCTCAGGGCCCGCAGGCTGACGGCCCGTTATAACGGCTCGGACCCGGAAGATGAGGAATTGCGCAGGGAAACGGCCCGCGAGCTTTTCGGGAGCATGGGGGAAGGATGCTATCTGGAGCCCCCGTTCCGGTGTGACTACGGTTCCAACATCAGCCTGGGGGACCGCGTTTACGCCAATTTCAATCTGGTCATTCTGGATTGCGCCCGGGTGGAAATTGGGAATGACGTGCTGATAGGCCCGAATGTGGGTATTTACACCGCGGGCCATCCCGTGGACCCCGGCCTCAGGCAGGAATGCCGGGAATTCGCACTGCCGGTCGTCATTGAAGACGGCGTCTGGATAGGCGGCCACGTGGCGGTGGCTCCCGGCGTGCGCATCGGCAGGAACTCCGTGATAGGAGCCGGAAGCGTGGTGACCCGGGACATTCCCCCGGATGTGGTGGCCGCGGGCAACCCCTGCCGCGTTCTGCGGCCCATTGCGGAAAGAGACCGCGAATTTTACGCCGGAAACAGGCGCGTGGACGGCCGGGCGGAGACAAATTCCCGGATGCCGTGAAATTTGAATTGCCTTTAAAGGGCGATCGTGCATAGTTGACGCCCTCACAGTGTCGATTAGCCGCTGCCACGAGCTAAACACATTCAAGAAAAACACTCATGAGTAACGAAATCAATCTGCAGGAATTTAAGATGCACGAAAAGGACTCCGGTAGCTCCAGCTTCCAGATCGCCCTTCTGACCAAGCGCATCGCCCACCTGACCGCCCACCTGGGAGAAAACAAGCACGACGTTTCCTCCCGCCGAGGACTGCTGAAAATGGTGGCTCTGCGCCGCAAGCTTCTTGACTACGTCAAGCGTGAAGATCTGGCCCAGTATCAGAGACTGATTCAGCGTCTTGGACTGCGCCGCTAAGCGGAGGAGCATATTCCCGTTTGATACGGCCGTTGCGTTTTTCGCGGCGGCCGTTTTTTGTGGTCCGGTGTACGGGTTTTCCTGCCTCCTTCAGGATGGGAAGGAAGGCTTGACTGGTTGAAAATGTCTGTTAGCCTGACAGACATCTATGGAACAGATGACAAGAATCCAGCAAAAGACGCTACGGAGGATTGTGGAGGCGGCCATTGAATTGATGAGCGAGCGGGGATTCCACCGGGTCAGTGTGCAGGAGGTCGGTAAAAAGGCCGGCATTTGTGAAAAAACCGTATTCCGCTACTTTGCGACGAAAAAATCCCTGCTGGATGAAATCATCCGGTACAGGGCGTACGCCAGCGAACTGAAAAGGGAATTTGAAAATGGCAGGACCTGGAATCTGGAGCATGACCTGAAACTGGCGGCGCGGCTCTACTTTCAGGAAACGAAGGCCAAGAGGAACGCATTCCGGGCCTATCTGAGCGCCCTGGATTCCGTGGACACGAACGGAGAGGATTTTCTGCGTGATCCGCGGGAGCTTCACGCCTTCCTGTGCGACTACATGACCGCCATGCAGGAAAAGGGGAAGGTCAGGGCGGGGGACGTGCGCCTCATGGTGCGCGCCTTCGTCAACATGCTGCACGGGTACATGCTCATGTACTGCCTGAATGACGACGGCAAATCATGGGAGGGCAAGGTGGCTTCCATGAAGCTGACCATAGACCTGTTCATTCGGGGATTCTCTCAAACCCGCGATTCCGTCACTGCATGAGCAAGCATCTGAAGGCCGTTTCCCTGGGAAGCATGGCTCTGGCGGCTGCGGGCGGCATCATCTGGGGAGTCTGGCACATCCGGGAAAGCCGTTCCATGAATACGGACGATTGCCGCGTGGAAGCGAGCATCGTGTCCGTGGGCACCAAGCTGGCGGAACGTGTGGTTGCCGTGGATGTGGAAGAAGGAGACACGGTGAAGAAGGGACAGACGCTCGCCCATCTGGATGGCCGGGCCGTCCAGGCGCGCCTGCTGGCCGCGCGTTCCAGAGTCAAGCTCATGCAGGCCAGGTATGATGAAATGCTGGCGGGATTCCGCCCTCAGGAAATCGAATCCCAGCGGGCCAAAACCGCCCAGGCCGCCGCCAATCTGGAACATGCCCGGCGTGATTACGAGCGCATTGAAAAACTGGTGCGCGACCAGGCGGGCATCAGCTCCGCGGACCGCGACGCCGTCCGGGCCTCCTACCTGGCGGCACAGGCCGTGGAAAAGGCGGAGCGGGAAAATCTGGCCCTTCGCCTGGAAGGCTACCGCGAAGAGGAAAAAAGATCGGCCCAGGCCCAGCTGGAGGCGGCCAGGGCGGAGCAGGATGAACTGGAAGTGCTGTGCGAGGAATGCGTGATCAAGTCCCCCGTGGACGGAATCATTGCCCGCAAGCTGGTGAATGGCGGAGAAATGGTCAGCGCCGGGCAGAAACTCTTCTCCATCGTGGACAGCCATGACATCTGGCTCAATGTCCGGGTGGAGGAAACGAAAATAGGCCGCATCAGGACGGGGCAGGAGGTGCGGTTCACGCTGGACGGCTATGACGGCCGGGTGTTTTACGGAAAGGTGTATGAAATAGGCGCCGCCTCCTGTGCCATGTTCTCCCTCATCTCCACGGAAAACGTCAGCGGCTACTTCACCAAGGTCATGCAGCGCTTCCCCATCAAGGTGAGCCTGCCGGAAAGCGGGGGCGGCGTGGTATTCCGGCCCGGCATGCAGGGCACGGTTTCCATCGGTTTCTGATCAGGGGCGTTATGGACGGAAATGCGGATGAAAAGGAAATGTCCGGAGGGCGGCGGTGGCTGCTGCTGGGGATGGCCTGCGCCTGCACCATGCTCACCTTCCTGAACATGGGGTGCATCACGGCCGCCACGCCCGACCTCTCCGGCACCTTTGTCGTGGGTACCCTGGATGTCTCCTGGTCCGGAGCGGCGTGTCCGCTCGGAACGGCCCTGTCCTTCACCGTGGCGGCGTACCTGTGGGCACGCCTCGGATTGAGAAGGTCGCTGCGGACGGCCCTGCTCCTGATGCTGGCCGGGACGCTGGCGGGACTGGCGGCGGACCATTTCTTCATCATGGTTCTGGCCCGTTTCCTGCAGGGGACGGGAGGCGGCCTGGCGCTGGTTTACGGCACGGGGCTGGTCAATGCCGCGCTGCCGCCGGAACGCCGCAGCCCGGCGATGGGAGTGAAACTGTGTTCCATCGGGCTGGCTTCCTGTGCAAGCCCGGTGGCTGGATGCCTGCTGGTTCAGTACTGGCACTGGAGGGGGCTGTTTGTGATCGTGGGCATGGCCGCCGCACTGCTGGCGGTTTTGACGACCTTGTACGTTCCCAACACGAAGATTCCCAAAAACGGGAAATTTGACTGGTTCTCCTTCCTGGCGCTGGCGGCAGGATGCGTGTGCATTCTGATGGTGCTCATTTATGGGGAAACGGACGGCTGGACTGCTCCCGGAGTCCTGTGCTGGATGTACGGCGGATTCTGCGCCTTCGTGCTGGCCGCCATCTCCTGCATGACCCACCGGACGCCTTTGCTGGATGTCCGCGTGCTGGGAAACTGGCGGTTTCTGTTCGGACTGCTGGCCTCCCTGTGCAACATCTTCTGCATTTGCTGGGTGCGCGTGGGAACGGTGCAATTCATGCGCAACGTCATGAACTATGAGCCCGCGGGAATTGCCTGGGTGTTCTTGGTGCTGGTGGCGGGGTTCTGCGCCGGTGCGGCCATCGTTCTGCCGCTGATGCAGAAAGGCAGGCTGGCCCTGAGGGTGGGCATGATGGCGGGGCTGCTGGGGCTGGGTTCCTCCGCCTTTTTCCTGTCCCGGCTCGACGCCGGCTGCTCCTGGCTGGACGTGGCGGGGCCCCTGGGCCTTTTCGGTGTCGGGTACGCCTTCTGCCTGAATGTAGCCACGCCGCTCGCGCTGCGGGGGGTGGAGGCTAAATCCGCCGTGGCCTCCTCCCGGACGCTGAACACGGTGCGCTACGTCTTCATTTCCATGTATGTCGGCAGCGTGAGCACCGTACTCGCCCACATGAAGACGGGGTACCGCTTCGACATGGCGGAACAGGTCCGGGACGACTCCCCCGGCACGGTGCAGACGCTCGACATGTGGCAGCGGCATTTCTCGGAAACCGGGGGGACGGCGGCTGACATCCATGCCTCCGTGAACGCCATGCTCAACCATGCCGTGGCCTTGCAGAGCCAGGTCTTTTCCGTGGATGCCTTTTACCTTTGCACCGTGATCGTGGGGGCCGCCGGAGTCCTCTTTGCGCTGCTTTGCCTGAAATCCGGAAAGGAACGAAACACAGCTTCATGAATACTCTGATCTCCCTTGCTTCCGTATCGGCGGCCGCAGCCCTTCTGTTGGCGGCGTGCGGCGGCCCGGCTGCATTTGAAAGGCCCGCGATGGACATTCCGGACGGAACGGCCCGGTCTTCCCCCGTGGGGAAAAACTGGTGGTTCGTCTTCCATGACGGAGCCCTGAACCGGCTGGAGGAAAAAGCCGTGGAACACAACCGCGATCTTGTCCGCGCTTCCGCGCTGGTGGACCGTGCCGCAGCCATGGCGGCGGAGGCGGGGGCCTCCCTGATGCCGCAGGCCGGATTTCAGGCGGAAGGGAAAAGGCAGGAACTGTCCGAGGGAGAGCGCTACATGAACAATTTGCCGGACCGTGCGAGGGACCTTTGGGGCATGTCCGGGGTGCTCTCCTATGAAGTTGACCTGTGGGGAAGGCTGAGGGCCCTCACGGAAGAGGCCCGGGCGGACCTGCTGGCCTCCTCCGCGGCGCGGGATGCCGTTTATCTGAGACTCACCGCGGAAGTGGCTTCCGCCTACATCAATGTGCGGACGTGGGAGGAGAAATGCCTCATCATCCGGCATGTCCACGCCTCCTACGAACAGACGTGCTCCATGTATGAAAAGCGGTTTGTTCAGGGACAGTATCCGGAACTTGCCCTGCGGCGCGTCCAGGCGGAGCGGGCCAAAACCCTGGCCCAGCTGAAGCTGGCGGAAAACGAGCTGTCCCGCGCGGAAAGCGCACTGGCCGTCCTGGTGGGGGACAGCCCGCGGCAGATCATGGCGGGGAGGCTCCCCTCCGGAGGCCGGGCGGACCTGCTGGCTTCACCTCCCTCCATTCCGGCAGGAATACCGGGGGATATGATCGAACGGCGTCCGGACATCTGTGAACTGGAAGCCCGGTTGAAGGCGGCCTTTTACGGAAAGGAGGCGGCGCGTGCGGACAGGCTCCCCTCCCTGGTGCTGACGGGCAGGCTGGGGCAGGTCAGTACCCGGCTGGAAGACCTGCTGTCGCGCCCGTCCAGGAACTACGATATGGGCGCGGGCATTCTGCAAACCTTGTTTGACGGAGGCAGAAAGCGCGCCGCGGTGCGGGCCGCCTCCGCCGAATGCGCGGCTGTGCAGGCCGCCTATGAACAGGCCGTGCTGAACGCCTTCCGGGAAATACGGGATGCCCTGGTGGAGCGCCGGAAAAGCGCGGAAGCCTACGAGGCTTCCCGGGACGAGGTAACTTGCCTGCGCCGGAGCTGGGACATTGCCTCCAAGCAATATGAAGCCGGGTACCTGGGGCTGATGGATGCCCTGGATACACACCGGAGCCTGCTGAGCGGGGAGCTGGACATGGCGGACGCCGCGCAGATGCGTTTGAATGCCATTGTCAAATTCTGCAAGGCTCTGGGCGGCGGGTGGCAAAGGGGGCCGGATTCCGCATGAGGGAAAATTCCGGAAAGGCGCGTTATCGAACTATTTGCTTGCATTATCCTTGACAGGGGCTATGCTGGCATCCGACGTTCGGGGACTGTGTTCCCGCTCGTTTTTCATCGGGCATGCCTTGAGAAATTTTCGGATTTTCACGGGCTGTCAGGCCGGTAAGACTGGCATGGAACGCTTGATCCGTATGGGATGTGCGTCCTGCCGCGCGAGTCCTTTTTCCATTCCGGGAAGCGAGGGCCGCGGATAAGTTCTTCCTGAGGCACTGCCCGTACCTAACGTCATTCAGGTTTTCCGCCCGGAGCCGGCCTGGATGAGCAGATGAGGCTGCGGGTGATTGAAAGACAATAATATAATGAGCATACATTCAGTTGAATGCAACGTTGGTACAAATCCCGTTACGATTGAAACCGGTAAAATGGCACGTCTTGCGGACGGCGCCGTGACAGTGCGTTGCGGAGATACCGTGGTTCTGGTCACGGCTGTCAGCGCCACCAAGGTGAAGGAAGGCCAGACCTTCTTCCCCTTGTCCGTGGAATACAAGGAAAAAGCCGCTGCGGCGGGCATGTTCCCCGGCGGCTACTTCAAGCGCGAAGGCCGCCCCACGGAAAAGGAAATCCTGACTTGCCGCATGACGGACCGTCCGCTGCGCCCCCTTTTCCCCAAAGGCTATCTTTACGATACCCAGGTGGTTGCCATCCTGCTCTCCGCAGATGGTGAAAACGATTCCGACATTCTCAGCATCAACGGCGCTTCCGCCGCCCTCTGCGTGTCCGACATTCCTTTCCAGGGCCCCGTGGGCGCCGTGCGCGTCGGTAAAATCGACGGCCAGTTCGTCATCAACCCCACCAATACCCAGCGCAAGGAAAGCACCCTGGACCTGGTGTACGTGGGCAACAAGAAGGACGTGATCATGATTGAAGGCTCCGCGAACGAGCTGCCGGAAGAAGAATTCGTGCAGGCCCTCCGCTTTGCCCAGGAAAACGTCACCAGGCTTTGCGAAGCGCAGGAAGAACTGGCCCGTGTGGCCGGCAAGCCCAAGCGCTCCTACGAACTGATTGTCGCCAAGCCGGAACTGCTGGAAATCGGCTATGAAATCGCCGGGAACCGCATTGAAGACGCCATCTACGCCGACAGCAAGGTGGAACGCCAGAAAAAGGTGGGCGCCCTGCGCGATGAAGTGGAAGCCGCCATCAAGGAACGCCATCCGGAAGCCACGGACTTTGACGTGGAGCAGGTGTTTGAATACATCCAGAAAAAGGCCTTCCGCATTTCCATCATGGAAAAGAACAAGCGTGCCGACGGCCGCGAACTCAAGCAGTTGCGTCCCCTGACGGCGGAAATCAACTGCCTGCCTTCCGTCGTTCACGGTTCCGCCCTCTTCGCCCGCGGCGAAACCATGGCCATGGCCCTTGCCACGCTGGCTCCGCTGGAAGAAAGACAGTACTTTGACTCCTACACCGGCGGTGAAGACACCAAGCGCTTCATTCTGCACTACAACTTCCCGCCTTTCTCCGTGGGCGACACGGGCCGTTTCGGCGGCCAGAACCGCCGTGAAATTGGACACGGCGCCCTTGCGGAACGTTCCATCGCCCCCGTCATCCCCGCGGATGCGGACTTCCCCTACGCCATCCGCGTTTCCTCGGAAGTCATGGAATCCAACGGCTCCACCTCCATGGCCACCGTCTGCGCGGGCACCATGTCCCTGCTGGCCGCCGGGGTTCCGCTGATCCGTCCGGTTGCCGGCATTTCCGTGGGTCTGGTGACCGAATTCAACGGCGACCAGATGGAACGCTACGTGACCCTTCTGGACATCATCGGTTCCGAAGACTTCTACGGCGACATGGACTTCAAGCTTTGCGGCACGGACGCGGGTGTCACCGGCTACCAGCTGGACCTCAAGCTCCCCGGCATCCCGCTGGACATTCTGGAAGAAGCCATCCATGTGGCCAAGAAGGGCCGTTCCGACGTGCTGAACGTGATGCAGGAAGCCATTGCCGCCCCGGCGGAAATGAGCCCGAACGCTCCCCGCATTGAATCCACCAAGATCCCCGCCGACCGCATCGGCGAACTGATTGGCCCCGGCGGCAAGAACATCAAGGCCATCCAGGCGGAATCCGGCGCCGACATCAACATTGAGGAAGACGGCACCGTGCACATCTACGCCTCCAAGCAGGAAGGCCTGGACCGCGCCATGGAGCTGGTCACCCGCATGTTCAAGACCATTGAAATCGGTGAGCTGTACACCGGCAAGATCGTTTCCACGACCACCTTCGGTGCGTTCATGGAAGTGTTGCCCGGCAAGGACGGCCTCATTCACATCTCCGAACTGGCCGAAGGCCGCACGGTGAAGACGGAAGACGTCGTCAACGTAGGAGACATGGTGACCGCCAAGTGCATCGGCATCGACGACAAGGGCCGCGTGAAAATGTCCGTCCGCGCCGCTCTGCGCGACGCCAAGGCTGCCGAAGCTGAAGCCGCCGGCATCACGGAATAACGGTTCTCCGTTGAGCCTGTAATCATAGAGGCCGCCTCTCCCGGGTAATTCAACCGGGGAAGGGCGGCCTCTTTTTTTGTCGAGGTTCCGTCGTTGGGGATCTCCCCCTCCACCTTGGCCCCCGTCAGACTTGCGCGGATTGCAGCATTTTAATATCCGTGCGGGGCGGATTCCCGAACATGCGTTTGTATTCCCGGTTGAACTGGGTAGGGCTTTCATAGCCCACCCGGAAGGCGGCATTCCCGGCATCCATATTTTCCAGAAGCATGAGACGCCTGGCCTCATTCAGGCGGATTCTCTTTTGAAACTGTAACGGACTGATGGCCGTCAGGGCGCGGAAATGCTGGTGAAAGCCGGAAGGGCTCATTCCAGCGTGTTTCGCCAGTTCACTGATATGCAGGGGCTGGTCGAAATGCTGCTTCATCCAGTCAATGGCCCGCGCGATCTGGTTGCTGCGGCTCTCCGCCATGATGATCTGCCTCAACCGGGTCCCCTGGCCTTCATCCATCAGCAGGCGGTAGTAAATTTCCTGTTCCACCAGGCGCTGGAAAACGGGAATTTCCTCCGGAGTATCCAGCAATGCCAGCAGGCGTTCCACGGCGTTGAGCAGGGGCGGCGTCAGCTTGCTGACGCCTATCCCCCGGTCCGTCGGGCTGGAACTGGCCGGGGGGAGGCTGCCGTGGAGCATGAGCCGGGATATCTCCTTCAAATCAAGTTCCAGCGTCAACCCCAGGTAGGGCTTCTCCGGGGTGGCTTCCAGGATGTGGGAAACGATCGGGAGTTCTACAGAAGAAACCACGAACGTTTGCGCGTCATAGACATAGGCCTCATCCCCCAGCAGTATCCGCTTGACCCCTTGTGCAATCAGGCAAAGATGGGGGGCGAACATATAGCTGCTCGGCTCCGTGGGAGACGACCAGCGGTGAAGCACCAGTCCGGGAATGGCCGTCTCTGCCCGGTGCTTCCCTTCCGTCCACTTGGCGATCATGCCGTCAAGCCGTAATGGCTCATGTGCGGCGGGGAAGGAAGGAACTTCGGAAAACCCCTTCTTCATTTCATTCGTCCATTTCATGATGTCCCCATTGTATTCAAGAAATGGCCGGGGGCAATTCCATTCATCTCCATTTTGCAGGATTGGGCAATAATGCAAAAGTATCGGGCTACCTGATTTCCGGATCTTCTGTTATATTGCCATTATCCGGTTGAAAGACCGGACAGGACCGTAAAGGGGAAAGGTGGGAGGGGTGAAGCACACCCCGTTTCCTGCCCCCCGGCGGCCTGGGGCACAGAGGCTGCGCTGAAACATGCCGGAAATCCTTCCTCCGCCCCATGAAAAACATCAATCAAGCAAACAGAAAGAAACAGTCAATGAACTCGAAATCCATCATCAACCGCAAAGTGAAAAACCTCACGGCAACGGCCCTGGGCGCGCTCGTCATGTCTGGCGGCATCGCCTGTGCGGCGGACAAGCCCGCAGACGCGGACAACTTCTACAAGAGCGGCAAGGTCGCCTCGCAGAAAGTTGAATTCAACAACCAGTATAAAATGAAGGTGGCGGGAAACCTGTTCCTGCCCGGAGACATGGACAAGGATGCGAAATACCCCGCCATCGTCGTGGGGCACCCCATGGGCGCCGTCAAGGAACAGAGCGCCAACCTGTACGCCACGAAAATGGCGGAACGGGGATTCGTGACGCTGGCAATCGATCTACCCTTCTGGGGTGAAAGCGAGGGAGAACCCCGCAACGCCGTCTCTCCGGACATGTATGCCGAAGCTTTCAGCGCGGCCGTGGACTTTCTGGGCACGCGCCCGTTTGTCGACCGCAGCCGCATCGGGGCCATCGGGATTTGCGGCAGCGGAAGCTTTGCCATCAGCGCCGCCAAAATCGACCCGCGTCTGAAAGCCGTCGCCACCGTCAGCATGTATGACATGGGTGCGGCCAACCGCAACGGACTCCGGAAATCGCAAACTCTAGAACAGAGAAAGAAAACTCTCGCGGAGGCGGCGGAACAGCGTTATGTGGAATTCTCCGGCGGGGCAGCCAAATACACCAGCGGCACGGTGCATGAACTCCATGAAAATTCCCACCCCATTGAAAGGGAATTTTATGAATTCTACCGCACTCCGAGAGGCGAATTCACCCCCAGCGGCCAGTCGCCGGAACTAACTACGCATCCCACGCTGACCAGCAACGTGAAATTCATGAACTTCCATCCGTTTGCGGACATTGAAACCATCTCCCCCCGCGCCCTGCTGTTCATCACGGGCGAGGAGGCCCATTCACGCGAATTCAGTGAAGACGCCTACCGGAAGGCTGCCGAACCCAAGGAACTGTACTGGGTGCCCAAGGCCGGGCATGTGGACCTCTATGACCGGGTGGACCTGATTCCGTTCGACAAGTTGACGGACTTCTTCACTAAAAACCTGAAATAATCCTCCCGCGTTAAAAGAACGGGCCGGGAGCATTGGTCACGGACCTTCCCGCGGCGATGCTCCCGGCGATTCACGAATAAAACAGGGACAAACAGGAAAACCTGCATGGCTTTCGCCTGATAAGCCCTCCGCGGAAATCGGCACCGGAACATGACGGCAATGACGGAAAGCACGACCAAAAAAGAACCGGGACGCGTGGCTGTTCTCCTTGCGTATTTTCTGATCTACGTCGTCTGGGGGTCCACTTACTACTTCATAGGCGTGGCCCTCAAGGGATTTCCCCCGTTTCTGCTGGGAGGCCTGCGCTTCAGTGCGGCGGGCATACTGTTGCTGACCTTCAGCCGCCTCAGGGGGGAGGGCATCTTCAGGGGCGGATTGATCCGGAAGTCCGCCGTCAGCGGAATTATCCTGCTTTTCATTGACATGGCAGTCATCATGCTCGCCCAGCAATACCTGAGCAGCAGCCTCGTGGCCATCCTTGCATCGTCAACCGTCATCTGGATCATGGCTCTGGACGTCCCCATGTGGAAAACAAATTTCAGAATTCCTGCCGTTTCCATCGGCATTGTCATGGGATTCCTGGGGGTGGGGCTCCTGTTCCTGGAACAGCTCTTCCATGGAGAGAAAAACGTCCATCACGAATACGGCGTGGTTCTCCTGGTCCTGGGCTGCATCTCCTGGTCTCTCGGAACGCTGTATGCAAAATACAAATCGTCTTCCGAAGAAAAGGTGAACGATTTTGCCGGAGCGGCGTGGCAAATGCTTTTTGCGGGCGCAATGTTCTGGATATGTTCGCTCCTGGGCCGTGAAACGGCTGCCGTCAATTGGGAAGCGGTTCCGTCCGCCGCATGGCTTTCCCTGATTTATTTGATCCTGTTCGGTTCCATCCTCGCTTATACCAGCTACATCTGGCTCCTCAAGGTGCGCCCGGCAACGGAAGTAGGCACTCATGCCTACGCAAACCCGCTTGTGGCGGTGGTACTGGGCACGATGCTGGGCGGTGAGGCGATAAGCTGGATTCAAATAATGGGGCTCTGCATCATCCTTTTCAGCATCTCCCTCATCAGAAAACCTTCCGGCAGCCACATTCGGAAAGGAATTCCATGACTCCCTATTCTCCCCATTCCCCGAACCTCTCCCTGCCGCATCGTCACAATCACATTTCGTTGATACCCCATGCCGGGACTTCCTCTCGCCAACACCAAATAACCTGCCGCCGGAAACAATCCTTCATGCCACCGTGAAAAAACGGTCTATCCTAGTTACAGTTATTCCAACTTTAACCCTGAATACAAACAGCAAAAATTACAAACCCTGAAGAACAGGGGCATCACAAGCGTCCTTTCAAAAAATCTCCTGCCCCGGCAGACATTAACGATACTTTCAACAACACACATCATTATGAAAAAACAATACATCAGCAACGCATCGTACGGAGGCGAACGCCCCCTCTTTGCCACCCGCAACCTGAGACTCCGCAACGTGACGATCCTCCCCGGAGAATCGGCCTTGAAGGAATGCTCCGGAATTGAAGCCGTTCATTGTGAATTCACGGGGAAATACCCCTTCTGGCACAATGAAGACCTTCTCGTCAGGAACTGCATCTTCCGGGAAGGGGCACGGGCCGCCATCTGGTATTGCAGGAATCTGCACATGGCGGACACCCTCGTGGAAGCTCCGAAAATGTTCCGCGACATGGACGGGCTGAAGCTGGGGCGCGTCCGTCTGCCCAATGCCCAGGAAACCCTCTGGCATTGCAGCCATGTGGAACTGGACCAGGTGGCGGCGGACAAGGGCGACTACATATTCATGCACGGTTCCGATATACGGATCAATCGACTTCGGCTTCAGGGGAACTATTCCTTCCAGTACTGTAAAAACGTGGAAATACGCAATGCGGAAATCCATTCCAAGGACGCCTTCTGGAACACGGAAAACGTAACGGTGTATGATTCCGTGCTGGACGGCGAATATCTGGGCTGGCACTCGAAAAACCTGCGCCTGGTCAACTGCCGGATTTCCGGAACCCAGCCCCTGTGCTACGCCACGGATCTGGTCATGGAAAACTGCTCCATGGCGGAGGATGCCGATCTGGCCTTTGAATACGCCAGCGTGCAGGCGGAAATCAGCGGAACGGTCCGCAGCATCAAAAATCCGCGCAGCGGCCGCATTGTGGCGGACGGTTACGGGGAAATCATTCTGGACAGCCACTGCAAGGCGCCGGGTGACTGTTCCGTGGAAACCCGTGGGGCGGAATCCGGACAGGCTGCATGGCACCCGGCATCCGCCGACAAGAGAACTTCTGAAATGCAGTACACGGAATAAAAACGGAAAAGGGGACCGGACACGATTAAACGATGAAACAGGAAAACAACCAGCATACGGGCGGTCTGCTTGTCTTTATCCTTACCGTCGGCGTATTCGGGATCATCAATACGGAAATGGGAGTCGTGGGGATTCTTCCCCAGATAGCGGAGACATTTCAGATCAGCGTGCCGGATGCCGGCTGGACGGTCGGCCTGTTTGCGCTGATTGTGGCCTTGTCCGCTCCCGTCATGCCGATGTTGTTTTCCAGGGTCAACCGCAGGACGGTCATGCTGCTGGCCCTGGGAACCTTCACGCTGAGCAATCTCGTTTCAGCATTTACGGACAGTTTTACAGTCGTGTTGATAGCCCGGGCCATTCCCGCCTTCCTTCACCCGGTTTACGTTTCCATGGCCTTCACGGTGGCTGTGGCGTCGGCAGGAAAGGCGGGAGCCCCCAGGGCTGTTGCCAGGGTCTTCATCGGCGTATCGGCCGGAATGGTCCTGGGCGTTCCGGTCACCAGCTTCATTGCAAGTATGGCGTCGTTCTCCATGGCCATGCTGTTCTTTGCCGCCGTGAATGCCGTGGTGCTTGTGGCTACGCTGCTCTTTGTCCCCTCTTTGCCCGTCCGGGAGCGGCTTTCCTATGGAACCCAGCTCGGTGTTCTGAAAAAGGCAGTCACCTGGCAGGCCATTCTGGCCGTTACAATGATCAACGCGGCCATGTTCGGCTTTTTCAGCTACATGTCGGACTATCTGAGAACGGTAACGGAAATATCCTACACGCTCATTGGCACGGTGCTGCTGGTGTATGGGCTGGCCAATATCGTCGGCAACCTCCTGGCGGGCAGGCTGCTTTCCCTGAATGCCGTGCGGTGTGTGACCGTTATTCCCTTCATGCTCTTTGCGGTTTACGCGTCCTTGTTCCTGCTGGGGGGCTGGCTTGTCCCGGCAGTAGCCATCATCTTTGTTCTGGGAATTCTGGCTGGCATTGCCAGCAACAACATGCAGTACATCATCACGGATGCCGCGCCGGAAGCTCCCGACTTTGCCAATGGCCTCTTTCTGGCGTCCGCCAACCTTGGAACGACGGTGGGGACGGCCGTTTGCGGATTGTTCATCACCTTCTTCAATACGCGCTATTCCGTATTGGGGGCGCTGCTGTTTCTCGTGGCGGGCATCGTCTTCATCTTCCTCAGGAACCGTTCCTCAAATCCTCTCACATCTTCTCAAATCCTGAAAAACAACCATGAAAAACCATCCTTCAGAACACATTGACCCGGTCCGTCCGAAAGAACGCCATGTCATCCTTGATGCTTTAAGGGGACTGGCGCTCTTCGGAATCTGTCTGGCCAACTTCCCGGAATTCTCCCTCTATACCTTTCTGAAAAGCGACGCCGTGTCGGCAATGCCCACAGCTGGAATCGACAGGATCATCAAATACATCCAGTACATCCTGATAGACGGAAAATTCTACACGATGTTTTCACTCCTCTTCGGGATAGGATTTTCCATCATCATCTCCAACGCCATGCGGAAGCATGCGGACGGTTTCCGCATCTTCTACCGGAGGATGGGAATCCTGCTGGTCATCGGCTTCCTGCACCTGATGTTCCTCTGGAGCGGTGACATCCTGATGCTTTATGCCCTGCTGGGCCTGCTTCTGCCTCTCTTCCGGAATGTATCCAACAAGGGGCTGCTCCTTGCTTCCGCGTTCCTGCTGCTGGTCCCCATCGCGGCGGATGCGGCGAGGGCTGTCTCCGGCATGGACCCGTCCGCCCCGGTCGTCCGCATGCAGCAGTACTTCTGTGCAAAATACGGCATTACGGAAGACAACTTCGCCTTCTGGCTGAGGGATGCCGGCAGCTACACGGACGTTTTCAAATTCCTGGTGCAGGGGGCCTTCGTCAGAATGCAGGAATTCATTGACGGCAACCGTTTCTTTAAGGTGATGGGATTGTTCCTGCTGGGATTCTACATAGGCAGAAACCGCCTGTATGCCAATCTGGAAGGCAACAGAAAGCTCTTGAAAAAAGTATCCATGTACGGCTTCGCGATCGGACTGCCCGCCTCCGTATTCTATGCGTGGAGCTCCATGAACGGCCATCCGTGGGGGATGACGGCCCATTCGGCCCTGTATGCGTTTGGCGTTTTCCCTGTGGGGCTGGCGTATATGGCGTCCGTCAGCCTGTGGTACCTCCACCGCAGGGAATGCCGGATATTCAAAATTTTGGCGGCTCCGGGGCAAATGGCCCTGACCAATTACATCGGGCAGTCCGTGCTGGGCATGATTATTTTTTATGGCATCGGCTTCGGCTTTGGTGCGGATACCGGGCTTGTTGCCGTCATGCTGGCGGCAGCCGGTGTCTATCTCTTTGAGGCGGCATTCAGCCGCATCTGGCTGCGTTATTGCCTGTTCGGCCCCCTGGAATGGATATGGCGCATGCTGACTTACGGAAAATGGCTCCCACTCTTTAAATAAATCATGACGAAGATGAAAAAAATGCACTTCTCCCGCAAAGCGTCAGGAACAATAATTTTCTCTCCTGCCTTGGCGCTCCTGCTCTGCATGACTTCATGCGATGCGGACGGAACCGCCGGACATTCCGGGGCCGATGCTCCCCACGGCGGTATGGTTGCCGGTCATCACCCGCAAAAAAACAAAGTCATGAACAACATGATTAAAATAACCGTCGGCTCCGCAACCTTCACGGCCACCCTTTCAGATAACGCTGCCGCTGCCGCATTCCGGGCACTGCTGCCTTTGACGCTCAAGATGGAGGACGTCAACGGGAATGAAAAATTTTACCGCCTCTCCAGGCCCTTGCCCGTTGCCGCGGCCAACCCGGGAACCGTGCGTGAAGGGGATTTGATGTTGTGGGGCGCCGGAGGACTGGTTCTCTTCTACAAGACTTTTTCCACATCCTACAGCTATACGCGGCTGGGGCGCGTTGGCAATGCCGCCGGGCTTGCGAAGGCCCTCGGCTCCGGGGACGTGGAAGTCACTTTTGAACTGAAGCGGGAATAACGGAATAACGCGGAAAACGGGAAACATTGCAGTGGAGATGTGACTATCCGCGGCAAATGGCGGAACCTTGAACGGCAGGGAAGGGGAAGGCTTTTCCATGGCATAAAATTATGCAGGGAAATCTTGACAGGACTTTTGCGGTTTCTATGATGCGGATGCCCGTTGTGTTTTACGGACACCCCAGGAATTCATGATTCTTTTCATCATTTTCGTTATTCTCCTTTTGATTCTGGTCAACGCCTTTTACGTTGCCGCAGAGTTCGCCGCCGTAAGCGTGCGCCGCAACATGATCCGTGAAATGGCGGAGGGCGGCAGCAAGGTGGCCGTTCATTTGCTGAAAATCCTGGAGAACACCCGCGAGCTTGACCGCTACATTGCGGCCTGCCAGTTCGGCATTACCATTTCCAGTCTGATTCTGGGTGCGTACGGGCAGGTGCAGTTGTCTTCCTACCTGCTTCCGCTTTTTGAGCGGTTCGGCGGGATGGACTCCGTGATGGCCGCCTCCGTTTCCGCTCTGGTCGTTCTGGTGGGGCTGACGGTGTTCCAGGTGATTCTGGGGGAACTGATGCCCAAGTCGCTGGCTCTCCAATTTCCGCGGCAGGCGGCCCTGTACACGTATTACCCCATGCGCTGGACGCTCACTTTCTTCGCGTGGTTCATTGACTTCCTGAACGGGAGCGGCCTGCTGCTGCTCAAGCTCTTCAGACTGCCGCCGGGCGGCCACCAGCACATCCACTCCCAGCAGGAAATCAACATGCTGCTGGATGAAAGCCATGAGGGCGGCATGCTGGAGGAAGACGAACACGAGCGGCTGCACAGCGCGCTGTCCCTGGCGGAACGCACCGTGGAACAAATCATGATTCCCCGCTTCCAGCTGGTCTGCCTGGACGTGGACGCCACGCAGGAGGATATTCTGGACATGATTTCCGGCAGACCCCACACCCATATCCCCGTATATGAGGGCAACCGGGAATCCGTGATCGGCATGCTGCACATCAAGGACATGGTGGCTGCTTACACGGAAAAGGGTGTTCTTCCCCCCTTGCGCTCCATGTTGCGCCAGGTGCCGTGCGTGATGGAAATGCAGACGGTGGAAATGCTCATGTCCCAGCTGCGCGAGGAAAAGGCCAAGGAAGCCTTCGTACTGAATGAATACGGAAAATTCGTGGGGCTGGTGACGCTGGAACGACTGCTGGGTGAAATGGTGGGTGACATTGACGATGAATTCATCCGCTCCGGTGAAAAGGTGGAATACCTGCCTGACGGCTCCGTCAGAATTCCCGGAATGATGCGTGCCCACAAGGCGGAATGCCTGGTTCCCTTCCTGATGAACGGAGCCACGACGGTAGGCGGCTGCGTGATCAAGCACATGTCCTGCATTCCGAAGGAGGGGGACCGCCTGATCATCGCCGGGCGCGTGCTGGTGGTGGAGAAAATGGACCACAACCGCGTATCTTCCGTCCTGCTGCTCCCTCCTGAAAAAAAGGCGGAAGATAAACCTGCCGTAGAAAGCGGGGTGGACATATGATGACGGTTTTCATCATCCTGCTGCTGATCGTTCTCAACGGCTTGTTCGTGGCTGCAGAATTCGCCCTGCTCGGCGCGCCCCGCGCGGCCCTGGAGCAGATGGCGGCCTCCGGCAACATGGTGGCGCGCCACATCACCCAGGTGCTGAAAACCCCCAGGCTTCAGGACCGCTACATTGCCACGGCCCAGCTCGGCGTCACGTTCGCCAGCCTGGGGCTGGGCATGTACGGGGAGCATACCATGGCCGTATGGATTCAGGAATGGCTGGCCCAGTACGGGTGGGCCTCCTGGCTGGTGGCACACGGCGCGGCCAGTGTCCTGTCCGTGGGCATGCTGACGTATCTGCACATCGTTCTGGGGGAAATGGTGCCCAAGGCCCTGGCCCTTCAATACGCCACGAAGCTCTGCCTCATCATCACGATGCCCATGTACGTCATCCAGCTCTGCCTGTATCCCCTCGTGGTGGGCATGAACATGCTGGGCAACTTCTTTCTGGGACTTCTGGGCGTGGACAGGAATGAATCCAAGTCGCACTACCATTCTGCGGAGGAACTCCAGTACATCATTGAGGAAAGCCATGAAAACGGCGCCCTGCCGGAAGAATCCGGCCGCATCATGGACTGCCTGTTTGATCTGGACGACTTGTATGTGCATCAGGTAATGACGCCGCGCGTCCGGATAGACGCCATTCCGGAAGGAGCGGACCATGAGCAAATCCGGGAAATCGTGCGCCGCACCCGTCGCACGCGCTACCCCGTTTACCGCGGGGACCTGGATCATGTGGTCGGGATGGTTCATGCCCGCGACCTGTTCCAGATCATGCTCCGGGGAGAATCTATGGGAGCCGAATACATTCATTCCATTCCGAAGGTCCCCAAGACCGTCAAATTTGACAATGTGGTGGAAATCATGCGGAGGGACAACGTGCGGCTGGCCATTATCCTGGACGAGCACGGCGGCACTTCCGGCCTGCTCACCCTGACGGACGTATTTTCCGAGGTAATGGGCTGGGACCGCGGCCGCATCCGCGTGCTGACGGACCTGCCGCCGGATGCCGTGGGATTTTCCTGCGACGTGTCCGGGTTGGCCCGCATCGGCGAACTGGGGGAGGCGCTGGACATGGACTTGCAGAATGAGGAAATAGACACCGTGGGCGGTCTGGTCCTCAACCTGCTCCAGGCTCCGGCACGGGAAGGCGATATTGTCGGTTACCTCGGTTTGGAATTCAAGGTAACCCGGACGGACAACGGAGGGGTGGAGCGGTGCGTCGTCACCCGGATTACCCCGCTGATGCGGGAAGAGGCGCTGGAAAGCGAGGAATAACTGTTCTCCGCCACTTTCTCAGCGTTTCCGGGGGATTTGCGTAAAAGTTCCTTGGTGGAGCGCCTATAATGTGGCAAGATATTCCCCGCCATGTCCGAACCTGAACCTTCCCGCGTTTCCAGCAAAAAGTCATCCGTGAAAAAATGGGTGGTTCTTATTGTCGTGCTGGGGGCGCTCGTAGGGTTGGGGACCGTGATGAAGGCATGGATGGAAAGACGGGCGGGAACAGGCGTCCAGCCGGCCGTATTTACGGGCGGCAGCGAGCACTGGGACCAGAATGAAGTTCCCGTTTCCATGCAGTGCGGCGCCTGTCATGAAAAGGAATTCAGGCAGTGGGCCGGTTCCGACCACGCCTGGGCGTTCCGCAAGCTGGGGGACCAGTGGGAATCCGAGGCTTTCCACAACATGAAGCTGAGCGCCCACGGCAGCGTTCTCCAATTCTCCACGGACGGGCAGGGACGTACCGTTCACGACGGGCAGGCCAACACCTCCTGGCGGGCGGAATGGGCCACGGGACGCATCCCGCTGGTGCAATACCTGGTTCCCGCGAAGGATGGCGGCTACCATACTCTCAGCGCCGCATGGGACGTGAACCGCAAGGAATGGTTCGACATCTTCGGCAAGGAAGTCCGCCAGCCGGGCGACTGGGGCCACTGGACGGGCCGCGGCATGAACTGGAACACTCAGTGTGCCTGGTGCCACATGTCCCTGTTCCATAAAAACTATGATCCCGTCAAGGACCGCTACGCCTCCACCTGGAAGGAACCCGGCGTCACCTGCATCCAGTGCCACGGCCCCCTGCTGGACAAGCCGGAGGCGGGAACGGGATGCATGATCTCCACCAAGAACAAGCTGACTCCTCAGCAGATTCATGACAACTGCGCTTCCTGTCATGCCCGGCGCGACGAATTCGACCATGATTTTGCCGTGGGGGACCGCTTTGACGACCACTTCCAGCTGGTGCTTCCCGTCCAGCCCGGCGTATTCTGGCCCAACGGCATGCAGAGGGACGAGGACTACTGTGAAACGGGGCTGCGCCTGAGCCGCATGGGCAAGGCGGGCGTCACCTGCCTGGACTGCCATGACCCGCATACCGGCACGCTCAAGCTTCCCCAGGAGGACAATACGCTCTGCATGAGGTGCCATGGTACGGGAGAGGCTGTCAACGGAGTGAAAGCCCCCGTCATTGATATTTCCAAACATACCCCGTGCCCGCAGTCCAGCATGGGCGCGCGGTGCGTGGAATGCCATATGCCGGAAAGCCTGTACATGGCGCGCGACCCGCGCCGCGACCATTCGTTCAATTCCCCGGACCCGCTGCTGAGCGTGGAACTGGGCATCCCGAATGCCTGCACCATGTGCCACCGGGACAAGAGCAATGAATGGGCTGCGGAAGCGGTGAAAAAATATTACGGGGCGGACCCCAAAATGGCGAAATACAGGAACCGCACCAGGGCCGTGCAGCATGCCTATGAAGGCAAGGAGGGCGTTCTTCCCCTATTGATGGAATGCTTCAGGGAGGAGGAAGTGGGGGCATGGCGCGCCACGCTGCTGGACCTGATGGACTCCTGGGCTCATGAACCCGCCGTGCAGGAACTGGCTGCCGGAGCGGTGAATGATCCGGATGCCCTGACCCGTGCCGCCGCCGCCAAGGTAATGGGCCGCGCGAACAATCCCTCCGCCGGAAAACTTCTCAATGACCCGTTCAAGGTTGTGCGCCTGCAGGCGGAATGGGCCCTGCGGGATTCCCTGCCTCCGGACAGCCCCGGCATGAAGGAACTGACAGCTGCTGCACTGCACCAGGCGGACCAGCCCTCCGGGGCCATGAAGCTGGCGCAGATCGCCATCAGCCGGAAAGACGCCAAGGCGGCGGAACAATGGTTTGCCAAGGCGTTGAAGTGGGATGCCACCTCCTCCGTCGTGCATCGGGATTACGCCGTATTCCTGGCATCCCAGGGCCGTAGCCGGGAAGCCGTGGAACAGATGAGGGAGGCGGTGCGGCTGGCTCCCCGGGACGCCAACCTGTGGTACCTGCTGGGCCTGGGCCAGATTGAAAACAATGATGAGCCAGGGGCGCTCCAATCCTTTGACGAGGCGCTGAAAATAGAACCTGCCTTCATTCGCGCCCTGTTCAACCGCGCCCTGCTCAATGAAAAAGTGGGGCGTCTGGAACAGGCGATTCAGGATCTGGAAAACTGTTCCTCCCTGGACAAGGAAAACCCGGATATTCCCTTCACCCTGGCGGTCATGCTGTACCGCAACGGACGTTACCGGGACGCCGCTGCCGCCGCCGCGGAAACCCTGCGCCGCGAGCCGAGGCACGCCCAGGCCAGGCAAATTCTGGAATCAGCTTCTCGACACGGAAAATAAGATGTAGTATATCAATGTCATGTGTTTGAATTTTTCTTCTATTCGGACTCTGTTGGCGGGAGCGTTCCTGCTGGGTGCTTCCCTCGGCTTTGCGGAATCCCGGGACTCCGCGGCGGACCCCTCCCTCCGCATCTGGACGAACAAGGCTACGGGCACCACGGTGGAAGCGCGTCCCATCGCCCTGAACATGAAAACCGTCAAACTGGTGACCACGGCCAAAAAGCCCATCACCATACCGCTGGAAAAACTTTCGGATGAAGACCGCACATGGCTGGAGGAGCACAAGGACGTTATCGGCAAACCCCTTTCCGAATGGTCTTCCACACCGTCCGGACCGCTGGCTGAGGAAATGAAGGGGCAGACCTACATGCTGGAGGACGGCAAGCTCAAGAAAAAGGACGGCAAGCTGAACGCCAAATACTTCATCCTGTATTTCAGTGCGAGCTGGTGCGGTCCGTGCTGCCGGAACGCTCCGCACAGCGTGGAATCCTACAACAAGGTGGTGAAGGAAAACCCGGATGTGGAAGTCATCATGTGCAATCTGGACCAGAATCTGGAAGCCGCCCAGAAATGGGCCGCGGCCAACAACATGCCCTAGCCCGTCCTGCTGCGGAAGGACCTGACGGAAATGGCCAAAAAGGTCGCTCCGCGCGGTATTCCCACAATGGTTTTGATGGATAAGGACGGAAAAGCGCTCCAGTCCTCCCAGAATATGGAGCAGCTGGTGAAAGCCGCCGGTTCCTCCCGTCCCTCACGCTAGGCACAAAAGCTTTCCCGCGTTTTTGAAATGATGCCCGCAGTCCGTAAATCCCAGGCCGACCGTTCCGCGGAAACCAGCGGCAAAATTCTCCGCGCCGCACAAAAGCTCTTTGCCCGCAGCGGCTTTGACGGCGTGACCATGCGCGCCATCGCCTCGGAGGCCGGGGTGAACCTGGCTTCCATCGTCTATTACTTTGAAAACAAGGAAGGGCTTTATCTCGCCGTCTTCCGCCACTATGCGGAACCTCTGATGGAAGAGCGCATGAAGCTGCTGAAGGAGGCGGACAAGGAACCGTCCCTCAGGGCGTATGCCCGCGCATTCATTGAGCCTGCCTTCCGCATACTTCTGGACGAAAGCCTGGGCGGCCCGGACCATATGCGCCTGCTGTGGCGCCTGCCGCAGGAACCGGAATGCCTCGTTGAGAAAATCTATGATGAATTCTACGCCCCGGTCATCCGGGAAATGACGGAGAGGGTTCGTCAGGTCTGTCCGTGGGGAGATGAACTCTCCCTTTCCTGGCATGTCCATATCATGAGCTCCATCTTTCATGCCACGCTGGGGAAATACGCCACGCGCCCCGACCTTCACGACAAGGAACCCTGGATGAAGGACCAGGACCGTATCCTGAAAATGATTGTGGACACGGCCGTGCTGCTCATTTCCCGTCCGGCTCTTTCCCCGGATGAAGAAGGGAGCGCGTAAAACCCTTTCTAGGCCTCTCCAAGCCTCTTCCTTACCTCTGCAACGGTTCCCGTGATATCGGGATGCGTGAGCAGCCAGGAAACGATCACGGCCCTTTTCGCCCCGGCATCCAGAACGGCGGGAAGAGTGGCCTCATTGATGCCGCCGATGCAGAAGACGGGAAAATCCTCCGGAAGCTGCGCCTGCACGCCGGCAATGTGTTCCAGGCCGATCGCCCGCCTCCCCGGCTTGGTACCCGTGGGGAACAGCGGGCCGAATCCTATGTAATCCGCTCCCTCCCGGAAGCCGCCCAGCGCCTGTTCCGGACTGTGCGTGGAGCGGCCGATGAGGGCGTGTGGTCCCAGCAGGTTCCGCGCGGTCTCCAGCTTCCCGTCTTCCTGCCCCAGATGCACCCCGTCCGCGCCGATGCTCCGGGCGATTTCCGGGTAGTCGTTGATGATGAAAAGACAGCCGCATTCCCGGCACAGGGGGGCAAGTTGGCGGCCCATCCTCTCTATATACTCCGGGTTGTGGTTCTTCGCCCTGAGCTGAAGGATGCCCAGGCCTCCCCCCAGAAGTTTTTTCGTGACAGGTATTAATTGATGTTCAGGCGTGTATCCCAAATCTACAATGCCGTACAGGCGGCAGGCGGTGAGGCGTTCCATCCGGTTCATGGACGGGAATTGTACCGGATAAAATCATCCGGACAAGACGCTTCCCAATCTTGACCGTAAAGGGCTGTGTGGTACACTCCCCCCCATCGTGTCCCCCGCATTATATTCTGCTGCCAAAAGTTTGTTGTTCCAGTTGAATCCGGAAACTGCCCACAACCTGACACTGTTCGGGTTGCGTATGGCTGAAAGGATGCGCGTTCTCCCCCTGCTGATGGGAGGCGTGCCTTCCGACCCGGTGGAAATCCTGGGCATGAAATTCCCCAACAGGGTAGGCCTTGCCGCCGGGATGGACAAGGAGGCGGATACGGTCAGCGCCTTCGGCCAGGTGGGATTCGGCTTTGTGGAGGTGGGAACGCTGACGCCGCGTCCCCAGCCCGGCAACGACAAGCCGCGCCTGTTCCGCCTCATTCCCCAGCGTGCCATCATCAACAGAATGGGCTTCAACAACCACGGCATTGCCGCAGGTGTGGAAAACATCCGGGAGGCCACCCGTTTCAACGGGGTGCTTGGCGTCAACATCGGCAAAAACAAGGTGACGCCGAACGAGGATGCCGCCCAGGACTACCTAGCCTGCCTGAGGGCGGCGTGGCCCGTGGCGGACTACATTGCCATCAACTTCTCCTCTCCCAATACGCCGGGCCTGCGCGACCTCCAGGCGGCTGAGCCCGCCGCGCGCCTGCTGGCGTCCCTGAAATCGGAACAGGCGAACATGGCGGCGGAAACCGGGCGGCAGGTTCCCATCTTCATGAAGGTGGCTCCGGACGTCACGGACGAACAAATCGCGGAACTTAGCCGGGTCTTTCTGGATGAAGGGCTGGACGGCCTGATCGCCACGAACACCACGCTTTCCCGCACCGGCGCGGAAAACAGTCCCCGCAGGGAGGAGGCGGGCGGCCTCTCCGGGGCACCCCTCACGGCACGTTCCACGGAAGTGATCGGGGCCTTTGCCTCGGAACTGAAAGGCCGCATCCCGATCATCGGCGTGGGCGGCATCATGAGCGGGGCGGATGCCGTCGCCAAAATCAAGGCGGGCGCCAGCCTGGTTCAACTCTACACGGGCTTTATCTACCGGGGCCCCAACCTGGTCCGGGAATGTGTGGAAGCCATGAAGGCGGAATGCCCCGTAAACTCCTGAACCCCTCACCCTGCACAGACCCTGATTCATGGCTGACACCTTCGTACACCTCCACAACCACACGGAATACTCCCTTCTGGACGGCGCCGTCCACATCAAGGACCTCATTGCGGAATGCTCCCGCATGGGAATGCCCGCCGTCGCCATCACGGACCATGGCAACCTCTTCGGAGCCATTGAGCTGGTCATGGAGACCAACAGCCTCAACAAATCCGCGGAAGCCTGGAACAAGGAACACCCGGAAGGCCCTTGGAAGCAGCCCGTCAAGCCCATCTTCGGCTGTGAGGTGTACCTCTCCCCCACGCCCATCGGCGTGAAAAAGCAGCTTCCCGGCCGCCGCAAATACACGCACCTTCTTCTTCTGGCGGAAAATGAAACGGGCTGGCAGAACCTGGTCAAGATGGTCTCCCGCTCCCATCTGGAAGGCTTCTACTACAAGCCACGCGTGGACATGGAAACCCTGCGGGAATTCCATGAGGGCCTCATCTGCTGCACGGCGTGCCTTGCCGGGCCCCTCAATGAATGGCTGCTCAACGACCAGTCGGAAAAGGCGGAAGAAGCCCTGCTGGCCCTGAAAGACGTCTTCGGGGAAAACAACATCTTTGTGGAATTGCAGGACCACGGCATGGAAGAACAGAAAAAGTGCCTGCCGGAACTGGTGCGCATCGCCCGCAAAACCGGAACGCCCATCCTGGCTACCAATGACGTGCACTTCCTGAAAAGGGAGGACCACGACATGCACGATGCGCTTATCTGCATCGGCACCAACGAAAAGCTGGCCTCACCCAAGCGCATGCGCTACTCCACGGAAGTCTACCTCAAATCCCCGGAGGAAATGAGGGAAGTATTCAAGGACTATCCGGACGCGCTGGAAAACACGCTGAAAATCGCGGAGCGCTGCAACGTCACGATCAAGCTGGACTCCACCAGCACGGAAAAATACCCGGAATTCGGCACGCCGGACGGCTCCACGCGGGAGGAATACCTGCGCAAGGTGTGTTACAAGGGGCTGGAAGAACGTTACGGCAAGCAGCGTGTGGCCGCGGACAAGGAACTGTGCGCCCGCCTGGACTATGAACTGGGTATCATCAACCAGTTGAAATTCGCTTCCTACTTCCTGATCACGGCGGACTTCATCAACTGGGCTAAGGACCACGACATTCCTGTGGGGCCCGGCCGCGGTTCCGCCGCCGGCTCCCTGGTGGCGTACGCCATGAAAATCACGAACATCGACCCGCTGCGCTTCGGCCTGATCTTTGAACGCTTCCTGAATCCGGAACGCGTGAGCCCGCCGGACATCGACATCGACTTCTGCCAGACGCGGCGTCCGGAGGTGATTGACTACGTACGGCAGAAATACGGAGAGCGCGCTGTGTCCCACATCATCACGTACGGCACCATGGGCGCCAAATCCGTTCTCAGGGACGTGGCGCGCGTGATGGACATGTCCTATGCCGACGGCGACCGCATCTCCAAGCTGATTGAAACGGGGCCCAAGGTGACGCTGCAATCCAGCTATAAAAGCAATGAGGAACTCCGGGACCTCATCGCGTCTGATGAAGCGTACACGGAACTCTGGGGGTACGCGACCCGCCTGGAGGGCCTGATACGCAACGTGGGCGTGCACGCGGCGGGCGTCGTCATCGGCGACCGTCCCCTGGACGAACACGTGGCTCTGACCCGTGACGACCTTTCCGATCCCCACGCCGCCGTCGTCGCCCAGTGCGACATGAGCGCCATTTATGAAGTGGGGCTGTTGAAAATGGACTTTCTGGGGCTGAAAACCCTCACCGTCATGCACGACGCGGAGGAATACGCCCGCTGGCGCGTTCCGGAATTCAGGCTGGACGACGTGCCCCTGGACGACCGTGAAACGCTGGACCTGCTCAACAGGGGGGACACGATGGGCGTGTTCCAGTTGGAATCCGGCGGCATGGTGGATACCTGCCGGAGGTATGGCATCCAGAAAATTGAAGACATCATTGACCTGCTGGCCCTGTACCGTCCGGGAGCCATGCAGTTCATGGATGAAATGATCGAGGTCAAAAAGGGCATCCGGAAGGTGGAATATGAACACCCCCTGCTGGAGCAAGTCAGCGGAGAGACTTACGGCGTGATGATCTACCAGGAACAGGTGCAGGCTGCGGCCAAGCTGCTGGCGGGCTACACGCTCGGCGGCGCCGACCTTCTGCGGCGCGCCATGGGTAAGAAAGACCCCGCGAAGATGGCCAAGGAAAAGGCCCACTTTGTGGAAGGATGCTGGAAAACCAACCAGATTGACGAAAAAACGGCCACGGCCATCTTTGACAAGATTGAAAAATTCGCCGGGTACGGATTCAACAAATCCCACTCCGCCTGTTACGGCCACATCTCCTACTGGACGGCCTATCTCAAGGCTCACTTCCCCGTGGAATTCCTCTGCGGCCTGATGTCCAATGAAGTGAATAACGACAAAATCGGCGTGTTCATTCAGGAGGCCAACCGCATGGGTATTGAAATCCTGCCGCCCAACGTGAACAAATCCATGCTCAAATTCACTCCCGAAGAAACGCCTTCCGGCAAGCTGGCCGTGCGCTACGGCCTGGCCGCCATCAAGAACGTGGGTGAAGGCGCCATGCAGATTCTTCTGGAAGAGCGGGACAGGAACGGGGAATTCACCAGCATGGAGGACATCTGCAACAGGCTGGACTCCAAATCCGTCAACAAGAAAATTCTGGAATCCCTGATTCGCGCGGGTGCGCTGGACTGGACGCTGGAACCGCGTTCCATCATGTTCGAACGCGTGGACCTGGCCCTCAGCGGCGCCTCCCAGGTGCACAAGGACAAGGCGCTGGGGCAGGGCTCCCTGTTTGACATGACCTTTGAGGCCCCCAGGGTAAAAGATGAGCCTCCCGTTCCGGAATGGCCCAAGGAACAGCGCATGACTGATGAAAAGGACCTGCTGGGCGCCTACTTCTGCGGGCACCCCCTGGACTCCATGCGCGGCGTCATTGATGCGGAAAAATACACGCGCATCGGCCTCATAGACTCCCTGGAATCCCACGAACTCAAGCAGAAGCACCAGATTGCCGGCATGGTGCGCTCCGTCATTCCCAAAATCAGCAAGGCGGGAAGGAAATTCGCCATCCTGACCCTGGAAGACTTTACTGGAAGCGTGGAAGTGCTTCTGTGGTCGGACGTCTATGAAAAAGCCCTGGAAATGGAAGGCGGTCTGGAACCCGGCGTCTTCGTGGCCGTGCGCGCCAACATCCGGGAGGACGACCGCACCTCCTCCAAGAGCGTGGCCGCCCAGGGCATTGATCCGCTGGGCGGAAAAAGGCGAAGGACCAAATCCGGAGACCAGGGACCGCTGAACATCATTGTCAGCCCCCTGCGCCATACCAGGGAAAACCTGGAGCATATCCGGAACATTCTGAAAAAATATCCCGGCCGCGGCAAGGTCAACCTCACCATCAAGGACAGCCTGGGGCACAGCCGGATTCTGGAGCTGGACGAGCAATTCCGCGTCAACCGCTGTGCCGCGTTGGAAACGGAACTCTCCATGTACAACTGAAATAATGAAGACGGAGCCTCAGACGTTTCCGGAATCGGCCCGATTGAAATTCCGGGCGTGGGAGGAAGCGGACTGGCCCTTCTTTGCGGCCATGAACGCCAGCCCCTTGGTGATGCGCTTCTTTCCGTCCGTGCTGGCGGAGGAGGAATCCCGCTCCATGTGGGACCGCATGCGGACGGAGCTGGATGAAAAGGGCTATGGCCTGTATGCCGTGGAGCTTAAATCCTCCGGCGCCCTCATCGGCCTTCTGGGCTTCCATTGGGCGGACTTTGAGGCGGAATTCACCCCCTGCGTGGAAATAGGCTGGAGGCTGGTGCCGGAAGCCTGGGGATACGGCTATGCCACGGAAGGGGCCGGGGCGTGCCTGGAATACGGATTCTCCCGCCTGGGCTTTGACCGGGTGTACTCCTTCACCGCCTGTGTGAACCATCCTTCGCAAGCCGTGATGCGGCGTGCCGGAATGAAAAAAACGGCGGAATTCAACCATCCGCAAGTGTCCGCGGACTCCCCTCTCCATCCGCACGTTTTATACATGCTGAAAGCTCCGTGCAAATAATGGGGAAAGGACGGTGTATTCCCATGGAAAACCCTCCGGAAATAAAAAAGGCAGCCGTGCATGCATGGCGGCCATCTGAATGCAATAGGGCGTCCGGTGGCTTTGACTGTCCAGTTTGCCGGGCGTAAACGGGACATTGCTGCATGTGAAGAAGCCGGATTCCCTTTTTCGTGTTTCTTGCCGGCCATTCCCCCGGAAGAATGGAAGAAAACACTGTTTTTCAGAGCAACCTGTTAAACCGTCCTCATATATAAAATGGGGTACGGATTACCTTGTTCGTCGTGATCTGTTCTTTTGTAAACCTGGAATCCCATGTGTTCGTAAAATCCTTTTGCCTGCTGATTCTGTTCATTGACTCCCAGCGTATTGATAGCAAACTTCTCCATGCCGTACTGAAGCAGTTGCCTTCCCAATCCCCGCCCCGTTTCTTCCGGAGAAATAAACAGCATTTCAAGCTTTTGACCCTCTATCCCCATGAACGCTGCGGGAACTCCCTGCTCGCTCTCTGCGACAATCAAATGAGAAATATCTCTCAATATTTGAGGAACATATTTTTTGATATCTTCCCTATCCGCCTCTGCCAGAAACAAATGCGTTGTCCTGACCGAATTCTCCCAGACGTTCAGGAGCTGTTCCAGCAACAGGGAATCCCTGTCTTCCATGTCGACTATCCTCATGTTCATACTACGTCCAATTCCGGTTGATTAAGTACCTTCGTTCGTCAAGGACGGCAGCCGTTGAATTCTTGGCTATTCTAATCTCCGTCCGCATCCATGTCAAACGGACCCTGTCACGCCAGGGCTTTATATGATGGCTTATAAGCGTTCTGGCGGGGCCTGTGTAATTGGCGGCTTTGTTTGCCGGGGTGCATGGAAAATCAAACGGGATGCAGCTCTGGTGGAACTGCATCCCGGTGATTCGGGGTTGGGGCTGTGGGCCTGGGAGGAAGCATTCTCCCAGCCCCGTTGTTTGCGACTTAGAAGGCGTAGCTTACCCCGGCGTTGACCCGGTGGTAGGTTGATTTGCTTCTGCCTTCAAATTCATAGCCGGCGTAGGCCGTCCACCGTGGATTGATCACCACGGTGCTGTTGTAATTGACGCGCACGGCGTTGCGGTCCGGACGGGACCCCCTGGCAGTCCAGGAAAAGTCGTTCATCAGGCGTCTGGCGCGGGTTTCCGGATTGTCGCGGACCACGTCGGGGACGTAGCTCACGGCCAGGCTGTTCACCCACAGGACTCCGTTGCTGAATTGCAGGGATTTGCTGATTCCCACACCCACGGGCAGGCTCAGGTTCTTCAGGTCCCCCCTGTCGAAATGGCGGGGGTCATATCCCGTTTCCGTGAAGGAATTCTGGTTCACCTGGGTGTACTCGATTCCCAGGAACGGGGACAGCGTCCATCCCTTGTTCAGGTTGTGGTCCCAGGTGGCCTGCAGGGTGGCGAAGCCCATCCTGTTCTCCCATTTGCCGTTGGACGAGCCGCCGGAATAGTAGGAATCCAGCTTGTTGCGCGTCCAGCCGTAGCCCAGGGTTCCCTGGATGTTCAGCATATTGCCGGGAGACATCTGCCTTCTCCATGCTCCGTAGAGCAGGGCCACGTAGGACGTCTGGTCCACCTCGCTGATCCAGGTGCGGCTCTTGTTCTTGCCGTACAGGTTGCCGAAGGCGGCGCCCAGGATGGTGTTCGGCGTGAACCTGCGGTCGGCGCCCACGGCGTAGCCGCCGCCGTTGTAATCGTAACCGTCAATGCCGTTTCTGGTGGCGTGATAGGTGAAATCACCCAGACCGTTGACCCAGAAATTATTCTTGGGTCCCAGCAGGAAGCGGGTGATGCCCACTTTGCCCAGGGCTGCGTTGGAGACGGACTTCATATTGGAAGCGGAGCTCCACATGGAGTTGCCTATGTCCGCCCCCGCCAGCTCCGGCAGAATATCTTCAATGCCGCCGGTGGGGTTCCAGACCGCGTACAGCTCGTCGTCAATGCCGTCGCCGTCCGTGTCTACCCATTCCTTGGTCCAGTAACCTTCATATGTGTAGGGGGAGTCGACTACGTTTGTTCCGGTGGCAGTGGAATAAATGTCGTCGAAATCGCCCGTTCTGTTGCCTTCGGTATCTTCGGTGTAGGAAAGCGCCAGGAATCTCTGCGTGGTTGCCCAGCGCTCGTGGGCGTAGTCGTCCAGAGTGTCCGCCACGCCCATCAGGCCGCCGAGCGTGTGGGAATTGGCCTGTTCAATGCTCAGGCCGGAACTGTAATCGTCCATGAAGGGGCGCAGGTCGAAGATGACGCCCTTGCTGAAATCGATCGTATCTCCGCGGAAGGTCGCGCCGCGGCCGGCCCTCAGGGTCACTCCCTCGTTAAAGGCGATGGCCTTGCTGTTCACGGAGCTGTTGCCCGTGATCTCCAGAACGCCCTTGTTGATGGTGAAGGAGGAATCCTTGGTCAGATCGCTGCTGCCGTACGTGACGCCGTCTTCCAGAATCAGGGTGCCGTCATACAGCGTCGTTTTCCCGGAGACATTGAAGTACTTGGATTCCGCCAGGCGGTTCTGCCAGTCGCTCTCCGACTCCCCGGCAGCCTGGATGATCAGCCTGTCCGCCTCCGCTCCGGAAAAGCGGATGGTTCCAGTGAATTCAGGAGCCGTTCCTTCATAGGGAGTGGTATCCACGCCTTCGGACTTGTTGAAGTCGTAAACGATATTGTCATACTCCGCTCCATCACCTGCGTTGCGGAAGGGATCATAGAATGTGACTGTCCTTCCTTCCTGAGCGCGCAGTACCACGCTGTCCATGGAAATGCTGCCGTTGGTTCCGAATACAAGGGAGTTCAGGATGGGATTGTTCCCTCCGCGTTTTTCCGTGTTGCCTTTTACGATGATGTCTCCCTGGTCCGCGGAGAAGACGGCGTCCTTGTAATAAAGGAGCATGGCCCCCGCAGTACCGTCAACGGCGTTGTTCTCAATGAGCACGCCGCCGCGGTTGTTGATGAATTCCAGTCCGTTGGCTGCCTGAAGCGCGCCCACATCCCCCTTGGCCGAGTTGCCGGAGATGGTGACCTTTCCGGTATTGACGAAGGACGTTTTTCCGTCCACCCGCAGGGCTCCATAATGGTAATCCGTGGATTTGTTCCCGGAAATGGAAATATCGCCCGTCTGGCTGAAGCTCAGGTTACCGCTAAATAGGCCTACCCCGTGGTTCCAGCCTGACGTATTATTGTTCAGGTTGATGTTGCCGGTCCGGGTGAATGAGGTATCGCCGGTCACCTCCATGGCGCCGTTATACTGGCCCGCGCTGTTCCCGGAAATGGAAATGTTCCCTGCATCCGTGACGCTGAACGTTCCGTAAAGGCGGAGCGCTCCGTTGGAACCGGCAGTGGTGTTGTTTTCCACGGTGATATTGCCGTTGTTGGAAAAGGTGGTGTTGCCGAAGACGGCCACTCCGCCCATCTGCACGTCTGAACTGTTGCCGGAAATGGTGATGTCTCCCGTACGGGTGACGTTCCAGTCCTTGGAAATCCAGCCCACGGCATAGGTACTGTCCGCGTGGTTGTCGATGAAGGTGACGGAGCCGATATTGTCGAGGTTGAGGCTTCCGCTGACGCCGAACGCCCCGGCAGTGTTGCTGGCGTAATTGCCTTCAAAGCGCAGGTCTCCTTGAACGTTGGAGATGTCCAGGTCCTGGCCGCTGTAAACGGCCCCGAAGGCGCCGTTCCACTCGGAAGTCTTGTCTCCGGCGTCAGCCCGGTTGTTCCTGAAAATGACGTCTCCTGTGACGCCGTTGATCGTCATACCGCCTCCGGTGCCTTCCTGGCCGTCCACGGTGCCCGCATAGGCATAAATGGCTCCGGCCATCCACGCGGAATTGTCTTCAAAGATGATGTTTCCATCAATACCCCGGAAGGTAATGGCATCTTCACCCTCGGGAATATACTTCTTAACGTTCGGGGAGGAGGAATCACTGGCTCCGGCGTAGATGGCTCCTCCGATGTTGGAGTGTGCATCTGTCGGAGAATGTCCGGTCGTATTCCCGCTGAACAGAATGGACTTGGTATTCTCAAAGGTAATTGTACCCAAAACAAACAGGGCGCCGCCGAGGGCCTGCCCCTGCGCTTCGCTGTCTCCCAGCTCATTGTTGGTGAATGAGATATTGCCCATATTGGAGAAGGTGGCGTCTCCACGCACGTTCACAGCGCCGCCGGCGTTGGTGTCGGAATTGACGATGGACTTGCTCCCGTTGAAGGAAAGATCCCCCATGTCCGTGAAGACAAGCATTTCCGCGCGGATGGCGCCCCCTCCTTCGTTGGTATTGGTCCAGCGGTCGGTATGGATGGAGGAACAATTTTCAAAACTCATGGACAATCCTGTGCCGGTAAACGTCATGACAGACGTATTGGGGGCCGTACCAGAGTCCGTGGTCTGGTTGAAGAAAACGCTGCCTGCGTAAACGCCGTCGTTTGTCTGGAAGTTTTCAAAAGACAAGTTTTCCTTTAAATTGTAGGTAATATTTCCGTCTGTTTCCTGCCGGGCAGTGACGGTGCCCTGGTAAAGGTCTTCACTCTGCTGGGCTACCCCCGTTTGCACCAGGGAAGAGGCCATGAGGAACAGGATGGCGGATACTGCTAATTTTGGTTTCATTAATATGCGGTATAAGGTTCTTTGTTTGATGTCCAGATTGGGTCCGGATCACGGGCGCCCGGGTGGGTGGGCTTTTGGCGTGGTACAT
>JAJQCV010000092.1 GCA_021202525.1 Akkermansiaceae bacterium | reverse complement strand
ATACATTACTTCCACTTCATATTGAATTATTGGACAAGCCATTGTCATTCTACCGTATTTCTGTGCTAATTCTTCCAATTCTTTACAGTAACTACAAATGAGATTACCTTGTATATAATTTACAAAATAAATATGTTGTTTCAATATGCAGTAATGAATAACACAACAATTTTCACTAGCTGGCGCCTCTGTCGCATTGCATTGAGTTAATCCCACATTGCGGGTAGCATTTATTGTAGCTGCTTTGCTTGCATTATTTATAACTCCTGCTGAACCCGATGGAAATTCTCCTAAAGAATCTATTAAATGCAATGGTTTATTCTTAACAAACCCATAAAGATTCCACACCCCTTCTTCAGCGATGGGATCACGATTGATCCATCTGCCATCAGCCGGGTTGTAATAGCGGTAGTTATAATAGACCAGCTCCAACTCTTCATCGTTCATTTCACTGGACCACTGCACCGGCTGGACAAGATTGCCCGTTTTCGTGACCAACCCGTAGGGTGAATAATCATAGGCAGCAGCAATAGCGCCTTCCTTATTGAACACTTCCGTAACGTTCTTGTTGAAGTCCCATCCATAGCAGTAAAGAGCATTATTCCACACCAGAGCCAGGGGACGCGTTGCTACCGGTTCCAGAGGATCCCACAGCAGCGTGCGAAGCACGTTCCTGCCGTTGAGCATGTCCAATGCCGCTAGTTGCAGGTATGCGGCCAACTCCCTGGACGAGGGATGGCGCGTTCTTGTCACGCAAGGCGAGGCAGGCGGCGTTTACATCAGACAAGGGGACATTTACATTAACGGCATTCACGCCAAAGAGGGAAGCGGTTCCTGGGAAAAAAGCGAAATCGCGGAGGGGGATCTGTGGTTGCATGTCACTTGCGACGACAAAGGGCAATACAAGAGTCACAACATCGCCTCAGAAAAGGGAGAGGAATCTCCCCTGAAAACAATTGCCGACGAAAAAAAAGAAGAAAGCGGAGAGTATTTTTTCAAGCTCGCGACAATAAAGACTTTAGCGGAACCGTTGCAAGATGACGGCAACGCCGCAGAACTTGTGACCGTCAAGCAATATGTGCTGGGGGCGGTCTATTGCGGGCTTAAAGCGTCACCCCCCTATAACCTCAAGACCGACCCTAAATGTGCGCTTGAGCTTAAAGACGAGGGAGAATAAAGTAAGCCTGCGGTATGCGTCTTACTGGAAAACGCCAGCAAATGGGAAAGGCATCAGGACTAGGCTTTGGTTAGAGCGCGATTTTCTGTCGGTTGACTTGGACGTTAATAGTTTCGAGGCTGTTTCCCGTGTTTGTGATTCCTGGACGGCTCTTGCCTGTGACTCCAATTATGCCTTGAGACCGCGGCATACGTCTGACGGCGATCTTTATATTCAGATGGGCCGTTGGGATGAAATTTCCGAAGAATATATTTCAATTAATTAGCATCATATGAATTACGCAATATTCTGTTACCGCGAAGATTATAAATGTCTAGAATTATGTGTCGGCCAAATACGCCAAGCTGACCCTGATTGCCTTATTTACCTGTTTGACGATGGGGCGGCCCCTTTGTCGAAAACGCACATTCCAAAAGGTAGAGACATTTTTTATAAAAAAACCTATTTCCAACGGCGCGGCAATCTGAACGGTCTTGAATGTGTCCGCGGCATGTTGTCCTGTATGCAGGACATTCCTGGGTCAGACCCCGTCATTAAAATTGATGCCGACACATTGCTCATGTCTATTGAGGAAATCAAAAAATCCTTGTACGAACGCCGGATGCTGGCGGGCGGCTATCAATGCTCCGTGCCGTTCGCTTGGTCTGGCGTGTGCTACTGGGTAACACGGCGATTCCTGCGGGAGGCCCTGGGCGTTCTGGTGACGCGAGAATTCCCGGACCGACACGATCAGACTTATCCGGAGGACGTGACCGTGAGTATGCTTGCTTTATACTTGTACGGACGGCGTGGAGCGGACGTGATAGAGTTCCAGGACGGCAAATTCCTGATTGGAATACGCACCTGCGACAAGCGGCATTTGGCCGAGTTGTCCAGTATGGCGCGGGGAGTGTCCGCCGTACATTGCGGACAGGTCAATTTTTACAGGCCCATTGTAGAGAGGTCAGGTTGTTCCATCCGGGAAGCGTGCGCGCGGGTCATGTGGGAGATACTGCACCCAGGCCAGCCGGATGGATTCAGCCTTTGATTCATTCGGCGGAGGGTTGGCGATGCCTACGCCAGACCTCCGCCGATATTAAACCACCCTATAGTGACATGTGTCACTACCTTGTCCCGACCCTTTCGTCTGACACCCGTCTGACCCTTTCAGACAATTAATGTTTCACCCTTTCACGGATTTATGCTTGGTCACACCGCCAGCCCTCCTCCCGATGTATCCACCCCTACCGGGCGTACGTCTACGCCGTTGGAGGCGCAGCGCATCGCGATCACCCGGTCTCCCTGAACCAGGTTAAATCGGCTTCCGGCCACAAGACCGCCTTCGGGCACTTCCAAATGACTGTCCAAGGGATGGTTATAGGCAAGAGCCGCCGGGGTTTCCAATCCCTCCGTGCTTTCCTGCGCCCTCAGCTCCACCCGTCCGGCAGGGATGCCTCCCAATCCTCTAAACGCTCCAAAGTTGCACGACCAGTACATCAGGGTTTCCGTGCTTTCCGCCGTCACACTGCAGCCTGCCGAGGAATAGTCCCCCAGCGTACTCACATTCCGGCCGGAACCCGACCGGGTCAGGGATGAGGAAGGCGGCGTTCCGCCGCTTTCATCACACGTATCTCCTTCGCACGAGCAGTCCTCGGGCTCCTCCTTGCCTCCGGGTTCCGTCGGTACGACGTCTATTTTGTAGTTGCAGATGGAGACGTTGGCGTCTTCCGGATCGTAGTCGATGTTGGTCTGGTTGACTTCCCAGCTATAAGTGCCGGAAGGCAGCTGCGCTCCGCCCACACCCGTGTGGTATTTGTGACCTCCCTGGTCTCCCGCTTCTTGCGAGTTTTCCTTCAGGTCCACCTGGGCCACAATGCTGCCGCTGGAGTCCCTCACTTCCAGGCTGCCCCAGTCGTCCACCCCCAGAAAGAGAGAACAGGTGCCGTAAAGGATTTTCCCATCGGCCCCTTCCGGAATGGTGAATGAGCCATAATTGCTGTACCCGTCCGCCGACGTACTGGGCGGCCCCACGGTATGGTTTTCGCCTTCATGCACTTCTTCAAACGGAAGAGGCATGGGATCGTCCGCCGACCGTGAACCGCGCAACAGGGACGAAGACTTCACACTGGAGCCAAAGTACCATTTCCGGTAAACAGGAACGGAAGAAGGCCTGCTTTCCACGGGAGCGCTATTATTGGGTGTGTTCATAGGATATACAAGGGTTGGAATGAATGATTAACAAAAGAAACAAGGGCAGTTCTCAAGAATCATTTTCCTATTAGGATATGTACGCATCCGATGTCAACGCAATTCTCACGAATTTTCCATATTCCCGTTATGAAATAATGGAAATTTATTAT
>JAJQCV010000011.1 GCA_021202525.1 Akkermansiaceae bacterium | reverse complement strand
CTTCGCCGGCGTTCAGCAACCGGGGGCCCATCCGGGGCGTGCCGCGGACCATGTTTCCCTGGTGCCCACCAACGGCATGCTGACGGTGGCGGGCGGAACGGTGATGGTGGACGCGTGCCTGCTGACCGGCATTGACACGACGGTGCCCACGACGGCCAACCTGCTGACCCATGAAGACCCCTCCATGGCCTTTGACCCGGACGGAAGGGAGCTGGCTCCCGTCAAGCTGGTGGAGACCGCCGCAGGGCACGCGCAGGGGGGCTCCGCTTCCCTGGAAGTGGTGGACAGCGATTCCGGCGCCGTCATGCCGATGGACGCCACCGAACAGATGGTTTCCGTGCGGCATGGCGACGAAGTCGTCGCGACGGGGCATTACAACTACGGCATCAGCCTGGGTGCGGAACGGGACGGCCTGTATGTGGGGTACATCCTGACGCAGGTGGACATCCAGGACGGCAAAACGCTGGTGCTGGACAATGAAGATGCTACGGGCGCGGCGGCTGACCTCTCCGCGCACATTGCCGGAACAGGCCATTTGACCGTTCACGCATCGGGAAACAATAACAAGGTGGTCTCCCTTTCCCACAGCGGCAATACCTTCACCGGAATCACCACCGTCACGGACGGAACCACGCTGCGGGCGGAGACTGCCACGGACCACATCATCGGGGAAAGCAGGCAGCTTGTCCTGGGCCACGGATCGACGTTCGACATGAACGGCACCAACCAGAACGTCAACAGCCTGACGGGCGGCGGACAGGTGCTCTTCAACGGAGAAGGTGTCCTCCGGCTCCGCAATGCGGAGGATGCGGACAGCACTTACCGCGGAGATCTGCTGGGGGCCGGAACCATGGTGAAAACGGGCGCCGGGGAATTGACCCTCCAGGGCGGCCGCATCCTGCATGAGCAGGGCACCACGGTGGAAGAAGGCGTGCTGACCATGAACGGCGCTTCCGCCCACGCCAACAAGCCGCTCGTCACGATCAAGGGGGATTCCCGCGTCAACATTGACGGCGGAAACATCGGCAGCAGCGGTGAAACCCTTTTCTCTGCGGAGGAAGCTACGGGAGAACTCCATGTCTGGAACATGACCGGTTACACGGTGGGCCGTGACGGCCAGCGCCTGCTGGACGCCAGGGGCAGCGGCGCCTTGAATGCCGTTTTCAGCAACGTGAAGGACGTGCGGGGCGACGTGCATGCCGCCCCGGAATCCGCGGTGAGCATGCGCCTGGCGGACGGTACTACTCTGACGGGCATGATTGACCCGGCCTCCCTGGCCGTGGACGGCACCAGCACCTGGAACATGACGGCGGATTCCACCCTGACGAATCTGCGGAACAGCGGCGTCATCGACTTCATGGAAGGGGACGGCTTCAAAACGCTGACCATTACCGGAAACATGGACAACGACGGCGACATTCCCGGCTCCTTCCGGATGAACGTCAGCCTGGCAGCCATGAAAACGGACATGATCAAGGTGGGCGGTTCCGTTTCCGGTTCCTACCATATCATCATCAAGCGCGACGCTCTGACCGACCTGACGGATGCCCGGACCTTCTCCCTGAAGCTGGTGGACGTGGACGGAACAAACACCGGGACCGCGGACGGAGAAGCCTCCTTCCACGGGAGCACGGACGTGCGCATGAGAAAGGCGGTGGTCCAGGCCGGAGACGCGGAAGGCAACCACAAGGAAGACTGGTTCCTGGTCTATGACTATTCCAAGGATCCGTCCGGCGACGTCAACGACACCGGCAAAAGTATCCTGGGCATCTCGGACATCAGCCTGCTCTGGTTTACCCAGACGGATACGCTGACCCGGAGAATGGGGGACCTGCGCATGAACGGCCCCCTGAGCGGCAACTGGGTGGACAACTTCTGGATACGCAGCTACGGCAGCCGGTACAACGTCGGTTCCGGAGCCACCGGTTCCAGCTACCGCGACTACGTCTATGGTTCCGACATCGGGGTGGACCGGGGCTGGCAGCTTGATCCGCACAACCGCCTGTACACCGGGCTCTTTGCCGGGTACGGGGGTGCGCGCAAGGACTTCCGGGCGCCGGGAGCCAAGGGGGATACGGACAGCTTCTATTTTGGCGGTTACGGCACCTGGATCAACCGGCACGGTTATTACGTGGACCTGGTGGTCAAGGCGCAGCACCTGTACCATGACTTCAGAGCCTACGATGAAAGCTTCAACCGTACCAGCGGGGACTACACCCAGTGGGCGGCAGGCTCCTCCATAGAAGCGGGTAAAATGTTCAGGTTCAAGAATGACTGGTTCATTGAACCGCAGCTCCAGCTCAATTACTTCCACGGAGAAGGGGCCGGCTACTGCACCACGGGGGCCAATCCCTTCCAGACCAGCCTGAGCGGCACGGATGTGTTGAACTTCCGCTACGGAGTCAACCTGGGCCGCACTTTCAGCGTTGGGGAACACGGCGTGCTGCAGCCTTACGTGACGGCGGAGGGCATCCAGCAGACCAGCAGCGGGGGCCGTATCAATACCGGGGACGGCCAATGGCGGCCCAATATGGACGGCTCCGTCTTCCGGTGCGGGGCCGGCGTCATCTGGCAGATGGATGCGCGCAACCAGCTTCACTTCAGCTATGACGCCGCCTTCGGCAAAAAATACACCATGCCCTGGGGGATCAATCTGGGTTACCGTTACCAGTTCTGAGGGGTCCGTGTCCCGTTTGCACCGGCGGGGGCCTTCTTTCGGAAGGGGCCTGCTCCCGGTGGTTGTCAGACAGCCTGGCCTGGCAAAGGAAAATCCATGCAAGTTTTTAACTTGCATGGATTTGTTTTGGCAGGCCCGGGTAGGGTTCGAACCTATGACCAGGGGATTATGAGTTCCTGGCTCTTGAGCAATGAACCAGCACAAGTATTTCCCAATCGTTCATCCGCTCCTCCATTACCCTGACTGGACGAGGTTTCCTGTGCTGTCGACTGTTCCCTTGAGAGAATAGTATAACATCATTTTTAAATGTTAAAAAATATCGGAATTATCTTCTTTAGTCTTGTTGTGACTGATCTCCCTGGTTTATTCATTTCGAACTATTGATGAACAGCAGCAATCTTTCATAGTTGGCATTCAAATGCCGTCGGAAGTGAATAAAAACAGCATTACAAGATTACTCTACATAGATCCGTAAAATGTACTTATAGGAGGCTGCCTTTCCGTACTGATGGTGACAACGACAAATTTATCCTCGTCATTAATTCTCATTTCAATAACAGGAGACGCCCCTACATATATCCACAATTTATAGAATTCTCTTTCTATAGTTCCATCATTAACGCGTTGTTTCAGTTCACGCCATGTTTCAAGATCATTTTCATTTTTCAAATCCAGTAAAAATGACTTCGTAAATTTTTCCCCCCATGTACCGCCCAAAGTAGAGAAACGGCATTGATACTGGTGAGCAACAGACGATAAAAATAAGTTTGAAATTGCCGCTGTATTTGACATTGATCTTTGTTTGCTTTCAAACGTTTGTTGTTTGACATATAAGTAAGCCATAGACAACGT
>JAJQCV010000099.1 GCA_021202525.1 Akkermansiaceae bacterium | reverse complement strand
ACTTCAGAGGGCCCCTCACACGTTTGGGTGGGTTCCCCCCCCCCCGCACTCTGTTTAGATTCCACTCCACCGGCATGCCGTCCGGACAAATCACATCCATGCTCTCCAAAACGGCGCCATACTCCGGTTCATGCACGCCGCGGGTCATCACATGCACATCCGCGGCGGCTACCAGAAAAGGGGCTTCCCCGTCCAGGGCGCGTTCCACCAGAACGGAGCACATCTCCCCGACGGAGCTCACGGCCACGGAAAAGCCGAACACGTCCCTGGTGCCGATATCCGGCAATGCATCATTCCGGTTCTTGTCTGGAAAAGCGGTCATGGTCGGCGGGGGAAAGAAAAAATCATGCCAGGGACAGCCGCAGGCCGTCGTAGGCCGCTCTCACGTTCTCCGGCAGCCTGCCGGACAAAATACGGTAATCCATGTTATGGGAAAGGTGCGTCAGAAAAGCCTGCCGGGGTTCGATAGCCCTGATGGAGGCCAGGGACTCGTCCAGGCACATGTGGGTGGGGTGAAGATCATAGCGCAGGCCGTCGATAATCAGAAGATCCGCCCCCTTCATGCGCTCCAGGGAGGCCTCCGGAATGCTCTTGACATCAGGCATGTACACCAGCCGCCGGCCTCCGGACTCCAGCATGTACGCACAAGTGTCTACGGCAGCATGGTCCACGGGGAGGGGAGTGGCCAGGACGGAACCCACGCGGAAAGGCTCCGTCACCTCATGGGGTTCCGGCCGCACATAGCCGGTTCTGGCCTTTCCGGCGTCAAACGCCCAGCCGTACATGCTCCTCAAAGCCTTCATGGTTTCCGGGGAGGCGTACATGGGCAGCCCCCCCGTTCTGCGCCAGCAGAAGGCGCGCAAATCGTCAAAACCGCCTATGTGGTCCACATGGGCATGCGTGTACAGCACGGCATCCAGATCAGTGATGTTTTCCCTCAGGGCCTGCTGACGCAGATCGGGAGAGGAATCCAGCAGGATGCGGGTGCCGGACGCCTCCACGTAAATGGAGGAGCGCAACCGCTTGTTTCTGGGGTCCGGGGAAGTGCAGACCGCACAGGAGCAACCTATCTGGGGAACCCCGGTAGACGTGCCCGTGCCCAAAAAGAGAATGTTCATCACGGATGTCATGGTTGCGTTTAGAGCTGATTATGCCATAATGCATTCAAAATCCAAAGCCCGAATGCTTACTTTGCTGAAAATCAGGAACCTGGCTCTCGTGGACCAGCTGCTGTGGGAACCCAGCTCCGGCTTCATCTGCATCACGGGGGAAACGGGAGCGGGCAAATCCGTCATCATTGGCGCCATTCGTCTGGCGCTGGGGGAACGTGCGGACAAGACGCTCATCCGTTCCGGAGAACAGCAATGCAGCGTGGAAGCCGTGTTCCATCTGCCGGACTCATCCCCCGTCCACGCCATTCTGAACGAACACGGGGTGCCTCCCTGTGAAGACGGCAACCTCATCATCAAGCGCATCATCTCCCCCACCGCCAACCGCCAGTTCCTGAACGACAGCCCCTGCACGCTGAACCTGCTGCGGGAGGTGGGCGCCTGCCTGGTGGACATGCACGGCCCCAATGACCACCGTTCCCTGACCTCCCAGGACAGACAGCTCTCCCTGCTGGACGCCTTCGGTGAACACGCCCGGCTGACGCATGCCTACGCGGACGCCTGGAGGCAATGGCAGGACGCGCGCAGGGCCTATGACGACCTGGAGCACGCGGAAGCCGCCGCCGACCGGGAAATAGAACTGCTGCGCCACCAGGTGGACGAAATAGACGCCGCCGGGTTCACGCCGGAGGAAGTGCTCACCCTGGAGGAACGCTGGCAGCGCGCCCGCAACGGAACAAGACTCCAGGACCTGGTATCCAGAATGCTCTCCATGCTGGAGGAAACGGAAGGTCCCGGACTCGGTTCCCAGTTGCGGGAACTCTCCCGCGCCTCCCACGACCTGGAGCGCATGGACTCCTCCACCGCCGCATGGCTGGCTCCGCTGGAGGGAGTTACGCTGGAGCTCAAGGAAATTGAAAGCCGCCTGGCGGACTACTCCGCGGAACTGGACTGCGATCCCCAGGAGCTCTTCCGGCTCGAAGAACGCATCAACCTGCTGGAATCCCTGAAAATGAAATACGGGCATTCCTTTGAAGACATCGCCGCACGTCGGGAGGAAGCGGTACGCAGGCTGGACCGCATCGAACACCGGACGGAACGCCTGGAAGAACTGCGGACCGCCATTGCCCAGTTGCGCAAACAGCTGGAAACCGCCGGACAAGCCCTGACGAAAGCGCGCCAGGCCGCCGCGCCGCGGCTGGCGGAATCCATCGTCAAACACTCCCGGGAACTGGGCTTCCGGCAGGCCGTATTTGAAATATTTCTGACTCCGCTCCCGGAACCCGGTTCACAAGGGATGGAAACGGTGGAATTCCTCTTCGGCCCCAACCCGGGAGAACCCTCCAAGCCCTTGCGGCTCATTGCATCCGGCGGGGAGCTGGCCCGCATCATGCTGGCGATCAAGAGCGCCCTGGCCCACAAGGACTCCACGCCGCTGCTGGTGTTCGATGAAATAGACGCCAACGTGGGCGGGGAAGTGGCCCGGTCCGTGGGCTTTAAAATGCAGCAGCTGGGCGCCAGGCACCAGGTCATCTCCATCACGCACTTTCCGCAGGTAGCCGCCCTGGCCTCGCACCATTATCTGGTCCAGAAAGCCTCCGCGGGCAACCGCACCATCTCCTGCCTGCGGGAAGTGGACCAGGAAGAAAGAATAGACGAACTGGCCCGCATGCTGGGCGGCGGGGGCGATCACGCCCGCACGCTGGCCCAGGCTCTTCTGCAAACCTCCTGACATTCTCTTTCAGCCCCTTCTCCATCACGGGAAAGCCCTGTCCTGCGGCGCCTCGCTGGCTTATTTCTCCAGATGGGGCTTAAATGTGCGCAGTCTCAGGGAATTGAACACCACGCACAGGGAGCTCAGGCTCATGGCCGCCGCGGCTATCATCGGATTCAATGTAATGCCGAAAGCCGGGTACAGGGCCCCGGCAGACAGGGGAATTCCGATCGTATTGTAGAAAAATGCCCAGAACAAATTCTGCCTGATAATGTGAAGCGTGGCGCGCCCCAGTTGCAGGGCCTCCGCCACGCCGCGCGGATGATTCTTCATCAGCACGATGTCGGAAGACTCCATCGCCAGGTCCGTCCCGGACTTCAGGGAAATCCCCACCTGGGCACATGCCAGGGCGGGCGCGTCGTTCACACCGTCTCCGACCATTGCCACCCTGGCCCCCGCCTTCTCCATCTTCATGATGTGGGAGGCCTTTTCATCCGGCAGCACGTCGGAAACCACCTCGTCAATATGCAACTCTTCCGCCATATGCCGTGCCGTAGCGGCATTGTCCCCCGTCAGCATCACCACGCGCATCTGCATTCTCTTCAGATTGTCCACAGCGGAAAGGCTGTCCGGCTTCAGGGAATCCGCCACCATGATCGCCCCGGCGGGGCGTCCTTCGCGCCCCACGTAAAGGGGAGAAGCTCCCTGCCTCATGAACTCCCTGAACCGGCCCTGTTCCTCCTCCCATGAAATCCCTTTCTCCTGCATGAACGCCAGGTTGCCGATGACGTACGGCACTCCGTCCACCGTTCCCGCAATCCCGCGGCCGGGCACGATGGACAGGTCCGCCACGGGCCGTACCGGCAGTTCCAGCATTCTGGCGTGCTCGTAAACGGCCTTCCCTACCGGATGCCCCGATCCCTGCTCCAGGGCGGCCGCCACTTCCATCAATTCATCCGCGTCCATGCCGTGCTCCGGCAGGACGGCCACCACACGCGGCTCTCCGACAGTCAGTGTCCCCGTCTTGTCAAAAACCACGGTATCCACGCGGCTCAGAGCCTCCAGCGCGCTGGCGGACTTGCACAGGATGCCCAGGCGCGCGCCCCTGCCCGTACCCACCATGATCGCAATGGGTGTAGCCAGGCCGAGAACGCAGGGGCAGGAAATCACCAGCACGGCAATTGCCCTGGCAAGGGCAAAGGAAAAGCCTTCCCCGGCGGCCAGCCAGATGCCAAACGCCGCAAGGGCAATCACAATCACCGCGGGTACGAAAAAATAACACACCCGGTCCGCCAGCCGTGCAATGGGAGCCTTGGACTGGCCGGCCTGTTCCACCAGGCGGATCATGCGAGCCAGCGTGGAATCCCCGCCCACCCGTTCGGCACGGACCTTGAGATACCCGGCGCGGTTGAACGTGCCGCTGATCACCCTGTCCCCGGCGCTCTTGTCCACGGGCATGCTTTCGCCCGTCAGGTCGGACTCGTCCAGAGCAGCCTGCCCCTCCGTGATCACGCCGTCCACCGGAACCCTCTGGCCGGTCTTTACCACAATCAGGTCGTCCACCTGGAGTTCATTCAGGGGTACGGCCCGTTCCTCTCCGTCATGCCAGACCAGGGCTTCCCGGGGAATCAAATTCACCAGCCCTTTCACGGCGGCGTTCGTCTTCCGGTAGGAACGGCGCTCCAGATACTTTCCCAGGGAAATCAGGGTGACGATCATGGCGGCGGATTCAAAATACAGCTCCATGGTGTCCACTCTCCCGCGCCTCAGCATTCCGCCGCACAGCAGGAACAGTCCATACAGAAAGGCGGAACCGGAACCGATGGCGATCAGGGAATCCATATTGGGAGACAGGGAGGCCAACTGGCGCACGCCGTTGACCAGGTAACGCCTGTTCAGCCACAGAATCAGGGCCGCCAGGAGGCACTGTCCCCACAAATTCGCCCAGACTCCCCACTCTCCTGAAGGTGCCGGCCAGCTCCACATGGGCCCCATGGACAAATACATCAGGGGCAGCAGCAGCAAGACAGACCACACGAGCCGGGCACCTCCGGCATCTTCCGCCTTTTCTTCTTCATCCCTGCCGGAGGGCGTTCCGTCCACCCAGTCCGCCAACTGGAATCCGGCTTTTTCCACCACTTCCGCCATGCGGCTTCTGGCGGGAGAACCATGCTCCCGGAAAACGACGGTCATGCGGCCTGTCAGCAAATTCAACTCCACACTCTCCACCCCCTGCAACTCTCCCACGGCCCGTTCTACTTTGGCGGCACAGCCGGCGCAATGCATGCCGGAAACCAGATAATTCTTTTCTTCCATGGTCGTTAAAAGTGATTGTTCCCTTATTCAGACAAACTGAAACCCCTTATTGTTAGCCAATCCTAACACATGCCATGAAATTCTCAACACTCTTCCGCATCAACAAACTTTTATGGCAAAAAATGACAAACCGCCTTACCTATGACCGTAAAAGGTAAAACAACCGTCATTTATATCATATGAAAACCGCCTCCCTTTTCCGGCCCCTGGCCTGCGCCGCACTTCTGGCCGTTCCCGCCCATGCCCAGCTCTACTCGCTTCACGGGGACGGTGTCAAAAAAGCTGACAGAGTCGTGGAAAAGGCGGATTATTCCGGTTATGAACTTGTCTGGAATGACGAATTTGACAAGGACGGCCGTCCCGACCCCGCCAAATGGAACTATGAAAACGGATTCGTCCGCAACAAGGAAGCCCAGTGGTACCAGCCTGAAAACGCCTACTGCAAGGACGGCATGCTGATCATTGAAGGCAGAAAGGAAAAGCGCCCCAACCCCCGCTACAATCCGGAAGGAAAAGACTGGCGCACCACCCGGAAGGAAGCGGAATATACATCCGCCTCATTGACGACTCAGGGCAAATTCTCCTGGCAGTACGGACGTTTTGAAATCCGCGCCAGATTCAGCCCGCGGGAGGGCATGTGGCCTGCGTTCTGGACTCTGGGGGTCAGGGAAGGCTGGCCCAGGTGCGGGGAAATAGACATCATGGAATACTACCAGTCCACGTATCTGGCCAACCTCTGCTGGGGGTCCGCCAAAAAACACGTGGGCAAATGGAGCTCTACCTACACGCCCCTGAAATGGCTGCGGGAAAAAGACCCGCAGTGGGACTCCCGCTTCCATGTCTTCCGCATGGACTGGGATGAAAAGGAAGTGCGCCTGTACGCGGACGACATTCTGCTGAACAGGACCTCTCTGGACAACACGATCAACGCCGTTTACAAGGAAGTCGCCAATCCCTTCCGGCAGCCCCACTTCATCATCCTGAACCTGGCCCTGGGAGCCACCGGGGGCGACCTGAACAAGCTCCCCCTGCCCCAGAAATATGAAATAGACTACGTCCGCATTTACCAGAAAAAGGATTCCCCCCACAAGGGAACCATTCCATACCAGCCGGAAAAGAAGCCGGGGGCCCCGAAAGAATGATGGCCGGGAAGAACACGGCCCCGGTGTTTCTCCCTTCAGAAGCGTTACACACTGCAAGGGGTCGTGAAAATCTTTTAAAAACGCGGCAAGCGGCGGCCTCTACTCCGCGGCCTTCCCCTTGAGAACCAGGAGAATGTGTTCCGCCATGAGGGTGTGCCCCTCCTCATTGGGGTGTACGCCGTCCACCAGCAGGCCCTCCTTGTCTTTCATGACCTTGTTGAGGTCGATCACCCTGGAATTGGTGCTTTTGGCCACTTGCCGGATAAGCGGAATGACTTCGCTGGAAATGCGCTCCCTGCTGACGCCGCCTTCCCGGGCCTCTTGGGATGGAATGGGCAGCAGGCAATACACCTTCAACCTGGGATTTTCCTTCCTGAACTCGGCGATCACCTCCTTGTAATTATCCGCAAAATCGGCCTTGTGCCTCCAATTCCCTTCCTTGCTGTCATTGGTCCCCAGGCCGATCAGCAACATGCCGGGTTTGAATGCCAGAGCGTCACGGTAAGCCTTTTCCCGTGTGATGGGCCGGTCGCCCTTAAACAGCAGGCAGCGGGCTGAGACGCCAAAATTTCCGACTTCCGCCTTCTTGCCCAAAGCTTTGGCCACGCGCGACACCCAGCAATCCTCCTTCCTGACCAGCATTCCGGCGGTAATGCTGTCCCCCAGGCACGCAATCCGGACCGGAGACGCGCCATACGCCGGAATCAGCGCGTACCACATGCAAATCCATAATAAAATAATCAACTTTTTCATGGCCGGAAACCTGTGATGAAAATGGTGTAACGCAAGCGGGGACGGATGTAAAGGACTCGGGCGCCCGGCTTCTGGTCTTTCCGGCGTTTTGCCGCAGACATAAAAAGCCCTTCCCGGCTGAAATTGGCCGGAAAGGGCTGCTTAAGAAAAAAGAACGCTTAGTTCACACGGCCCAGGTAGGAACCGTCTTCCGTCTTCACGGAAATCTTTTCGCCGGGCTTGATAAACAGGGGAACCTGCACAACCAGGCCGGTGGTCATGGTGGCGGACTTGTAAACATTGTTGGCGCTGTCGCCCTTGATCCCTTCCGGGGCTTCCGCCACTTCCATCGTGATGGAGGCGGGCAGTTCCACGGAAACCACCGTTTCATCAGTGAAAAGCAGAATGTAGATATTGCCTTCCATCAGATAATCCTTCACAGGCTCCACGATGTCCGGAGACACGGTGATATCCTCGTACGTATCGGGATTCATGAAATGATAGCCCATGCCGTCAATATAGCTGAACTCATACTCCTCACGGGCAAGGTTCACGCCTTCCAGTGATTCATTGGAAGTCAGGCGAAGGTTGTACACTTTTTTGGTGGAAATGCTGCGGATGCTCATTTGCACATAGGAAGCCATGCGGGGGGGGCACTTGTGCTCCATGCTGACTACAACGCAAACGTCATTGTTATGATTAACCGCGTGTCCCTTGCGAAGATTGATTACGGGTACTTTTGCCATGCGGCCCGTAACATACCATGTTTTCCCTCTCCGTCAAGCTGAAAAAACCCGTCAACCCCTTGATCCGCTTGGCTGAAACGCTCTTCCGTCATGACGGAAAAACCGCCCCCCGCCATGCGTTTCTAACGGCTGAGATCCTGCTGGAAAAGCACTTTGATGCCGGAGGAATTCAAAACCGTGCGCCCGAAATTCATGTCATCCACATGCAGGGCTATCAGGGACACCCCGGCAACGCGCGGCAGCAGGGGATACACGAAATTGACATTCATTTCCGCCGAATACAGAACGTCCAGACACCTTTTGAGGTCCGCGGGGCCGTGGCGCAGAGCCGCCACCAGGACGTCGGAATCCGTGTAGCAGATGCCCTTCTCCAGAAAAATCTCGGAAGTCCGTTCCGGATCGCTCACCACCAGCCGGGCGATTGTCGCCTCATGGCAGTCATGCATGCTGAACCCCAGGCAGAAAATGCCGTGCATGTCCAGCAGGCCCAAAAGGGCGGACAGAGCCCCCACCCGGTTCTGGAGCATCACGGAAAACTGCTTGACCGTACTGCCGGGCGGTTGAATGGCTTCATCCTGCATGACTGCGAAAAAACGGGTTGGAACTCTCTTTACTTCACGTACGTCTTGAGTACGCGCCTGATGATGGCGAGCGCCTGCTGGACCTCCTCTTCACTGACGTTCAGAGGGGGCAGAAGGCGCACCGTTTCCGGTCCGGCGGGAACGGAAAGCAAACCTTCCTGCCGCAGGGCCTCCACGACGACGGAGGCAATCGTCTTGCCTTCCGGCGCGTCCACCATTTCCGGATTCAGGCCGATGCCCAGCAGCAGCCCCAGTCCGCGCACCCCCTGCACCACAGGCAGGTTCCAGGACTCTATCTCCGCACGGATTTCCGCACCCAGCCGGTGGGCGCGTTCCGGCAGACCTTCGGAAACGACTTCCCGGAGAACGGCCAGGCTGACCGTGGCGGCAAGAGGATTGCCGCCGTAAGTGGAACCGTGGGAACCGGGGTCCATGATGGAGGAAAGCTCCGTGCCGCTCTCGTCAATGGAGCGGTCGGAAATCCAGAAGCCGCCGATCGGGAAGCCGCCGCCCAGGGCTTTTGCCCAGGAAACGCCGTCCGGCTCCACGTCCGGGGCCACGGCGCGCCATCCCATGATGTTGCCGCAGCGGCCAAAGCCGCACTGGACTTCGTCAATCAGTAAAAGAAGGTCATGCTCCCTGCACAGCTCGGCCAGCCCGCGCAGGAACTCCGGCGTCACGGAATTGACGCCGCCCTCGCCCTGGACGGGTTCCAACAGGAACGCGACCGTTTCCGGGCTGATGGCCTCGCGCGCCGTCTCCAAATCATTGAAGGGCAGGTGCCGGAACCCCGGCAACATGGGATCAAAGCCGATTTTGATCTTGTCCTGACCCGTTGCGGACATGCTGCCCAAGGTTCTGCCGTGGAAGGACTTGTTGAACGTAAGCACCTCAAAGCGCGGTTTGCCGTCCGGCTGGGGGCGCCGGTGGCCGTAGCGGCGCGCCACCTTGATCAGCCCGTCATTGGACTCCGCCCCGCTGTTAGAGAAAAACACCTTTCCCGGACGCTCCACGCACCTGGTCACAATGAACTCCGCCAGATCCGCCTGCTGGGGAATCTGGTACAGGTTGGAGCAATGCACCAGCGTGGCGGCCTGCTTCTGCAGGGCCTGCGTAACTGCGGGATGGCAATGCCCCAGCACGCAGGTAGCGATGCCGGCGCAGAAATCCAGATAGCACTTGCCCGTGCTGTCCCACAGACGGGCGCCTTCTCCGCGAAGGGCTGCCATGGGATAGCGGCCATAGGTGTGAAGTACGTACTGGTTGAATTTCTCTTCTGTATTCATGGAGGTGAGGTTGAATAATGCCTCTGTAGTTTGCGCTTCTGGCCCCGTCTGTAAATGATTTTTTTAGGACCCACGTCATGATTTGCACATTTTATCCGGAACGGAAGTCATATCACTGTTCAGGGCAGCATTTGATTTTTCTTTTCTTTTATCTGCACCGCATCAAAATAAATCCATCAACAGCAGCAACAGTCCACTATGGCACATTTTCTTAATCCCAAGGGATTCCTGGAGGAATTCAAGGCTTTCGCGCTGAAAGGCAATGTTATTGACCTGGCCGTGGCCGTCGTCATCGGCGGCGCGTTCAACAAAATCGTCTCCGTATTCGTTTCCAGCATCATCACGCCCATCATCGGCTACCTCACGTCCGGCGTGAACCTTGCGTTCCTGACCCTGAAGCTGGGGGACGTGGAACTCCGGTACGGAGAACTGCTCCAGGCCACCATTGACTTCCTGATCATCGCTTTCTCCATCTTCCTCGCCATCAAACTGATCGGCGCCATGCACCGCAAGCAGGCGGAAACGCCCGCCGCGCCCGCTCCCAAGCCGGATGACGTCGTCCTGCTGGAACAAATCCGCGACATTCTCCAAAAACAGGCGGAAACCAAATAGGCATTCTGCCGCCCGTGCCGGCTCTTGACGGAACCGGCGCCCTTTTCCCCTTTACTTGTCCGCTCCATGGCGGGAAAGTGGAGGCATGACTCTCCTGTTGCGTGCCCTGGCCTGTGCCCTGCTGCTTGTTCCGTCCCAGCTTCCGGCGTCGGATGCGCAGAGCTTTGTATTGGAAAAGCCCTATCCCGTGGCGGACATCCAGGAACCGGAACAGGATCTGCCCGTCAACAACGTCATCCTGATGATCGGGGACGGCATGGGCATCCACCACCTTTCCGCGGCGTGGGCCGCCAATCGGGGCCGCCTCTTCATTGAAAACTGCCCGGTGACGGGCATTGCGAAAACCTGGTGCCGGGACAAGCTGGTCACGGACTCGGCCGCGGCGGGAACCGCCATGGCGACGGGGACCAAGACACTTTACAAAAGAGTGGCCATATGTCCGGAGGGCAGCAAGCTGGACTCCCTGATCGACAAGGCGAAGGACATGGAAAAATCAACGGGCGTCGTCGTCACCTGCGAGCTGAATGACGCCACCCCGGCAGCCTTCTGCGCCAACAATGAAAAAAGGTCCGACTCCTACGGCATCATCGGCGACTATCCGCGCTCCCGTGCCGACTTCATCTTCGGCGGCGGAAGCAAATACTTCACCCGGAGGCCGGACGGAAGAGACATCTTCAAGGAAATGGGCTCCCTGGGCTATAAAATCGCCCGTTCCTGGGAGGAAGCCGCCGTCCTGCCGCCGGGAAAAACGCTCGCCGTCGTGGCTCCGGAGAACCTGCCCCCTCCCGGCAAAAGGGGCGACGTACTCCGCCAGGCCACGCTGAAAGCCCTGGAAACGCTCTCCCGCAACCCCAGGGGATTCTTCCTGATGGTGGAAGGCTCCAACATCGACAAAGCGGCCCATCACGGCAAACTGGCGGAAATGATGGAGGAAATCTTTGACTTTGACCGGACGGCGGGAGCGGTGCTGGAATGGGCGGCGCGCCATCCCGGCACGCTGGTGGTCATCACGGCGGACCACAACACCGGCGCCTTCTCTCTTTCCGGAGGCAATCTGGAAAAAGGGGAAATCACGGCCCTGTTCTCTTCCGGCAATCATGACGGAGTGGCCGTTCCCGTCTATGCCTTCGGCTCCGGAAGCGGCGCCTTCACTGGCATCTATGAAAACACGGACATTTTCCGCAAAATCATGGCGGCCATGAAAGGGGAGGAAAACAAGGCCGTTCCCGTCAAAAAAGACTCTTGAGCAGCCTGTCTTCTTCCTGCCGCCCGCTATGCTTCGCCCTTCCGCGGTGGAGCGTCCATGTGCCGCGCCACCAGGCCGGCTCCTGCTGTAGCCAGGCCGCCTATCAGGAATACGGCCTGCGGGCCGCCCGTGCTCATCCAGATCAGTCCACCCAGAACGCCGTAGGAAATGGAGGCCACATGGTTGATGGCCAGCCCCGTGTAAATACTGGGCGTGATATCCTCCGGCCTCTCGCAAATGCGGGCCACATACGTGCTGCGGGCCATGCCGAGCGCAAACAGCAGGTTATCCAGAACGAAACAGGCGGTCACCACCGCCACGGCCCAGTGCGAAGGCAGCAGCCCGGGGGCAAACGCGTAAGCCAGACAAAGCAGGGACAGTGCAATGCTGTCGAAAATCGTGACATTCCTCTCCCCGAACCTCTTGATGCTCCACCCGATCAAAGGCTGGGTTCCCAGACCAACCACCCCGGCAATCAGCAAGGTCTTCCCGATATGCTCCGGAGACTGCCCCAGCGTACTGACCATCAGCCAGAACCCGAATGTAAGATACAGCTGCTTGCGGATGCCGTGCAAAATCTCCAGCCCGTAATAAACCGTGTACCTGCGCTTGAAAACAAAACATTCCCGCCACCCGCGGCGCTTGGGAAACACGGGCGTCTTCACCCGGCTCAGGAGCACGGCCGCCAGCAGGCACACGCCGCCCATGATGAAAAAATCCACGGCAAAGGACTGGTTGAACTTCCACTTGATCCAGACGCACAAAGCCCCCAGCAGGGAGGCCGCCGTGCCGAGCGCCTTCATCTGCCCCAGCCTCAGGCTGCGGTTCTCGGGCCGCGCCGTATGAATCACGATGGTGTCGATCATCCCCATCAGAACGTGCTGGCCCAGGCTCACCGTCAGAATCCACGCGGACAAAACCCACAGCCCGGTTCCGGGACCGCACAGGGCCAGTGCATACATGCCGCCGAACATCAGCAGGCAGGCCACGCCGGCCATGCGCACCTCGTTGAACATGAAAAGCATCCCGACCACAAACAGGGAAAGGATACCGGGCAGCTCCCGCGGCAGTTCGATAAACCCGCGCATCTCCACATCCAAATGCTGGGCGTCCCGCAGGAAATTGCTGAACACCAGATCATACACGCCGCTTCCGAACTGCCCCAGAAACAGGGCCAGTAACACAAACACCATCGTCTTTCTGATGCGGGGGGAAGCGGCATCACTCATAGCGACAGGATACTCTCACAGGCCCCCGGCGGGAGCAACCGCTTTTTCGGGCCATTCCGCCAGGTTACCGCAGGAAAAATGCCCGGCAAAGAAATATTCTTAAGGAAATTCCGTATTTAAATCATGAATCTCAAGCATCTTTTCCTCACTGCTTCATCTACTGTGGCCCCTTTCTGCTGGGGCGCCCCTTCCGCCCCCGTCCGGGAGGCTCCCTACATCATTCCGCGGCCAGCTTCGCTGGAATTCAAGGCCGGACAGCCTGGTTTTGCGCTGAAAGACGGCGGCGTGAAACTTCCGGCGGGGCATCCCCTTTCCGTACAGGCGGAGCGCCTTTTCCGGGAAAACGGCGTCAAAACGGCAATGGTTGAACAGGGCGCGGACATTGCCTTTACGGAAGACAAATCCCTGGGCGGAGAAGGCTACCGTCTGACCGTCACCCCGGATTCCATCTCCATTGACTGCGGCGCGGCCAGCGGCGGGCTCCATGCCCTGCAAAGCCTTATGCAGAGCATCGTCAAAGACGGCGGCGGCGCTCCCGCACTGGCCGCGCTGGAGGTAAAGGACCGGCCCCGCTTCTCCTGGCGCGGCATCATGATGGACAGTTGCCGCCATATGATGCCCGTGCGGGACATCAAGAAAGTGCTGGACCTGATGTCCAGGTACAAATTCAACATCCTGCACTGGCACCTGACGGACGACCAGGGGTGGAGGCTTCCCATTGCCAAATACCCCAGGCTCACGGAAACGGGAGGGACCCGTGCGCAATCCCCCGTGATCGGCAACCGCAGCAAGCCGGACGGCAAGCCCTATTCCGGCCATTACACGGCGGAGGAAATCAGGGACGTGGTCCAGTACGCGAAGGACCGGGGCATCACCGTCATTCCGGAAGTGGAACTGCCGGGACACGCCTCCGCAGCCATCGCCGCCTATCCGGAGCTGGGAAACGCGGACATCCCGGATTACGCCCCGAAAGTGCAGGAAACCTGGGGAGTCCACCCCTATACGTTCGCCCCCACGGAAAAAACCTTCCGCTTTCTGGAAGACGTCATTGACGAAGTGTGCCGCCTGTTCCCGGACAGCCCGTACATCCACATCGGCGGGGATGAAGCCCCCAAGGACCAGTGGAAGCAGTCTCCCCAGGCGCAGCAGGTCATGAAGGACAAGGGCCTGAAAAATGAGCACGAGCTCCAGAGCTACTTCGTCAGAAAGGTGGAAAAAATGATCAACGGCCACGGCAAAAGGCTGATCGGCTGGGATGAAATCCAGGAAGGGGGACTTTCCCCGACCGCCACCATGATGGTCTGGCGGAGCTGGATGCCGAACAGCGCCCGGCACGCCCTGGAACAGGGCAACGACATAGTGATGACGCCCAACAGCCACCTGTACTTCGACTATGACCAGGGTCCCGGCAAGCCCGCCGCCGCGGAATACGAGACCATCAACAACGATTCCCTCACCTGGCAGCACGTCTATTCTCTGGAACCTGTCCCGCAGGGCACGCCGGAAAACCGGGAAAAACAGGTTCTGGGCTGCCAGGCCAACGTCTGGGCGGAATACATCCCAAACCTCCCCAAGTGGGAATACCAGGTTTTCCCCCGCGCCCTGGCGCTGGCGGAAGTGGCCTGGACGCCGCGCAAATTGAAGAACGAACAGGACTTCCGGCAACGGCTGGAACGCCAGCTCCCGTTCCTGGATGCCCGCGGCGTGAACTACAAGAGGCCGGACAACGGCGCCCCCGCGCGCCCGGATGCCGTCATCACCCGGGAACTCCGCTGAATCCGGGAGGAAACCATGCCGTGCGGCCCTCCCGGAGGCCGCATTATGGACTAGCCAAGCCTCGGGAAAACCATTACATTGGCGGCATTATGAATTTGGAACTGCTTCGTCAGGTTTGCGCAACTCCGGGAGCTCCGGGGTTTGAAGACAAAATCCGCGACTTCATCATTCAGGAAGTGGCGCCCCTTGTAGACGCCATACGCGTGGACAACATGGGCAGCGTGATCGCCATCGTGGAAGGCAAGGACACGGAAAAGCCCATGATGGCCGCCGCCCACATGGACGAAATCGGCTTCATGGTCCGCCACATCGCCGACAAGGGGGTCGTCAAATTCCTGCCCCTGGGCGGATTTGACGCCAAGACGCTGACCGCCCAGCGCGTGATCGTGCACGGGAAAAAGGACCTCATCGGCGTCATGGGCGTCAAGCCCATCCACGTGATGTCCCCCGCGGAACGCACCAAGCTTCCGGAAGTGACCGACTTCTTCATCGACCTGGGCATGAGCAAGGAGGAAGTGGAAAAATACGTCTCCGTGGGCGACTCCGTCACCCGCGAACGGGATCTGGTGGAAATGGGCGACTGCGTAAACGTCAAATCCCTGGACAACCGCGCCGGATGCTACGTGCTCATTGAAGCCCTCCGCGCCATCAAGGCTTCCAAAAAGAAACCCTCCTGCAACTTCGTGGCCGCATTCACCGTGCAGGAAGAAGTGGGCCTGAGAGGCGCTCAGGCCGGCACGCTGGACATCCTGCCGGACTTCTCCATCGCGCTGGACGTCACCATCGCCTGCGACATTCCCGGCACCCCGGCGCACGAGCAGGTCTCCCGCCTAGGCGAAGGCGCGGCCATCAAGCTCTATGACGGCTCCATCATCGCGGACCGCCGCATGGTGCAGTTCATGAAAGCCACCGCGGAAGCCAACAAGATCAAGTGGCAGGTGGAAATGCTGCCCGCAGGCGGAACGGACGCCGGAGCCATGCAGAAATTCGTGCCCGGCGGCTCCATCGCCGGCGCCATCTCCGTTCCCACGCGCAACGTCCACCAGGTCATTGAAATGGCCAGCAAGAGCGACCTGGACGCGGCCGTGGACCTGCTGGCCGCCTGCGCCATGAATGTGGACAAATGGGACTGGTCCTGGAACTCCGTCAATCAATGCCAGAGCGTCTGCGACAAACCGGCCAAGGCATCCAAGGCTGCGGCCAAGACCGACAAAGCCGCCGCCAAGAAAAAGAAGGCCAAGTAAAGGCAAGCCTTTGATACATCCCTGAACCAGCAGGCCGCACCGGAAACGGATGCGGCCTGTTTCATTGAAAGCCTGTCCGCATAATTCCGGAAAACCTGCATGGCAAGCAGAGCCATGCCACCGTAAACCCGGACCGGCATTCCCCTTTTCCTTTCGGCGGAATGCCGCAACGGGGGCAAAAAAAATCTCCCGGCATCCTGAAAGACACCGGGAGCGAATCAATGGAAAAAAGAAAAATTACTTGGCGGCGGGAGCCGGTGCAGGGGCAGGAGCCGGAGCGGCATCTACTTCCACTTCTTCTTCCTCTACTTCAACGCCTTCTTCCGGGCCGGAAGCGCCGGTCTTCTTCATGGCGTCCTTCAGAGCCTGGCTGCCGAAGAAGTCGGCCTGCTGCAAGCGCTGCATGTCAGTCATCATGCCCATGAAAATGGGCAGAAGTTCGGCCTGGCGGGCCTGCATGGCGGCGTCCACCTGGTCCGCCAGCTTCTGGGCGTCCTTGGAAAGGGCTTCGCCTTTTTCATTGATCTTCGCCATCTTTTCAGCAGCCGCATCTGCGGTGGCCTTGTCCTTTACCGTGCTGAGCGTAGCGGACATTTCCTTCATCAATGCCAGCATCTGGTCTGCGGCTTCCTTCGCTTCCTTGGAAACTTCAGCGGCCGGTGCTGCCGGCTCAGCAGGCGTTTCAGCAGCCGGCGCGGGGGCCGGAGCCGGGGCATCCTGGGCGGAAGCCATACCTGCAAATGCCAGGGCACATGCTGAACTAATTGTTACAATGCTCTTCATAGCGTTCTCCTTGTACAGGCTCTCCATGTCTGCGTCAATGCCTCATTGCGTTACGGCTCCTTCTGATGCCGCAGAAAAGGTGTTTTGCAATTTTTTCAAGCTTCCGGATTTTTTCAGTTGCATCTTTTTAGAATTATTATAAATTTAATTCCGATGACCAAGACCATAGAAAATCTGAAAGCCGCCATTATTGGCGAAAGCACCGCCTCCGCCACTTACGCGGCCTATGCAGCCAAAGCCGGCCAGGAAGGGCAGCCTCTCATCCAGAAATTGTTTGAAGCCGCTTCCAAGGCTGAATCCGTCCATGCCGTCAACCACAACAAGGTGCTGGAAAAACTCGGAGCCAACATGGACCCCTTCGACATTCAGATTCATGTGGGCGCCACGGCGGAAAACCTGAAAGCCGCCATTGCCGGGGAAACCCATGAATTTGAAAGCATGTATCCGGAATTCATCGCCGTGGCGGAAGAAGAAGGCCAGAAGGCTGCCGTCCGCTCCTTCACCTGGGCCACGGAAGCGGAAAAGGAACATGCCGAATTTTACGCAGCGGCCCTCCAGACCCTGGAAAACGGAGACACCAGCGCCCTGCCCAGGCAGTACTGGATTTGCCTTGTGTGCGGGGACACCTTCAAATCCCTGGAAGGTGTGGAAGCCTGCCCCCTCTGCGGCACCAAGGCTGAAAAATTCCTCGTCATTGGATAAACTCCGCTTGAGCACCGGAGACCTTCCATGGCATTGCAAAACCGCCCGGGTTATTCCCGGGCGGTTTTTACACCGGCTCCTGCAACACGGCGGACCGGAAAAAACAAGAGTTTCTATTTAGCGAACTTTTTCTGCAGATTCTGCGAATATTGTTCCAGTGCCTCCTGCTGCTCCTTCTTCAGCTCCTCTACCTTTTCCAAGTCGCCGGCTTTCTGGGCAGCCTCGATTTTCTTTGCAAACTCAACCTGGATCTTGCCTTGATCAACAAGATTCAAATCCTTGGCCACGGAGAACAAATACCCTCCGGTAGCTATGCCGCCGGCAATCATGCCAACGACGATCATGATGATGCCGAACACAGTAGCCTTTTTGCATATGGCGACAATGGCACATACGATGGATACTACCGCAAGCAGAATACCGATAAGAGCCGCCGTCATACCAAACCACGGAAGCACCACGGCCAGCACGGCACAAGCGACCGTAATACCTTTAAGAACTCCAGAACATTGACAGGCAAGAGGTTGATTTTGAGTTTCCATATGCCTCCTGTATACCTTGCCGCTACTAATTGTCAATCATTGCCAAAGAGTCACAGGTAAAAAATTCCAACATGCTCCGGTTTCACGGAATTCCGGGTAAATAATGCCGGTATCCGGAAATTTGCTCCCGGGCAGCGACAGCCGCGCGCTCTTGCATGGGAATCCACTTGCAGGCAAATCCGGCAGAACCTGTTTACCTCCCTTTCCATGTGCATCAGGCACCCTGACAGATACGGCGGCCATCACCTCCGTTAAAGATGGGCTTGCAGAAACGAAAAAGCAGTGCTAATAAATGGTAACCAACTATTTCCAACAATGAAAAAAATCTTCCTGATACTGACCGTTTGCTGCCTGTGGCTGTGCGTAGCTGCCGCCTCGGATGAAATTTGGCTGCAGGAGATGGAAAAGGCGAAACAAGCTGCGCAAAGTGATGGCAAGGATATCCTGGTGCTTTACAAAATCGGGGAATACCTTCCGTTCGCCGACGAAAATCCGGAACTCTTGTTCCATTCCACTCACTTCACAAATGCCGCACGCCGCAACTACGTTCTGGTGAAGCAGCAGATGCCCCTGTCCGATCCGGAGGATTCTCCCTCCACCGTCATCGTTTTTTGTGATGCCCTTGGCCGCCCTTACTACAGTTTTTCCAGTGAATGGACCATGGGAATGGACTGGATCCTTGAAGAATTGGCTATTGCGGCCGGGCGCAAACCCGTTATTCAGGAAATTCTTCAGTCCCTGGACAGCCAGTCCGGCAAAAATCCGGATTTCCGCCTTATAGGGCAGTTGTTCCTGTCCATGCCCGACGGAATAGAAGAATTCCATGCTTCCTACCGCGGCTGGATGGAGGAAACGCTGAAAAACGACAACGAAGATTCCAGCGGATTAAAAAAACGTGCTCGTCGTATTGAAGAGATGGAGCAGTTTATGGGCAAATTTACCAAAATCATTTCCACCGCGAAAAACCCGGAACAGCTGAAAGCCTCCCTTCAGCCTTATCAGGCGCAACTTAATGATTCCTCTCCCCTGAAGCAATTCGTGGAATTTTATCTGGGTATGCTACCGCACATTCAAACCCTGAAAAAGGACTCTTCCCTTCTCGATTCCTTCTTGGAAGGGCCCCTGAAAAAAGAGGTAGCCCGGATTATCTCCATTTCCCCTCATTCCAAAATGTCCCGTTACCTGCGTACGCATCTCACTGACGAGATATGCATGGTTGAATGCCTCATTTCTTTGGACAGGCTTTTTAAAGAAAATCTGGAAGAGGCTTTCCAGGTGCTGGAAAAATTTCCCGTTAAAAATAAATCCTATGCCTTCCGCCAGCTCCAGCTATTGCTCAGAGGGCGGCTTCTTGCAGAACAGGGGGACTGGGACGGTGCCCGGCAATCCCTGCGTCAGGCAATTCCCCTGAATCCTCTTTCATTCAATGCTCAAACGGCCCAAAGCCTGCTTCAGACCATCTCCACCAACCAGTCACGTTTACAGGAGCTTCTGCCTTTGAAACGCCGGGGCAGCGAAGAAACGGACAAGGAATGGGACGAGCTGCTGCTCATGGAAAACAAATTAAGCATATATTTCCGGTTTACCGGCCTGGATGAGTACTTCAATTAAAAAGAACCGCTCCTCCCGTGAAGCGCACTTCGTCAAATTCTGCTTGAGCCTCGTTCCCGAGGCCTTACAATAACCTCTTCCCGGGGCGGAAGGAACCCCGTCCCGTTCATCTGATGGCAATACCCCGGACAACTACCGACTCTCCGGCACGGCATCTTGCAAAACAACACGTATGGACGGTGGTTTTGCAGGCTCTTCGCGCCGCGTTCGTGCCCCGCCGCATGCGCTGCCTGTGGATGGCCAGCCTGGCTGCGGCCCTGATTGTCAATCCGTACGTACTCAATGACGGCCAAAGCGTGCTGATGAGCTGCATGGGCATTGTCTGCTCCGCCAGCCTGCTCTGCGGCGTCATCCTGCTCTGCCTGAAATACCGCTTCACGGCTTACGCCGTTCTTCCGGCGATCATCCTGTTCAACGCGGGCCTGTACATGATGCAAATGCGGTACGGAGTGACCCTGAACCTCTCCGTCCTGGCCAGCATCGCGGAGACCAATTTCCGGGAAGCCTGTGCCTTCTGCACGGCCGGGTCCATAGCTGGAACGCTGCTGCTGGCCGGCTTCATCTACCTGGCCATTTACTGGAGCCGCCGTTCCCTTCACCAGACGGCCACATGGGCCGCCCTTGCCTGCATCTGGGGCCTTTACGGCGTTTCCCTCCTTTTGAGCATCCCGGCCGTTTCCTGCAGTGCGGAACCCCTCTACCTCTATTATACTTCCGACAAGGCGAAGGGCTGGCCGCTGGTGGATTTTGTAATGGCCCACAAGCTGGTCAACGAATATGTCGCAAATGACGCCAGGCAGTTCAACATGCTCCAGGAGCTTCCCTCCTGCGCGGAACCGCTTTCCCATTGCGATGCGCCGGACAACCTGGTCGTCGTCTTCCACATGGGCGAGAGCGTCCGGGCCGACCATCTCCCCCTCAACGGCTACCACCGGAACACGATGCCCCTGCTCTCCCGTGAGCCCAACGTCGTTTCCTTTCCCCACACCACCTCCTTCGGCATCGTCACGCGCATTTCCGCCATCGGCATGTTTACGGATGCGGAGCTGGAGAGGCGCCGGCCCGGCCACTCCTCCTTCATTGACCTTTTCAACAAGCACGGCTTCAAATCTATCCGCATCATGGACCTGAACGGGGATTCCGTGCACGACTATTCCCTGGGCATCCTGACCAGGAATTGCCGGGTGCAGAAACAAACGCCGCCTCTCCATCATACGCCGGGCATGATGCAGGAGCGCACCTCCCTGGTAATGGAGGAATGCCTGGGAGAATACGGGCACGCCAGACAGCTGTACGTCATTTACAACGAGGGCAGCCACATGGCGTTTTCCTATCCGGAGAAAGCCGCCCGTTTCACTCCCGCCTGCTGCAACATGGACGACCCCAAGGCGCATCTGGACGAAACGATCAACGCCTACGACAATTCCATCGTGGACCTTGACTCCTCCGTGCACCGCATGATCAACTGTCTGAAAGACCGTCCTGCCCTCTACTTTTACTCTTCCGACCACGGCGTAGCCCTGGGAGAGAAAGGAAAAATGTTCCAGGGCCACACGCTCCCCTGCGTTTACCGGCCTGCCATGTTCGTCTGGTATTCGGACGCTTTCGCCGCGCGTTATCCGGACATGGTGCGCGCCCTGAAAGCCAACCGTCTGAAAGCCGTTTCACACGACCATATTTTTCATACCCTCCTGTCCCTGGCGGCCATCCGTTCGGAGACCGTGCGGCCGGAATTGAACCTGGCCGCCCCGCAGGCAAAGGAAACCGCCGTTCCCATCCAGCCGGAAGTGCTGGCGGACTGGCAGCCGTCCGCAAGGGCCACGGCGGCAAGCCTGTGACGGATATCACGATGTTCTGGGATAAAACGGCGTCCGCCGGGCTTCAACGCACTTTCACCCGGAGCGGAGTCCGGATGCAATCGCGGACGCGGCGCACCTCTTTTTCCCATTGTTCCGCGGACTTGACGGGAGAAGCCTTGCTCCATACCGCCCCCATGTACCAGTCAAAGGAATTCCCATTCTTCATGGTGCGGATCCAGTAGGAGCATCCCTCCCCATCCTCCGCGGTGCCCTCCGGCGCCCACGGCACAATAACGGCGGTGCCGAAGCAGCCGTTTTCTCCTTTGGGCCTGCTCCATGCGGCCATGATCCCGGCTTTCCGGTCCGCCGTGACAACTTCATAACTGTTCCTCTTCTTCCCGGTATCCATTCCCGCACCAACTCGGATTTCCGGAGAATTCGCACCGTTCAGGGTCACGGAACTTCTTACCCTGGTGAAATGGCTTCCGGCATCCAGAGTCACCTTCCTGGTCTCGGCAGCCTTCATTCCTCCTCCCACGTTCCACGGCGCATAACTTACTTCAAACGCGGTCTGCACCGGGCCGTTGTACAGGGTCCGGACCCTGGCCCAGTTGCCGGAAACATGGGCTTTCCCGTCCCTGAACACGGCAATGCCGCCGCATCCGCGTCCGGGCCCTACATTGTACATGTCCAATCCCTTGCCGTGGTCACGGTGATAATCTCCCCTCTTGTAAAAATCATTGATCACAGGCTCCCCTGCCTTCTTGCTCCATACGTCCGTTCCGCTGGAAACAAGCCCTTCCCCCTCCGGAGCGGGCCTGGAAACTGCCGGACCATAAATACGGTGGGCCGTACGGTCGTTCTCCCAGGCAAAGTCGTCCATCCGCTCCGGCACATGGCGGCTGAAGCACACCTCTTCCGCAGGAGCGGCATCCAGGGAGGAATTCTCCAGAATCCAGAAATCGCGGGCTACGCCCGCACGGAAATTGCTCTGAAACAGCAGGGTATCCATCCTGCCGTCCCCATCGGTATCCGCAAGCTGATGAACAATCACACAGCCGTTGCGCACGTCAAACACGCGCAGCCGGGAAGGATTCTGCCCCTCTCCCGGACTCCACGGAACGGATACCGTTTCCCTGGGCCGGAAAACATTCAAGGGGTTGGCGACGGAAACGGTTTTCCGCCGCGGATGATCTTGACGAATCACCCATTTACGCAGTTCACAGCCGGCCAGCAGATAGGCTCCGGAACCGTACACCTCCGTATCATTCCCGGAATAATGCCCCGGCTTGTCCGCGATCGGCTGCACCCAGCCCAGCGCTCCCTCCGCGTTCACGGCGTTGCAGGCCGCCTGCCAGGCCTTCCGGATGACGGGCAAATATTCCTTTTCATCCAGGTAACCCTGGTTCACGCCCCACATCATGCCGTACATGATAAAGAGGGTTCCGCTCATTTCCTTCAGGGGCGGTTCGGCAGGGTCCATCAGGCTGGCGTGCCAGGAGCCGTCGGGAGACTGGCATTTTTTCAATGCCGCCGCCATGCGCTTGAGCAGGTTCACGTAAAAGGACCGCGTGGGCCAGTCCTGAGGCATGTCCTGCAGAATCATCGGCAGCCCGGCAATCACCCAGCCGTTTCCGCGGCTCCAGAACATCTTTTTTCCGTTGGCCGCCGGAATGGTGAAGTAGCGGGAATCCCGGTAAAACAGGCCTTCCTTCTTATCGAACAAATAATCGTATGCGGCCTTGTATTCCCGGTCCATGAACTCCAGATACCGGCGGTCCCCGGTATAGGCCGCCAGCTTCGCGAATACGGGGGGCGCCATGAACAGGGCGTCCGACCAGCACCAGCGGTCCTGGCATCCGGGCGTCTGGAATTTAAGGGAGGCGGAGGAGGGCCGGGCCATCACCTTGTCCAGAACGGCCCGGATTTTTTCGGCGGCGGCGGGGTTTCCATCCTCCATGGCCATCTCCATCCAGGCATGGCCGATCACATGGTCATCCGCATGGTAGGGCCGTTTCAGAACGCCCCATTGGCTGCCTTCCCCGACCGTCCTCACGGTCTGGAGCTTCATGCTCTGCGGATTGGCCAGGGCATACTGCATCAGGCCGGAATAAAACGCCCCATAGGTCCAATGCAGATGGGAACGCTTGACGGGATGGGCTATCTGCCATGCGGCTACAAGTTCAAGATTTTCCCTGATGGTTTTCTCCTTCCAGTC
>JAJQCV010000103.1 GCA_021202525.1 Akkermansiaceae bacterium | reverse complement strand
CTCCCAACGCGGAACCTTCCGCCCCCGGCTCCATGAAAATGCCGGAAAACACCTCGGAAAAAATCAAAGACCTGGATACCATGCGCGACAACGGCATGGGAAAGCCCCTTACCACCAACCTCGGAGTAAAAATAGCCGATGATCAAAACACGCTCAAGGCAGGCAGCAGAGGCCCCTCCCTGCTGGAAGACTTTCACTTTCTGGAAAAAATGGCTCATTTTGACCAGGAGCGGATACCGGAACGAGTGGTTCACGCAAGAGGTTCCGGGGCACATGGTTATTTTCAGGTATACAAATCCCTTTCCAAGTACACCAAGGCGGCCTTTCTGCAGGATCCGTCAGAAAAAACACCAGTCTTTGTGCGTTTTTCCAACGTGCAGGGATTCCGGGGATCCCCGGATACGGTGAGGGACATCCGCGGCTTCGCCACCAAATTCTATACCAAGGAAGGTAATTACGACCTGGTGGGCAACGACACGCCCGTCTTCTTCATTCAGGACTCCATCAAATTCCCGGACTTCATCCATGCCGTAAAGCCGGAGCCCCACAACGAAATGCCGCAGGGACAGACCGCCCACGACTCCTTCTGGGATTATGTCTCCCTGCAGCCGGAAACGCTGCACAACGTCATGTGGCTCATGTCCGACCGCGGCATCCCCAGAAGCTACAGGACCATTGAAGGATTCGGCATCCATACGTACAAACTGGTCAACGAAGATGGGAAAAGCACCTTCGTCCGCTTCCACTGGAAACCCGCCTACGGGAAAAAATCCCTGATCTGGGACGAAGCCCAGGACCTCACCGGACGGGACCCGGACTTCCACCGCAAAGACCTCTGGCAGTCCATTGAAGGCGGGGACTACCCGGAATTTGAACTGGGCCTGCAAATCATTCCGGAAGAAGACCTGGACAAATTCGACTTCGACATCCTGGACGCCACCAAGCTCATCCCCGAAGCGCTGGTTCCCGTGGAAATCGTCGGGAAAATGGTACTGGACCGCAACCCGGACAACTTCTTTGCAGAAACGGAACAGGTCGCCTTCTGCCCCGCCAACATCGTTCCGGGCATCGACTTCTCCGACGACCCGCTGCTGCAGGGCCGCATCTTCTCCTACAGCGACACCCAGCGCCACCGCCTGGGAGGGGCGAACTTTACGGAAATCCCCATCAACCGCCCCGTCTGCCCCTTCCACAACAACCAGAGGGACGGATTCCACCGCATGCAGATAGATACCGCTCCGGCCAATTACAATCCCAACTCCATCGGCGACAACTGGCCGCGGGAAACTCCGGAAGCCGCGGAAGACGGAGGGTTCACCACCACCCCGGAACGCGTGGAAGGAATCAAGGAACGCCTCAGGAGCCCCTCCTTTGCGGAGTACTACTCCCATCCGCGCCTGTTCTGGATGAGCCAGACGCCCGTGGAACAGGAACACATTATCAATGCCTTCGGCTTTGAACTGAGCAAGGTGACCCGCCCCTACATCCGTGAACGCGTCGTGGACCTGCTGACGCGCATCGATCCGGACCTGGCTGGCGGAGTAGCCCGCAACCTGGGCATCGAACTGACCAGGGAACAGCTCAGCCGCGAACTGCCCAAATCGGTCTGCGGCCTGGAAAAGGACCCGGCACTGAGCCTGTACGCCAAGCCCGACGGCAACCTCAAGGGCATGCGCGTCTCCCTGCTGGTGGCGGACGGCGTCAGCCTGAAATCCGTGGAGGAAATCTGCGACGCCCTGCACAAGGAAGGAGTCCATCCCCAGATCATTGCCGCACACATGGGAACCGTTAAAACGGAAGAAGGGGAAGACTTGTTGGTGGACGGCAGCCTGGCCGCCAATCTTTCCGTCCTGTTTGACTCCGTCATCGTGCCCGAAGGCGCGCAGAGCATCCAGACCCTCCTGACGGACGGGGACGCCAAATACCATCTGCGCCAGGCCTACAGGCACCTGAAGGCCATCGGCCTGCCCGGAGACGCCAGGGAAATGCTCCAGGCCGCCTCCCTGCCCGACGACATGGACGATGCCGGGCTGCTAACCCCGAAGGATACCAAGGCGCTGATGAAGCCCTTCATCACGGCGATGAAGCAGCACCGCACCTGGGCCCGGGAACACAAGGCACTGGACTTCGGCGCCTGACACATTCCCGGGGATTCCTTTCCGGTTTCCATTTATGCATCTGAAAAAGCCTTCCGCAAGCATCAGATTTGCGGAAGGCATTTTTTAAGCGTTTTTTTCCGGCAGAAGAGAACATTAGGAATCCAGAACTTTTTTAATGGTATTCACAAAATTCGAATACACGTCGTCGTCATAACCTTCCTACCTCAGCCATGCCTGGCATGGAAGAGACAACCGCGACTTCCCCCCTTCACGACAAGGCTGTAATGATAGACAAGATTTCGGTTTTCCCGAAAAACTGCCCGCTCCATACGATCGGAAAAATATTTGATTCTTGCGGGATTGCCGGCCTTGACAATCGGAATGGAAACAGTGGGCCGCCAAGAGTCTTTGATAACTTCCTGCACAAGAGAAATGAAGAGACAATGCTCAGATAAAAAATCAATGCACCATGCTTGATGACAAACCAGCAGCCCGTATCCTTCTGGCTGAAAGTCAATTTGCATTCACCTCTTCCAACATATCTGATCTTCTAGGGGACATATTTATTCATGCGTTGTCAGCACCATCACCATTTTCCGGAAGCAACATTCCATATCCGAGCTTTTCCCGCACCAATCCTGTTACCAACCAATATTAGGCATTAACGGAGAGGTGGGATTTTCTCCTGCCGCAGTGGAGGAGGAAAAAGGAACGGTCCGTTTTTAACCGTTTTCAGCACTTTCCCTTCGTCGTCGAAATAGATATAAAAACATGCAAAGGCGGTTTTTCACCCTGCCTGTAGGTGGAATAAATCGAATACTGCAGGACGTTTTTTTTCGGAACGGACCCAGGCAGTTTTTCCATGTTTTGCTGAATCTATATCCGGTATTCCCAACATTGCGATAACTTGCTCCACATCCATACCCTTTTGAATCTTCCGGTGATTCTCGATGATTCTCTCCCAATCCTTCTCGAGCTCTTTCTGAGTAATATATGGAGGAAATTCCTTTTGCTTAAAAAATTTCTCCAAGGCCGTCTCCTTGCGGAATACACATCCCGCCGTAAGGAGCAGGACTGTCAAACAGAGAAAAACGCCGATGCCTGCCGTTATTTTAAAGTTTGCCATTATCAATTTTTCAAATAGGTACCGTCCAGAGTCACCATAGTCAAGATGGGAAGCATGGCGCAACAGGGGACTTGCCTTTCAGAAAGGCACCATGTTTTTAAAAAGCAGGGTTAGCAGGCGTAAATCTGAACTTTTATTCCTCCTTCTTTTAAAAAAGGAGAATATTTTATTGGCGCGAAACGATTTGTTTCTTTTCCATTTGCGGAATATTCGATTTTAGCGCCCGTTCCGCCTTTTATTTCCTTTTGATAAATGACCGTGGAACAATGTCCCATGAAGTGCCGGAAAGTTTCCGTATCAAAATGATCAGGGAATTGCTGCACCCTTACGAAATTCATATCCGGGAGTTCATGCAACTTGAAATACGTACACCCGGATTCCCGCATTGCCGAAGATGCTGATGAATACGGGAAACCCACAAATTAGGCTAGATGGACAGATTGGGCAAAATGCTTTCATAATCTGGAATTATATTTGTTAGATAAGAAAGATTTACCATTGATAAGTCTTCTTG
>JAJQCV010000039.1 GCA_021202525.1 Akkermansiaceae bacterium | reverse complement strand
TTTTTCTTTAACGATTACTATTGACACCGGATTTGCAATCCGCTACTCACGTCCTAGCCTTTATGTACATGCATATCTGCAAACCTGTCATCAGTAGCCTGCTCGCCGGGGTGGCCCTCGTCATTCTCAGCCCGCTGCTGCTAACGATATCTGTGCTTCTTCTTTTATCTACGCGGAAATCCCCCTTCTTTCTTCAAACGCGTGTTGGATATCAGGGAAAACTGTTCAAAATCATCAAATTCAAAACGATGACGGATGCGCGTGACGAACATGGGCGCCTGCTCCCGGACAACCAGAGATTGTTCGCTCTCGGCAACTTCCTCCGCAGCAATTCCCTGGACGAGCTTCCCCAACTGATCAACATCCTGAAAGGGGACATGGTCATCGTAGGCCCCCGCCCCTGGATTCCCTCCCAGATGGAAGCCCTTCCTCCCAATTATTGCCGCCAGCGCTATTCCGTCCGGCCAGGCATCACCGGCATGGCCCAGATCCATGGCCGCAACGGCATTCCCTTCTGCCGCCGGCTGTGCTACGATGTCCTTTACGTGCGCCGCGTTTCCTTCCTGCTGGATGTTTCACTGGTGTTCCGGACAGCCCGGAAAGTCCTGGCCCGGGAAGGCATCCAGCAATGCAATGAGGCCTTCCAGAACAAACTGGGGCAAACCCTCCTTCAGAACGATCTTTCCCTCCCCTCTACCACGGAGGCCACCAGATCCTTCTAACCCCGGCTACCCAGCCTTCCCTTTATCCTCCTATACATACTTCAACTAATGAACAACCACCATCTCCTCAGCAAAGCTCTCCTGTGTTCCGCAGCCCTGGCAGGAGCCAGCCTCCTTCCTTCCTGCGTCAGTCCCAAGGAAGTCCTGTATATCCAGGACGTTTCCGGCTACTCCAAGGAAAAGATTCAGGGCAGCTACCAAACCCTGATTCAGAAGGACGACCAGCTTTCCATCACTGTCAGCAGCAAGCAGCCCGAACTGACCGCACCCTTTGCCGTTTCTGAAATCGGCACCTCCGGCCCCAACTCCAACTCCAGGTCCAAAGGTTACCTGGTCGATGCCAGAGGCTACATCGTCCTTCCGGTTATCGGCAAAATCAAGGCAGCCGGCAAGACCTGCTCCGCCCTGGGAGACGACATTGCCGCCGCTCTGAAAAACAACGACTACATCAGTGACGCTTCCGTCAACGTGCAGATCACCAATTTCAAGTTCTCCATTCTGGGAGAAGTTTCCTCCCCGGGAACATACAACATTGACGGCCAGCGCCTGACCATTCTTGAAGCCATCAGCCGTGCGGGCGACTTGAGCATTGACGGCAACCGGGACATCACGCTGATCCGTGAAACGAACGGCCACCGCCAAATTGCCAAAATCGATCTGCGCAGCAAGGATCTGTTCCAGTCCCCCTATTACTACATTCAGCAGAACGACACCATTTACGTCACCCCTGCCGAACGTAAAATCAATACCCGCAGCGATACCGTCCAATACATCGGCTGGACGGCATCCGGCGTGGGCCAGAGCATCGGTAGCATGGCCCTGTGGGCCTTGTGCCCCTTCTGCCGTAGCCGGCTATCCGCAGACACCGGAAAGCCGGTGAACTGTTTTTTAATTCCTTATGCCACAACCTACCGTTCCTCCTGTATCTTCCCCCCCGCCCGAGACGCCGGATTCCTCCCTGTCTCTGGACACTGTCGCCATCATTCTCCGCAGGCGCTGGTACTGGATACTGTTCTGCGCCCTTTTGGGGGGAGCCGCCGCCTATTATATGGCAGCCACGCGGAATTACGTATTTGAAAAAACCGCCAGCGTCATGATGAGGGAAGCCAGCAAGGATTCCTCCACAGACCGCATCATGGTGGAACTGGGGGTGGATTCCGGAGCGGCCAACCTGGCCAATGAAAGCTTTATCCTCAGGTCCTCCACCGTCATGCGGCATACGGTGGAAAATCTGAAACTGAACGTATCCTACTGGAAAAAAAGGGACCTGCGCCAGATAGACCTGTACCGGGAAAGCCCTGTGGAAGTCATCTTTGAAACCATCGCCAGCGACAGGTCCTGTTCTTTCGATATTACGCTGAAGGGAGACAACGCCCTGTCACTGACCTACCAGGGCAGCGACGGAAAACCCGTACAGATGGAAGAGGAATTGAAAAAGCCCATTCATCTGCCTTTTGCAACCATCACGGTCTATCCTACCTCCCACATGCCGGAAACAACTCCCGGCACCACCATTACCGTACGGCGCATTCCCATCAACGCCGCCGCAGACCAGCTTCTTGCCAACTTCACCGTCAAGCGTCCGGACGCCAAGGAATCCAGCCTCCTGCAAATGACGCTCACTTCCTCCAATCCCGAGAAGGCGACGGATACGCTGAATAAACTGATCGAAATCTATAACGAACATTCCAGAGAAGAACGCCGCGCCATTGCCGTCAAGACGAAAGAATTCATTCGTCGGCAGCTCGAACAGATCGGTCAGGAACTGAAAAGGCTGGACAGCGAACGGGACGACATCAAGTTCGAGAACGATATTATTGCCGATACGCAAGCCTCGCTGTCCGCCGATTTCAGCACCGCACAAACGCTGGACAATTCCATTTTCGAGCTCCAGACGCAGATCATGCTGGCCAATGATTTGGAGAACAATTTGAAAGCCGTCAGCAAAAAAGCGGAACTTATCTCCCTGGACACCGGCATTGCGGACTCCGGGGTTTCCCGTCAAATTGAAGCTTACAACACCGCCTATCTGGAATACCAGAAAATCGCAGGCAGTGCGGGCTCGCAAAACCCCATCGTCGTTTCCCTCACCAAGAAGATGGACGCCACCCGCGCGGCCGCCTTCAGATCCCTGTCCAACCTGCGCGATAACTTGAATTTACGGCTCCAGGAGCTTACGAGGAAGCGGGAAGACATTACCAGGCGCCTGGCCGCCACATCCGGGAAGGCACGGAAACTCACCCCTCTGAACCGCGAACACGGGGTGAAGGAAGAATATTACCTTACGCTGCTGACCAAGGAACAGGAAAATGAGCTGGCTCTGGAAACCACCCCTTCCTCCGCACGCGTTCTGGAAACGGCGCACGGCTCCAACGCCCCGATTGCTCCCGATACCAGAAAATTCGTTCTCGGCGGGGCGGCCGGAGGCGCCGCTTTCTGCCTGTTCGCCTTCATGGGCGTGGCCATACTCAACAACAAGGTCAAGAACAGGCATGACCTGGATGCCATCACCACTCTCCCCGTGATTGCAGAGCTTCCCGCCATGAGCAAAAAGGAACAGAAGCAGGTTTCCCTGATGCTCCCGGACGAACATTCCGTCATGGCGGAATATTTCCATATCATGTGCCACAACGTGGACTCCATGCTTCCTTTTTCCGAGCATCAGGGCCATGTGATCCTGCTCGCTTCCACCACACCGGGAGAAGGAAAAACCTTCATTTCCGCCAATCTGGCCCAGGCTTTTTCCAAGATCGGAAAGCGCGTTCTCCTGATTGACGGGGACCTGCGCAAGACATCCCTCTCCAGCCAGCTTGGCGGCAAGGGCCGCAAGGGCCTGAGCACCATCCTGCTCAACAAGGTTTCCGACCTTTCCTCCGTCATACATTCCCTTCCGGATCATCCGGGGGTGGATATCCTCTACGGAGGCCCCCATGTCCCCAATCCCGTTTCCCTGCTCTCCCGGCCTGAGATTGGGCAGCTTATCCAGTCCTTCAAGCAATCTTACGATGCCGTTATCATTGACGCGCCGCCCTACGGCATTCTGGCGGATACGGCCATTTTTGCCAAACTGGCGGACATTTCCCTGTACGTCATCCGCAGCAACAAGATAGACAAGCGTTACATAGCCACCATCCAGCAGCTTGCCAATGAAGGGAAGCTTCCCAACATGGGGTTCGTCATCAATGCCGTGGACTTCAAGGCAGCCGGCCATCACTATTACGGTTACGGCTACCATTACAACTACGGGTACAACACCACCAATTCCTGATTTCCGCCTTGTTCTCCGCCCTGTTCCAGCCAAAGCTCAAGCTCTGTACCCTCTGTCCGGATGGAATGGACATGCACAGCCATCTGCTCTGGGGTATCGACGACGGTGCGCGGACGCAGGGGGAAAGCCTGGAACTCATTTCCCTGCTGAAAAAACGGGGATTCCGGGGGGCCTGCTGCACTCCACATATCATCAGCCGCTATCCCTGGAATACGGCAACGAGTTTAAAAGTACGCTTTCAGGAACTTGTGAACGCCGTGCCGGACGGGGATTTTGAACTCCGGCTGGCGGCGGAATACATGCTGGACGACCATTTTGAACGGCAATTCACGGAAGAAGAGCCCCTCAGCCCCGACGGCACGCACATTCTTGTGGAACTCCCGCAATACCGCCTTCCGGACGCGTGGATGGACATGCTCCTGCTCATTAAAGACAGGGGATATATTCCCGTGCTGGCCCATCCGGAACGCTACGGCAAGATACTGACTCCGGAGGAACTCGCCGCCCTGGCCGCACAGGGCATTCTTTTTCAGGGAAACATAGGCTCCCTGTGCGGATTCTACGGGCAGAAGTGCCGGGAGCTGGCACGGAAATTCCAAAAGGAAAACCTCTATTTCTGGTGGGGGACGGACGCCCACAACGCCGGCATGATCAACAAGCTCCGCCTCTGACAGGCGGACGCGGCACGGAAAACGACTTACCGCCCTTTTCATGAAAATCTCCATCATCACGGTCTGCTTCAACAATGCCTCCACCTTGCGCGACACCATGCGCAGCGTTCTGGAGCAAACCCATCCGGACATGGAATACATCGTCGTGGACGGCGCCAGCACGGACGGGACGGTATCCATTCTCCAGGAAATGGAACCGTTGTTCCGCAGCAGGATGAAGTGGGTTTCCGAACCGGACGAGGGGATTTACGACGCCATGAACAAGGGCATCCTCATGGCTGCGGGGGATGTGGTGGGCTTCCTCAACGGAGACGATTATTACCAGGACAACCGCGTATTGGAGGATATTGCACACGCCTTTTCCGAAAACGGTACGGACGCCGTGCATGGCAATTTGTCCTATATCAATTCCGAACGGAGGGTCGTCCGCACCTGGCAAGGCTCCCCCTACCGCCCCGGAGCATTCCAGAAAGGCTGGAATCCGGCCCACCCCACCTTTTACTGCACCAGGAAATGCTTTGAGCGCTACGGCCTGTTTGATCCCTCCATCGGCAGCGCGGCGGACTTCGAGCTCATGCTCCGTTTTGTGGAAAAACATCATATTTCCACGCACTACCTGGACCGTTTCATGGTGTTCATGCGCACGGGAGGCTCCAGCACGGCAGGCCTCAAGGCGGTTCGTCGCAATACCAGGCAGAACAAGCAGGCATTCAGGAAAAACAGCATCCCCTGCCCCTGGCATTACGGAATTTCCCGCCTGGCTTCCAAAGTCCTTTCCGTCAAGCACCCTTTTCTCTACCTGTCCAAATCCCTGAAAAACTCCTGACTTCCCTACCTCTCCTTCATCCGGAAAGCTTCATGTTCACGCCTTTTTTCCAATGCTGATTTCCGCCATCGTTCCCGTTTACAACCTTAAGCATCTCGTCAGCCGGTGCCTGGATTCCCTCGTGCGCCAGACGCACGCAGAGCTGGAGATTATTTGCATTGACGACGGATCCACGGACGGTTCCGCGGCCATCCTGGAACAGGCGGCACGGCAGGACAGCCGCATCCAGGTTGTCACCAAAAGCAACGAAGGGCTGCCCATGGCCCGCAAAACGGGCATTGACCGGGCTTCCGGGGAATTCATCATCCATGTGGACGGGGACGATTGTCTGGAACCGGATGCAATTGAAGAGCTTGCCGGCCGCCAGCATGAAACGGATGCGGATATAGTCGTATCCGACTACTTCTCGGAAATGGAAAACGGTTCCGGAAGAAAGGCGTGTGCGGACTACCACTTTGACGTACTGGACGGAAAAACCTTTCTACGGGCTCTGCTGACGGAAGAGAAATACTTCATCTGGGGAAAACTGATCCGTACAAGCCTTTGCCGGAAGATTTCCATTCCGCCCGACATCCATTACACGGAAGACATGGTCGGCATGGTCCAGCTCGCGGCGCTGGCCCGTACCGTCGCCAAGCTGGACCGGCCCCTCTACCATTACATCAAGCGGTCCGGGGCCTTTACCCATGCGCCGGGCGCCAAGTCCTTCAAGGACTGGTACAGGGCGGTCCGCCTGACCAGCGACTACTGCCGGGCCCTCCCGGACGGCGTACAGTTCCGCCAGCTCCTTCTGGACAGGGAAACCGTCCAGGCCGACGTCTATCTTCGGAACACCCGCACAACCGGCTATTACAGGAAGGACATCCGCTCCCTGGTCTGGAAGCTTCTGCTCCATTACCGGAACGAAGGGCGGCACGCCTTGGCGAAATTGCCGGGAAGCAACAGGCTGTTCCTGACGACGGCCCTGATATCCCAGCGCCTGGCTTCATGCGCCTACACCCTTTACGCCAAAAACAACAGATGATCCCTGCAAGGAAAAAAATCATCATCACGATGACCTACATGCATATAGGAGGCGCGGAACGCAGCCTTCTGGGGCTGCTGCACGCCATCGACTACACGCAGTACGACGTGGACCTGTTCCTGTTCAGCCATGAAGGGGAATTTATGGACATGATCCCTCCCCAGGTAAATCTTCTCCCGGAAGTTTCCGCATACAGGACTCTTGTCACTCCCCTGAACCGCCGGAACGGAAAGCACCGTTTCCTCTATCTGATGAAGAAACTGGGCATTCTGCTGGCGGCGGCCCGTTATAAAATAACGGGCAGACCGGTCCACGAACACGGCATTGTGCAGTACTGCCAGCGCCTCATGCTTCCGTGGCTTCCGGCCATCAGCAGCACGCATTATGACCTCGGCATCAGTTTCCTCGGCTTCCATGACGTCATCTCGGACAAGATAAGGGCCAATGTGAAGCTGGGCTGGTACCATACGGACTACGGGAGCGTCAGGCCATTCATGCGCATGGACGGAAAGACGTGGAACCGGCTGGACAAAATCGTCCTGGTGTCTGAAAGCGCCATGCAGTCCTTCCTCCGCAGCCATCCGGGCCTGGTCGACAAGGCATGCGTCATTGAAAATATCCTGTCTCCCGCCCTTATCAGACGCCAGGCTCAGGGTTCCCCCCCCGCATCCACAGGCCCGGAACAAGGCATATCCCTTCTGACGGTAGGGCGCCTCTGCGAGGAAAAGGCCTATGACAGGGCCATGGATGCCTGCCGCATCCTGCTTGACAGGGGATACCGGATCAAATGGACAGTCCTCGGAGAAGGGCATCTGGAATCCGTCTTAAGGGAGCGCATCAGTAAGCTGAACCTTCAGGACCATTTCATTCTGGCGGGAGCCGCGGCCAATCCGTATCCCTACTTCCGCCTTTGCGATATTTATGTGCAGCCTTCCAATGTGGAGGGAAAATCCGTCTCCGTCCGGGAGGCCCAAATCCTAGGGAAACCCGTCATTGTCACCAGATATCCCACGGCCGCCAGCCAGATTGAAAACGGCGTTGACGGCATCATCACGGACATGAACGCAGAGGCAGTGGCGCAGGCGGCGGCACGGCTTATCGACCATCCTGAACTGAGGCAGAGACTTTCCGGCAACTGCTGCGTCCGCGATTACGGAAACGAGCAGGAAATCAACCACATTTACCAGATGATGCCATGAATGCCGACCTTCCCCATGCCGCTTCCGGGCGCATTTCCTATCTTGACTTCCTCAAGGGCTTTTCCGTCCTCTGGGTGGTCCTGATGCACGTCCATTACGAATATGACCCAGGGTGCATGCCGTCATGGATCACCCTGCCGTACTACATGCCCATCTTCTGCTTCGTTTCCGGCATCTTTTTCAGGGAAAAACCATGGCATGAACTGGTCGCGGCAAAGGGCAGAACCCTTCTGGTCCCCTTCCTCACGTTCTATCTGTTCACCCTGCTTCTGTACAAACTGCATGAACTGCCCCTCGCGCTTCATGAGGAAACCGGCTTCCGTCCGTTCATGGACAGCTTGTTCGGCCCCCATGCCGTTTATTCCTACCAGGTGCTGAACGGAGCGCTTTGGTTCTTCATAGGACTGTTCTGCATCACCCTTCTTTATGCGGTTTTGAAAAAATTCCTTTCGCCCATCATGACTGTGGGCGCCAGCCTGGCGTGCTCCCTGGCGGGTCTGTTCCTGTGGGCGCGTCCGGAATACAACCCCATCACACCTCTTTTCCCGCTCTCCCATATCCTGTATTTCCTGATTTATTTCACGCTGGGGGCCCTGTACGGCAAAAAACTGCTGCAACTGGTTGAAAACGGGCACAGCAAGTTTCTCCTGCTCCTGTGCATCATTCCCGTCGTGCTGATTAACACCGGCTACGGGTTTCTGCCCTGGATGCGCCTTCTCCCGTACATGGGTTGGCAAATGGTGTGCTCCGCATGCTTTATCGCCTTTTCCGTCTTGTGCGCCAAATACCTGGACGGTGTGAAACTATTGCGCCCCCTGCGCTTTTACGGGAAAAATTCCCTGATCGTCTTTGCCACGCACATGCCCATCTTCGGCCTGTACTACCACGCCTGGTTTAAAACCAACACATTCGGAAAAATCGGCTTTTTCATCCTCTTTCTCGGCATTGAGTACCTCCTGATCCTTTTCTTCAACCGATGCTGTCCCAGGCTGATCGGCAAACGTCCCAAATGAGAGCCATGACGACGAACATCCCTACCCTGGCCATCTACTTTCCCTCCCTGGAAAACCTGGGAGGCATTGAACGCGTCGTGGAGGCGCAGGTTCCCATTTTTGCCAAATACGGAATCGGCGTCCTTCTCGTCACGGAACAACCCGTGGATAAATTGCGCCCGTCCCTGGAAAACCACTGCCAATTCGTCCGCCTCAATCCGGAATCCTCCCGGGCGGACCAGTGGAAAGAACTCATCCGCGAATACCGTCCCTCCCTGGTCATCCTGCACGGCGCCTTTTATGCCGCTGCCGTGGAAACGGCGGCCATCCTCCGCCCCCTGCCGGTAAAAACCATCCTCAACATTCATTTCTCCTTCCCCACCCCTCTCTACCTGACGGGGGACGAAGGGATGTATGATTCCCATCTGGAAACCGCCCGCCTGTGCGACGCCGTGGCCGTTGTTTCCGGAACAGACCGCCGGTTCTGGACCGCTCTGGGCTGCCGCGCCCATTACGTTCAGAATCCCGTCAGGCATGCGGCCTCCGCGCCTGTTCCGGCCCCACCGCACTCCAGGCGCACGCTGCTGTGGCTTGGCCGCCCCATGGAACCCAAAATGCCGGAAGAGGCCCTGTACATTATGGCGGAACTGCTTCCCCGCGTGCCTGATGCCAGGCTGGTCATGGCGGGAGGCCGCGGGGCGGAATCCGGAAAACTCCTCCAATTAGCCAAAGCTCTGGGCATCAGCTCCAGCGTAACATTCATCCCCGAACAGGCGGATGTGGAACCCCTTTATGCGGAAAGCGGCATCCATCTGCTGACCTCCCAGGCGGAATCATTCTGCCTGGTTCTGGCAGAGGCCAAGGCACGCGGCATCCCCACGGTCATGTATGATATTCCCTACCTGGAACTCCTGCACGGCCGCCGGGGAGTGTCTGTCCTTCCCTATGGAGACCGGCGCGGTATGGCGGACAGGATAGCCGCCCTCATGCTGGACGAAGAATTGTACGCCCGCCAAAGTGCGCAAGCCAGGGAAAGCCTTCTGCCTTTCAATGATGAAGCCGTCTTCCAGACCTGGAACGCCATTTTCTCCGACCTTGCCGGACAGGAGACCGCCCCGCAGGACATCCGCGAGGGACAACAGGCCGAGGAAGACCTGCGCCTGATCGTCTCCGAAATATACCGGGCGTGGAGCTACCGCATGGAAAAGGACTTATGGAAGATCGAATTCTGGAACAACCTGGAAAAAATGCTGGGGACGTCCGCCGCGGCCCGGCTCCGCACATGGGGGGAAGCCCTGTTCCAGCGGCTTAAAAAACTGAAAAGGAGCATCAAATAACGGAGCTGCATTCCATGAAGCCGTATTACCTTGTCATCACTCCCTTTTTTCCCACGGAATCGTCATTCCGGGGGCCCTTCATTTATGACCAGGTACGGGCCATCAAAAAGACGGGTCGCTACCGGGACGTGCTCGTTTTCAAGCCGGCCTCCCCGTTCGACCGCCGCACCTCCTATGATTATGAAGGCATCACCGTGCGCCTTTTCCCTTTCCTCCAAATGCCTTCCCTGATCCTGAACGGCCTGACCAACGGGATCAACTCATCCCTGTTCCTGAAAGCTTTCCGCCGCGCCGGATTTTCCCCGGACCAGATCGCCGTGGCACACGCCCACACCTCCGTATTTGCGGCGTGCGCACTTTCCCTGAAAGCCGCCTCTCCGCAGACCGTGGCACTGGTCCAGCATCATGACGGTGATCCCTACACCATCAGAAACGGCAAATTTGCCTCCTGCGCCTTCAATGCGCGCTACCGGGCGAAGAAGAACATCAGGCTTTTCAACAGGATGGACTGCCACGTTTCCATCAGCAAATTCGTGGAGCGCCATCTTCTTGAATTTCCGGCCGTCAACCCCCAGGACTATTTCGAATCCTACCGGAACAGCCTGTCCCTGGTGCAGAACCTGCCTCCCATCACTCCCAAAAAATCGCTCATCCTGTACAATGGGGTGGACACCGGCCAATTTCATCCTTCACCCCGCCAGCGGAAAAACGAAAAGCTGACGATAGGCTGTGTGGGGAATTTCGTGGACCTCAAGGACCAGATCACCCTGGTCAAGGCGGTGGAACAACTTCTCGCGCGGGAACAGGGCTCCGGCATTTTGCTGAAATTCATCGGAACCGGCCCCACCCTGGAAGAATGCCGGGCCTACGTGCGGGAGCACCGCCTGGAAAACAGCATTACTTTTCAGACGGAAATCCCTCACGACGAACTGGCCGCCTTTTACCATTCCCTGGACCTCTTCGGTGCTCCTTCCCTCTTTGCGGGCTTCGGGCGGCTTCCGGCGGCAACCCACGCCTGCGGCGTTCCCTTCATGACTTGCCGGGGCCAGGGGGGAGCGGAATATATTCCCCCGGAAGACGGGGACAAATGGCTGTTCGCACCCCGGGACCATGTCGGCCTGGCCGCACTCATCAGCAGGTTCGACAAGGAACGCTATCCGCAGAACGTCTGCCATGAATATGACATCAACATCCTGATCATCCGTTTTCTGGATCAGATCGACCCGGCAGGAAGCGAACGAACGGAAAACGGAAACGGAGGACAAACCGGCCCATGAAAAAAATTTTGCAATATATCAGGAACCACGGCGCCTGGGCCTTTGCGTTCATGATTGCCATGTGCGCCCCCATGCTGGGCCCCCTGGGCGCCTTGTCCCCTCTTTATCCGCTTGCCTTCGCAGTAGGAACGGCCGTCGTGCTGCTGACGAGGGATCTCCGCGTCAGCCTGCCCATGACCTTCCTTGTCCTCGCCTGCGCGGCAAGCATTATCCTGGCTAATCCTCTTCCCATTTTCCGGCCCTGGATGCGCTTGTGCTACAGCCTGCTCGTCTTCATCGTCCTGAGCCCGCTGCTGATTTCCCCCAAGTTGGAGATTTTCCGCATCCGTCTTTACGAATGGGTCATGCGCCTGAGCGTTTTCATCGGAGTAGCCTCCTTTTTCTGCTATTTCGCAGGCATCAACTACATGACCACCTTTTACAAAGCCTCTCCCGGTACCGCGGGTCTTTTCGGCGGCCTGACCGTCCAGTCCATGCTGCTGGGCCCCATGGCCGGCATCGGCTTCATTCATCTGCTGTACCGGACGCTGAAGGAGATGATGAATCACGGAACCTTGTCACTTCCCAGGTTGTTCATGATGTTGGCCTGCCTGTGTTCCGTTCTTCTTTCCGCCTCGCGGGGCGCCTTGCTGTCCACGGCCGCCGCTTCTGGCTATCTGTTCTTCATGTTCCTGAAGGACAAGCCGCATCAGTTGCTGAAAACAGGCGTCTGCCTGCTTCTTGTATCTGGAGCCGCCTATCCGCTCATGGGGCATTTTGCCTCCGGCATGATCTCCAAGCAGGAGGCCAATGAAAAATCGGGCGGAACCTTTTCCTCCCGGGAAATTTTATGGAACGACAGAAAACGTGAATTTCTGAACTCCCCCGTTTACGGAGTCGGATTCGCCTCCCAGCGCATTGTTTCCTACGCCATTTCCCTGCGTACGGGGGTCATTGAACCCGGCACCTCCTATGGGGCCATCTTCGCTATGACAGGACTGCTGGGCGGCCTGCCTTTCATGTACATTCTTCTGGTCAACATCTTGAAAAAGCCTTTTCCGCGCCGGTACGGCGCGCCTGTCTCCCCGGCCCAGGCCACCCTCGTTTTCTTTTCCCTGCATATGGTAACGGAAGGCTATGCCTTTGCCGCCGGGGCGGCCCTGGGAGCCGTTTTCTGGTGCTCCCTGGGAGCCGCAGCCGCCTACCGCCACCAGACTCACACGCACCCTCTGGAGATACCATGACATTCATTTTCTGGCAAAACATCATCAGCATCCACCAAGCAGCCTTTCTGAAAGCGCTGGCGAAGCGCCATGAGGTGATCCTGGTCGCGGAACAGCCTCTCACCAGGGAGCGCGCGGAAGAAGGCTGGAACCTCCCGGACATGGGAGCCGTGCGAACCGTCACAGAACCTGGCACCGCGCAAATCAACCGTCTTCTTGAAGAATACCGCGATTCCCTGCACTGCTTTTCCGGAATAGACGCCTTTCCCATGGTTTACCGCGCATTCCGCACGGCCTGCAGTCTGGGAATACGCCCACTTCTTTATCTGGAACCCTATGAATGGCGCGGCTGGAAAGGATTCCTGCGGCGGGTGAAATACACCGTTCACCGCCTGCGTTACGGAAAAAGCATCCGGGCCATCCTGACCACCGGTTCCCGGGGGAAAATCTGCTATGAACGGGCCTTCTTCTCCCCCGGAATCATTTTTGACTGGGGATATTTTACTGATGCCTCCCCGGATGACGCATCATCCCGGGAAAGACAAAATGACGAAGAAGACGGCAGCGGCCTCCCCCGCCTCCTCTTTGTCGGCAGGCTGGACGGCAACAAGAGGATTCTCCCCCTGCTGGAGGAGCTCATGCCACTCCGGGACGGTTTTTCCTGCCTGGACATCATCGGCAGGGGGCCTTTGGAAACGGAAGTGGAGCGGCGCGCCTCCGCATGCGGCCAGTTCCATTTCCTCGGCGTAAAAACAAACCGGGAGGTTCAGGAACGGATGCGGGCCGGCGACCTCCTCGTCCTGCCCAGTTTATATGACGGCTGGGGCACCGTCGTCAACGAAGCCCTGCAAAACGGCATGCGGGTTCTGTGCTCTGACGCCTGCGGAGCTTCCGTCCTGCTGGACGGCCGCGTCCGGGGGGCCTCCTTCCCCGCCGCCAGCCGTGAAAAAATGAGGAAAGCCCTCCAATACTGGATTGCCGGAGGGAAAATCTCCCCTGAAACGCGCCGCTCCATTTCCGAATGGAGCATGGACCATATTTCCGGAGAGGCCGCCTCACGCTATTTTGAACAGATCTGCCGCTTCCTGCGCGGAGAAAGGGAAAAGCGGCCGGAAGCGCCGTGGATGGAAAAGGCAGAGAACTGAAAGACGGAACATGAACATTCTCCATACCATCGCCTCGCTCAACACCCGTTCCGGAGGGACAAGCACCTGCACCTACGATCTGGTGAAGGCCCTGAATGGAAACGGCTGCCGCACGGACATCCTCACGCTGACCCCCGCCGACGCTTCAGACGTGATGATTGGCCAGGATTCTTTCATTCACGCCCTTCCGAACGACGCCCTTTCCCCCCTGTCCCTTTCCCGCGGCATGCGCGGTTTCCTGAAGAGGGAAACGGAATACGACCTCTACCATACCAACGGCCTGTGGCTGGACCTCAACCATGCCACGGCCGCCACCGCCCGCGCCAAAGGGAAACCCTGCGTCATCTCTCCGCACGGCATGCTCTATCCGGAAGCCCTCCTGCGTAGCAGGTGGAAAAAACGCCTGATGCTGAACCTGGGGCACCGCCGGGACCTGGAGCGGGCCGACTGCATCCACGTGACATGCCGCCGGGAAATGGAACATTGCCGCGCCCTCGGGCTTCTCAACCCCATGGCCGTCATTCCCAACCCCGTGGCCGTCCCCGGTTTTCTAGAGGAGCTGAACCGCCCCAACGACCGTTTCAGAATCGGCTTCCTGGGCCGCTTCCACCCCATCAAGAACATCGACCGCCTGATCCGTGCGTGGAACGCTGCCGGAAAAGCTACGCAGGACGGAGAACTGGTGCTGGTGGGGGACGGCCCTGCCGAATACGTCTCCTACCTGCGTGACCTCGCCCGCACCTTGCACCTGGAGAACGTACGTTTTACCGGGTTTCTGACAGGACGTGCCAAATTTGAGGCGCTCGCCTCCCTGACGGCCCTGTTCGTCCCCAGCGAATCGGAAAACTTCGGGATGTCCGTTCCGGAAGCCCTGCTGGCGGGCACTCCCGTCATGGCCTCCCTCGGAACCCCATGGGAAGAACTGAATATCCACCGTTGCGGGTGGTGGTGCAGCAATGACGCAGACACCCTGGCAGCCTGCATTGACAAGGCCTCCGCACTTTCCCCGGAAGAACTGGCCTTCATGGGGGAACGCGGCAGGCAGCTTATTCTGCAACATTATACTGCCGGTAAAACAGCGTCCCAAATGCGAGCAGCCTACGAATACATCATCAATGGGGAGAAATGCCCCGACTTTATCCATCATGTCTGACATTCCATCCTACCAGACCCATTTTCCGCTAAAGAACAAACTTGCCAGATTGGCATGGCAAGTTGTTTACGCCCTACTGTTCAGACCCTGCATCCCCCATTTTCTCAATGGATGGAGAATATTCCTGCTGCGCTGTTTCGGCGCAAAAATAGGCAAAGGCAGTGTCGTTTACGCGCAGTCCCGCATATGGGCGCCATGGAATCTCGCCATAGGTCATAAAACCTGCATCGGCCCCGGCGCAGAACTCTACAATCCTGCTCCGTTCACGATTGGAAACAATGTCACCATCTCTCAAAAGTCTTATCTTTGCGGAGGGTCGCATGACATATCGCGCCTCAACAAACCCTTCCTATGCGCTCCCATCACCATTGACGACCACGTGTGGATTTGCGCAGCTTCCTTCATCAAGATGGGAATTCATCTCCATAAAGGCTGCATTGTAGGAGCCACCTCATCAGTTTTCAAGGATGTAGAGGAATGGACCGTTGTGGGAGGAAACCCGGCCCGCTATCTCAAAGACCGTGTACTTCGTCAGGATTGATAAAAAATGGTCAAGATTCGTAAACAAGACTGTTCCGGATGCCACGCCTGTTATTCAGGCTGCCCGAAGGAATGCATCTCCATGGAAATGGACGATGAAGGCTTCCTGTATCCGCGCATAGATGCGGTCCGCTGCATTCAATGCGGGCTTTGTGAAAGAGTCTGTGCATTTACCGGAGAGAAGGAGGAACATATTCCGGCTGTTCCTCCCGTATCGTCAGCCGCCCAGTGCAGAGACCGCCAACTGCTGATGTCTTCATCTTCCGGAGGCATCTTCTCCCTGCTTGCCTTCAAAATCATTGACGAAGGAGGTGTTGTATTCGGAGCGACATGGACCGGGGACTGGAAAGTTGAGCACTCCTTCACGGAAACGAAAGAGGGAGTGGAAGCTTTCCGCGGAAGCAAATACCTGCAATCGGAAATAGGAAACACCTTCAGGCAGGCCAAAGCATTTCTCAAAGAAGGCCGGAAAGTCCTTTTCTCCGGCACGCCCTGCCAAATAGCCGGGTTGCAAAGCTATTTACGAACGGCATATTCCAACCTGACATGTGTTGAAATCGCATGCCACGGCGTTCCTTCCCCCAAAATATGGAAGGCCTATTTGCAGGACTATCTGGAAAAACACCATCTTGGAAATCCTGTTTACATATCGTTCCGCAGCAAGACACGCCATTTTATGTTGGGAAACGATTCCGTCTCCCTCGGGATCACATACAGGAAAGGGAATTCCATCCGAACAAGGCTTGAATCCCTGTACGCGACTTCCTATGGGAGCGCATTCCAGAAGAATTCCATTTCCCGTCCAAGCTGCCTTGACTGCCGGATCAAACTGCGCCCCTCACGGGCCGATATTTCACTGGGAGACTTTCAGGGCCTAGGAGATCTTTATCCGGAACTGACTCCCAAAAATGGAATCAGCCTCGTCGTCTGCCGCACGGAAAAGGGAAAACAACTTTACGAGAGCATCAAAAACGACCTTTCCATGGACAGGGCCGTTCCGGCAGGCATTACCACGGAGCGCAATGCGGGCCTTTCCTACCACTGGCAGGCTCTGTCTCCCAGGGACTCGTTCATGGAAAAGCTCTTGCGGGCGGACTCGGAGAAAAACCTGGCAGACCGGCTCAATTCCTCGTCGCGCCCCGGCATGGTCAAGCGCGCCATGCAGCGTATCTTCAAAAGCCGCCTCGTTATCCTGAAAAACCAGATCATCCACGTGTTGAAACGCATTAAATGAACATAGGAATCATTACATTTCACTACGCCAACAATTATGGCGCCATCATGCAGGCCTACGGGCTGCAAAGCTACCTGGAGCAGCAGGGCCACGAAGTTGAATTCATCAATTACCGCCCAAGAGAGGAAAAACATTTCCTCAAACAGGGCTTGAGATGCGTTCTGTCCCTGCTGCAAATCACAAGAGGAAGCTGGAAAAACAGCAGATACACTGAAAAATTTCATCAAATCCTGCATGTGGGGAAAAAACTATACACAACCTTTCAACAGTTGGAGCAATCCCCTCCGCCGTATGATCTTTATATCACCGGCAGCGACCAGGTATGGACCCCGCAGTTCGGCGGGAACTACCTGGAACCGGCCTACTTCCTGCGTTTCACCGGGAAAGGAGCCAGAAAAATAGCTTATGCCGCCAGCATGGGACAGTGCCGCCTTTCCGAGAAAAACAAATCGGAAATGAAAACCTACCTCGAAGACTTCGACAGCATAAGCGTGAGGGAAGACAAGGCCAAAACGGCCCTGGAAAGCATGTCTCTGAAACAGCATATCCACCGGACCCTTGACCCGTCCCTGCTGGCGGGCCGGGAGATATTTGAAAAAGCCGCCGCCCCGATTCCGGAGAAGCCGGACAGCTACATCTGCGCCTACCTGCTGGACAAATTGGAAGGAAGCCATCAGCAAATTCTTCAATATCTGCAAAACGAGGAAAAATGCCCCATCATCAGACTCCGGAATCCGGAATCATGCATCCGGCTTGACGGGGGAGTCAACCGCTTCGTTTCTCCGGAGGAATGGATCAGTTATTTCATGCACTCCAGAATGGCCGTATGCGGATCGTTCCACGCCCTCGCTTTCTCCCTGATGTTCCACAAGCCGTTCATCTGCATGCACTCTTCGGAAAAGGAGATCGAAGCGGGCGGGGATTGCAGAATACTTTCCCTGCTGAAGCCCATGGGACTTGACTACCGCTGTTTCGCCGAACTTGATATGGAACGCCTTACGAAATGCCTTGAAACTCCCATTGACTGGAACAAGGTGGACGGGCATCTGGAAAAATTGCGTCAGGAATCCATCGATTTTCTCACCAGCTCTCATGTGATTTCCCAATGAAACTTCTAACCGCCGTTATCCTCACTAAAAACGAACAGGTGCACATGCGCCGCTGTTTGGAAAGCACCCTTCCGCTGGTGGAGGAGGTTTTCGTCATCGACTGTTTTTCCACGGATGACACCGTCCGCATCTGCTCCGATTACGACCGCGTTCATGTTATCCAGCATGAATGGCCGGGCACCCAGGCCGCGCAACTGAACTGGGCTCTGGACCATTTGCAGATCAGGACGGAATGGGTTCTGAGACTGGACGCGGACGAATACCTCCCGCCGGACACCCGAATCCATTTGGAACACATTCTTCCCTCCATGGAGGAGGATGTCTCCGCACTTTCCCTGGACCTTTCCCGTTATTTCCTGGGCCGTCCCATCCGGCACGGCACGCCGCCCGTCCGCCTGGTCCGCATTTTCCGGAAAGGAAAAGCCAGGTGCGAAGTGCGCGCCATGGACGAGCACATGGTGATTCTGAAAGGCCGCGTATGGGACCTGAACGCCAAATTCGTGGATGACAACCTCAACAACCTGAGCTGGTGGACCCGGAAGCACGTCGGCTACGCCATCCGGGAAGCCGCACAATTGCTGGATCAGGAATACGGCCTGAGTTCGCCCAAAGAGCAATGCGGTTCCCTGAGCGGGCAAACGCTGAAAAAACGGGCCATGAAACGCACGTACGCCCGGCTTCCCCTTTTCTGGCGCGGATTCGCCTACTTCTGCTACCGCTACATCCTGCGCTTCGGCTTTCTTGACGGGAAGGAAGGGTTTCTGTGGCATTTCCTCCAATGCTGGTGGTACCGGACCCTGGTGGACGCCAAACTCATGGAAATCAAAAAAGCCTGCGGGGAAGACCCCGGCAAAATGAAAACATTCCTGAAAACGGAATACGGCCTGGTTCTTGACTGAGCCGATTCCGCCTGCTTTTTACAAATGAAAAACTGCTTTTCCACAGACTATTGAACATTCAGCCGTGACAAGGGGAGAAGTCCCCATTATTCATTCCTCCATTCCCTCCCGTTTACCTCAATACCATATGTACCAGTCCCAGCCGCCGGAATGCCCCTGCATCAGCATCATCATTCCCGTCTACAATGCAGGCCCCTATCTCGGGGAATGCCTGGACTCCATCCTGTCCCAGACGTTCCCGGCATGGGAAGCCGTCTGCATTGACGACGGCTCTTCCGACGAAAGTCCGGCACTGCTGGACAAATACGCGGCCATGGACGCCAGATTCAAGGTCGTCCACCAGCAAAACGGAGGCGTCTCCAACGCCAGGAACCGCGGACTGGAACATATCCGCGCACCCTACCTTCTTCTGGTGGATTCGGACGACTGGCTGGAAACGGACGCTCTGGAACAGTTATACGGCTCCGTCCGGGAAAAGGGAGGAGACCTGGTCATCTTCGGCCACTACTTTCATGAATTCCACCGCCCCGAGCCGCGCACATGCCTGCCGTGGTTTTCCCCGTCCGGACCGGAAAAAAGGAGGGAGCCGCTCGGCTTCCGCTCCATGACCCGCATCACCTCCTACGCATGCGACAAGCTGTTCCGCAGTTCCATCATCCGGGAACACGGCATGCGCTTCCAGGAAGGGGTCAGCATAGGAGAAGACCTGAAATTCATTCTGGAATACCTGGGATACAGCCGGACCATTATTTTCATCAACAGGCCCTTTTACCATTACCGGTACGGAGCGGGCATCACCGGCTCCCATCAGACGATCTGGAAAAGAATGACTCCGCAGGGCCTGCTGCAATCCCTGGATGCGCTGACACCCCTGTGCGCCTCCCTTCCTCTCAGGTTTTCCGCCGCTGCAAGGCGGCAGGGAATGTCCGCCCTGCTTTACTGGAACCTGCGCCACCGCAAATACATGCGTTCCATCATCAACTGCATGCCGCGGAAGGAGCGCCGCGCCATTCTTTCCCGGTCCCGCCTTCCCTGGCGGTCCCTGCTCCTGAAATCCTCCCCCGTTCATACGTCATCCGTCCTCCTGCACCACTACGCCGTGCAGCCGGTCAGGGCATTCCTGGTCCGTGCAAAGGCCATTCTCCGGAATTGGGTACGCCGAACAAAACAACCCTGAGGAATATTAATGAACAGTCCGATTTTATGCATGTTACCCTTCTGCCCGCCTACACGAAGTAACACTGCCGCTCATAAAAATAAAACACTACACAACCCTGAAAGATGAAAATAGGCATTCTTACCCATCCTATTCACGGCAATTATGGAGGAATGCTGCAGGCATTTGCATTGCAGACCACTTTGGAGCGAATGGGACATCGGACCGAGCTATTGAAGTATGCTTCCTTTCCGGAACATGAATTCATAAAGAACATATTCATTCATATAAAATACCGCATCAGAAAATTTTTGAATCTGGCAGGATTTTCTTCCACTCTCCCTCCTATCCAGCCTTTTTTAAGGGAAAAAATTGCCAAAGACTTTGAAAGGCAATTTCTTCATACCTCATCTCCAGTTCAGGTTGCCGACATTGCAAGGGATAACATTCAATTCGACTATGATACATGGGTCGTAGGAAGCGACCAGGTGTGGAGAGGAGCCTATGTCAGACCCATGGCAAGCCTTCCTTTCTTTTTTCTGAATTTCATACCCGAAGATATCCGGCGGCGGAGCATATCTTATGCTGCGTCTTTCGGAACAAACGTATGGGAGGGAACTCCTCAGGAAACGGAAGAATGCAAAAGGCTCCTGAACGAATTTAAGGCAGTCTCTTCCCGTGAATTCGGGGGAGTCAGAATTTGCCGGGAGATACTGGGACGTTCCTGCGAACAAATGCCCGACCCGGCTTTATTGCTAAATTCTACTGACTATGAACATATCATAGAAAACGAACAGTTGGCTCCCATAGAAAAAGATTATATCGCCGCCTACATTCTTGATGAAACACCTGAAAAACGAGCCTTCATGCGTGAAATTGCGGATCAGGAACTCATGGATATCCAGGAAGTCAGGCACCATTGCATTATTTCTTCCCACAATAACAGAATTCCCTGTAGCGTGGGCCGGTGGTTGAGGCATTTGAGGGATTCCCGCCTGGTCCTTACCGACTCTTTTCATGGTTGCGTTTTTTCCATGATATTCAACAAACCATTTATCTGTATGGAGAATTCCGCCCGGGGAACAAACCGATTTGAAAGTTTATTCCAAATGGTGGGAGAACAAACCGGACCATTGGGAACAATCCATAAAGTGGATAGAGATAAGCTCAAAGCCATTGCAGCACAAGGGAAAAAGTATTTGAAGCGGAATTTATCCCCCCATGTAATCCATGAATGAACTGAAGGCAGGCGCCTGCATCAATTACTTATCCATCTTTATCAGGCTTGCGACGCAGTTTTTCCTGACTCCCTTCATCCTGTCCAGCCTGGGGCGGGACGAATACGGAATTTTCATGCTGAGCAATTCCGTCATCGTTTGGCTGTCCCTGACGGATTTCGGCCTCAAGGCGACCGTCAACAAATACGTGGCCATGTACCATGCAAGGAATGAAACGACTCAAATGGCCCATTTCCTCGGGCAGTCCATGGTTCTGTTTTCCTTCCTGGGCATATTCACGGCCATATGCGGCATCGTCTGCTATTTCTACCTCGGCGACTTCTTCCCCAACCTCACGGGGGAAGAGCACAAAACGCTGGAAATACTGTATCTGCTTACACTGGGCAATCTCATTCTGTCATTTCCCATCAGGCCTGTGACCGGCATCGCAACCGCCTATATGAAATTCATCACGCCGGGCATTGTGCAACTGGCCCTTTGCCTGCGGAATGCGGGGATGACAGTTGTTCTGCTCTGCTGGGGATTCAAGGCCATCGCCCTGACCATACTCGGCGTATCCACCGGGATAGGGGCCATGCTGTGGGGGCTTTATTACGCCTTCCGCTGCCTGGGTATACGCCTTGTCTTCAGCAGGCCGGACTGGCCCCTGTACCGGGAAATGTTCCAATTTTCCTTCTGGATATTGCTCAACCAGCTCATGGACCTGTTCTATTGGCGCGCAGGCACTCCCATCATCGCGCGGACATCGGGAGCGGCGGCCGTGACCGTTTTTTCCCTGGGCATCTCTTTCTCCCAGTACTTCATGACGGCATCAACGGCCATTTCCGGCGTCATCTACCCGAAAATCATGCATATGGTGGCCCAGGAAAGCACGAAGGAACAACTGACGGACCTCATGATCCGCATCGGGCGCATCCAGGCAGCCCTGTTAAGCCTCATTCTGGCCGTCTTCCTCTGTTGCGGGCATGATTTCCTGCACTTATGGGTGGGCAAGACCATAGGAACGGAAATTTCCACCGTATGGGCCGGCGCCGCCCTGGTTCTGGTTGTCCTCCTGATCCCCCTGACGCAGAATACGGGCATCGCCATCCTGCAGGCGCTCAATATTCACAAGGGAAGGGCCGTCATCCTGTTTTACTCTTCCGTCGTGTGCGTCATCCTGGGGTATCTGATTTCCCTGCGCTACGGGGTCATCGGGATGTTTGCGGGAACGGCTATCTCCCTATTCTTCGGACAGATTTTTTTAATCAACCGCTATTATTCGCGCAAGGCGGGCCTTTCCATCAAACGTTTTTTTGCACAGGTTTATATTCCCCTGCTGTATTCGGTTCCCCTGCTTCTCCTGGCCGGCATCACCGGCGCCTTCCTGATAAAACTGGACAGCTGGACTTCCCTGATTGCATACTCCTGCTGTTATGCCGTCGCGTTCACGGCCGTTCTCTGGCGCGCGTACCTGAACGAGTCCGAACGGGAACTTTTTTCCGCTCCCCTGAAAAAATTGATCCATTTATTGAAACATGCACGCTGACCCTCTCCCGGAAAACGCTTCTTCCTCCCCCTCATCCCTTCCCGGCTCCGCGCCGGCGCATTGCGGGGCCGAATGCACAAACATCGGACTGCTGGGGATGTGGATGACCTGCAATTACGGAGCCGTCCTGACCTCCTATGCCCTCTACCGCACGCTGGAACGGATGGGCAAGAAAGTGTCCCTGCTTGATTTTTCCTATACCGACCGGCAAAAGGACGCCTGCACGGTTTTCAGAAAATTTCTGGCAGAGGAAAAGCTCTCCATCATTCCCATGCACAATCTGGACCATGCGTATTACATGAACGACCATTTCGATACGTTCATGGTGGGATCGGACCAGGTTTGGAATCCGGGATTCCTGGGGACCCTGTTTTTCCTCGACTTCGCGAAAGGGGAAAAGAGAAAAGTCGCCTACGGGCCGTCCATGGCCCGGCACAACAAGCCCTCGGAGCGCTACCTCCGGAAAAGCGCCAGGCTGCTGAAACGGTTCGACGCCATATCCGTCCGGGAACAGGGCATGGTTGACCACCTGCGGCAGCATTTCGGCTGCGACAGCACCTGGGTCATGGACCCCGTCTTCCTGCACAGCCGGGAGCAGTGGCTTAAACTGGCGCAGCCGGCGGAAGGAGCCGGAAATGCCGTTGTCTCCTACATCCTGGACCCCACGGAGTCCAAGCGGAAACTGCTTCTGGACGTATCTTCCAGGCTGGAAGCCCCGCTGCTGAACATGGTGGACATTCAAAAAAAGGAGATCAACAACCGCGAACTTCTCAATCTGCCCGGAACGATGGAGGAGGCAACGCTGAACGACTGGCTCGGCAACATCGCCCACTGCAAGTATTTCATTACAGATTCTTATCACGGCGTCTGCTTTGCATTGATTTTCAACAGGCCGTTCATCTGCATCGATAATCCCCTGCGGGGTTCCGGCCGCTTCATCTCCCTTCTGGAGCTTCTCCATTTAAGGGACCGCATGCTGCCTGAACATGCAGACAGGATTCCGGACGGGACAAGCCTGGAGATGAATTACGGAGCCGTCAACAAGATACTTCAGGCCCACATTGAACAATCCGGGCAATGGCTCCGGGACGCGCTTTCCAAAAAACGGCCTGAAGCTCTGGAACACTATAACCGCTCCACAGAGAAAAAATTAACCAGAAAGCCCCCCACCAGGTGGCAGCTCATGAAAAGAAAAGGAAAAAGACTGCTTTCCCCGGTGTACCACCGCCTTGTCCGCCGCTGACAAAGGCAATCTGAAATTATTATACAACCTGCTTACAAGCAATCATTCCCAGTTCCATCATCTTAAACAGGGAGAAGCCGCGTTGAATATTTTCCGTTAAAACAGAAACGTTTCTCCTTCCGGCCTTCGTTTAAACAAGCATTCATTTTAAATATAAACATATTTTTCTTTTAAAGACTTTCTTTATTGAAGAACATTAATAT
>JAJQCV010000033.1:344-3835 GCA_021202525.1 Akkermansiaceae bacterium | reverse complement strand
CCGCACCCTCCCGCGCCTGATGAACGCACACATCCTCATCGGCCGCAACAAGGTGCGCCAACCTCTGGCAGCCAACTTCTCCGTCCCGATCGCCCTTTTCTGGAAGCTCTCCGACGCGGACGGCACGGAACTGCTGGGCGCCTTCCGGCCCAAAAAAGCCATCAGCACCATGGGGCTTTATTTCTCCGAGCCCTACGACCCGAAGAAAATTCCCGTCCTCTTCACCCACGGTCTGATGTCCGGCCCCGCCACCTTCGCCAACCTGACCAACCGGCTGCTGGTGGACCCCGTCATCCGGGAAAACTACCAGTTCTGGTTCTTCGGCTATCCTTCCGGCCTGGCCTGGACCATCCCGGCCGGCAGGCAGCGGGCGGCCCTGGCGGAGCTCATGCAGGAATACAACCCCCGCGGCGCTTCCAGGGAAATGAACAACATCGTCATGGTGGGGCATTCCATGGGCGGCCTCATCACACGCTTCAACACATCCACCAAGCCGTGGATGCTCATGAAAGGACTGTTTGAGCTCCCCCCGGAAACCTTTGAAAGCATGACTGCGGACAACTGGAAGGAAGGGCTCACCCCGCTGAATTGCGACGACCACACGCTGCAGCAGCTCCATAACAACTTCATCTTCACTCCGGCCAAGGGAGTCACCCGCATCGTGTACATGGCCACCCCCCACCGCGGCTCCACCTTTGCGGACAACTGGATAGGACGCCTGGGCCAGCGCCTGATCGACCTCCCCTCAGACGTGCTTGAAGAAGCCACCCGCATCGCCACCCTCAGCCGGGGCATGTTTCTTCTCAATCCACTGCAACTGAAGGACGAACTCACCAGCATCCGCCAGCTTTCCCCGAACTCATCCCTGGTCAAACACATGTCCGAGCTGCGCTGCGCCCCGTCCGTCCCGGTTCATTCCATCATCGGGGACAGGGGAAAAAACAACACGCCCTATTCATCCGACGGCATCGTCAAATACCGCTCCTCCCACCTGGACTGGAGCGTCAGCGAAAAAATCGTCCCGTCCGGACACAGCGTCCAGGACGATCCCGCCGCCGCGGTGGAATTGCGGAGAATCCTGCGGGAGCACCTGGTCAACGTCAAAGGGAAAAAAGTGCTGGAAGAAACGGAAGCCAATGCCGCCATTCCTGTCTGGCAGACCAACCCCGCCCCGCCCATTATCCTGAAAAGACCGTAACGGCCATAAATGCCTGCTTATGGAGTTGCCTCAGCGGGTATTTTTAAGCTAGAATATTCGCCAATACAATTTCCCTCTTCCATGCCTGCCGACAACTCCCTTTCCCTGGACCGGATTTCCGATCTCTTTCCCCAGTTGGAAAACATCCAGCTTATTGGAACAAAAGGCCCCCAGCAAATCTTTTCCGCCACGCTCAAATCCAACTTCGCCCCTGTCATCCTGCGGCTGGTTCCTACGGAGGAAGCGGACGTCTTCGGTTGGACGCCCGAATTCGTCATCCGCTCCCGCGCCATCGTGGAGCAGTCCCACCAGGGTCTTCTCCGCGTTTACGAAGTGGGACAGGCCGGCCCCTTCACCTTCATTATCTCCGCCCATTCCCCATATCCGCGTCTGGCGGACATGGAAAAAATTCCGCAAATCAAGCCCCAGACGGCGCTCACCATTGTCCGCAACCTGGCGGAAGGCCTGCTGACCCTGCACCGGAAGGGAATCTTTCATGGAGGCATCACGCCCAAGCAAATCACCGTACGTCCCGACGGCGGAGACGCACTGCTGCTTCCCATCAACATTTACCCCGCCCAGCCTCCCGTGGACATGGGGGACTTCGCCTCCCCGGAGTGGGTCACCGGAGCGGAGCCCTCATTCACGCCGGGCATGGATATCTACGCCCTGGGACTGACACTCTACATCCTGCTGACCCGTACCACTCCCCTGGAGGCACAATTCGCCATGCCTTCCTCCCTGATCCGGTGCAGCGATGAAGTGGATGCCGTAGTTTCCCGCGCCATCAATCCGTCCCCTCGGGAACGCTACCGGGACATGGGGGAATTCATCACCGACCTGGACAAGGCCATTGCCCGCCCCGCGGGAGGAATCTCCGTAGCGCCGGCAACACCGTCCATGCAGCCCGCAATAGCCCTGAACGGGCCGCGGAAGGGACAGTCAAATGTCTACTATTATCTCATTCCGGCACTGATCGTAGGCATCGTGCTGACGTACACCTGCATCCTGTACAAGAAGGACGTGGCGAAAATGCGCAGCGACTACAATGAACAGGTGCAAAAGGCAAACGAGGCGAAGGCCGATGTCGTGCGGAAAGCCAACAAGGCGGCCAAGGAAGCGCGCCACCATGCGCCCGCAATTCCTGCCGTTCCCGCCCCGGCCGCCTCCGTTCTCCAGCCTCCCGTTCCGGCGCCCCAGCCGGCTGCTCCTGAAAAATCCGCTCCCCACGTTCCCGCCGAACCCGGCGAAATCAACTGGAGCGTGCAGCCCGGCGTGAAAGTCCGCCAAAGCTCCACCCGCAACATGCTGGCGGCCTACGGACCCGAAAAAGCCGTTGACGGAAATACAAGTTCCGAGCTCTCCGACGTTTCCATCAGCGCTACCGGCGTCGTGGAAGGAAAGAATGCCTGGTTCGGCATCGACTTCGGGGCGGAAACCAACCGTCCCGTGGAAAAAATCGTCATTTACACGCCCGCCAACCTGACCCTGCTGGGAACCATGGAGGAATTCAAGGTAATGCTGTACGACAACGAAAAAAACGTGCTTGCGGAGAAAACTTTCACCACCACGCCTTCGGAAAAATCCACCAACATCAGCACCTGGAAGCTGGACTCTCCGGTCAAGGCCCGCGCGCTGCGCATCGAATCCACCAGCCCCGCCCGGCCCTTGGCCCTGACGGAAGTGGAAGTTTTCGGACCGGAAGAAAAAGCTGAACCGGAAACCGCTCCGGCCCCGGAAGAAGTAGAGTAACCTCCATGAACTCTTCCCCTCCCGGCCCCCATTCTCTTCTTTTCCGGGCGGGAAGATGGCTGCCTTTCCTGCTGGGAACGCTTTCCCTGTTCCTGATCGCCGGAACGTGTTTCATCATCTTCGTCCAGCTCCCCTGGATTCAGGAAGCCGTCCGGGAAATGATCGGACAAATAGCTTCCGAACTGGTAACGCTCCATAAGCTCCCAACCGGCATGGAGCTTACATATCCCGGCTCGAAAATCGGAGCCATCATGTTCCCGGTTTCCCTGGCCTGCCTCGCCTGCTGGCTCCTGCTCATCTACCGCCTGGCATGGGATGCCCGGCGCATCGGAGGAAACCTCATGCAGCCCAGCCCTTCCAAATGCGTTCTCTCCTTCATCCTTCCCGTCGGCAACCTGTGGATGCCCGTGAAAGCCCTGCTGAACATCAACAGCATTCTGTCCCCCGCCAACCGGGCTCCCGGAAAAATGCTCATCTGGACAGCCTGGGCCATCAGCGTACCCGTCACGCTCCTGACACTCCTTTATACCTTGATCCACCC
>JAJQCV010000033.1:0-334 GCA_021202525.1 Akkermansiaceae bacterium | reverse complement strand
TTCATCACGTTCATGGAAACATTCGGAGGGCGGCGGGAAGAGGCGGATTCCTTCCCCACGGAAACAGCCGTTCAAGACATCCAATCCCTCTTCAGCGCCATGCTGGAGCCTGTTCTGTTTTATAACGGCATCGTGTTCATGTTAAGCCTTCTAGCTTCCAACCTGATGATCTGTTACCTAGACACCCGCAGCCGCCGGATGCAACCGCCCTGCAACTGAATAAATCATCCCTAGCCCGTGCCGGGTACAGAGAAGAAAGAACGCCCCTCCCTTCCCAACCTCCCCCTTGGAAAATACCACGCGGCATCCCCTATTCCCCTATTCCCCTATTCCC
>JAJQCV010000075.1 GCA_021202525.1 Akkermansiaceae bacterium | reverse complement strand
GTTACAAGGAAATATAATCGCTTGCTTCAACAACCAGATAATAAACCATATCATCCACCATAAAAATATATAATAAATTAGATTTGAATCAAAGCCTTTGGCGAGGGCATAGCCGAAATAAACCAGACATCCAACGGGAAGCCAGAAAGTGAAGAAATTATTACTTGCCTTTTTAATTTCTTTTTTCATTCCTTCAGGAATATATTTTTTTGCGCAAGAAACTCTAGTTATTTTGTTGATGGGAAATGAAAACAGTATGGTAATCATCCAAAATGATGTCCAGTAGACAAGTACTTCTACATCATGTAATTTGAAAGAATGACTGAATATACAGACAGTGGAATATATCCACCACAATAAGGAATATAGTAGAAGGAGTTCGTTAAGGCTATTTCTTGATGAACCGTAATTAAGATAATATGTAAGTGATGGAGGCCCCAAGAAGGCATTGGCAAGAACAGGTATCACCTTTTTGTACCGGATATATTTCATCATAAATTTTACCAATATATTTAAAATATGCGTAGATTCTTATATCAAGTAAATGCCGGGGCTAGTTGAAGAAGTATCCTCCATTTCGGCCACCTGCAGGTGCTCTGGTGCAGATAACAGGTGCTGATTCTGGTTTTGTTGATGACTACTTTCTTTTCAGAGTACTGTTCCATATAACCGGAGGCATCGGCAATAATGATTTATCCTCCTTTTATCACTAAAAAAGGGAACTGTTTGCATTCCAGGTTTTTAGAGAAGCTTTTAATTCTAATCGAATCGGCATTCACCTCATAGATGGGTTCAAGGAAAGTGTTTGCTTTAGTCGTATTAGGCTAGTCCATTGCGGTTATGCAGATGAAGTTCCTTGTCGTCATAGGCATCTCCTATTCCGGGAATCTGAGAGTGGAGGGAATTATGGTATCCTGCATAAGGAAGGAGTTCATGACAGATGCATTATCATTACGCATTCCTATTTTTCTTTCATCCATCCAAGTATATGGAGATTTCGGTCAAGCAGGAAATAGTAAATCGTTTTATCTGAAAGATCTCCCAAATTGGCCTTGGTGCGTCCCAACGCTGTTCTTGTCTCATAGCCAGCTATATATTTTACTTCATCGGTTTCTCTATTCCCGGGGTACCAGTTGATATGAAGGGAATTTAATTTCCCCTCCGTTATGTATCTGGCTGTGACTCTCTCCAGCCGTTCTATGTAGGACTGAAATACGGAATCATCCTGCCTGGGAGGAACTCTGTTCTTATTTAATCGTTGTTCTATATCGTATATATCTTCAGGATTTTCCTTAATGAGTTCATCCATCATCCCAGGAGTCATATCGGGGCTTAAAGTGTATTTTATGTATAAAAAAGGATACAAGAAAGCAAACGGCATAACGATCCACACAACCCCTATTGCAACAATAATACCTGCAATCCATTTGAAAATGATCCTTATTGTTTTCATAGTTAGTCCCTCGTTTGGAAGATTCTATATAATGAGTTCTGCAGCATCCTCCCCCTATTTTTGATTTTTTCAGGATCATATACTGCACTGTGGGCAGCGTCAAAATCCTTTGTATAACCATCAGTATGACATTGCCCGGTACTCTGTCCGCATGCTGGAAACCCCGTCTTCCCCAATCTGATAGAGGAGGAAGCGTTCTGTGGTCCTGTTTTTAGTGGGATCATCCGGATGTAATTTATCCAGTACGATGGTCTTCCTTACGGCATCTCCGAGTTCATTGTAGGCAGTCAAGCCAGGGGCCATGTCTTCCGTCCGGGTGCATATGATGTTATCCCTTGCTATTGCAAGCGTTTCTGATGGCAATAAATCCTCCCAGAGTATTGGATTGTTCCTGTCCACGATCTCTTCAAAACCGTTGGAAAGGAACGTGAGAGAATAATTCCTTTGGAAAGAGTGATGGTGGATATGCCTTCTTCTTCCGCTCCGCTGGAGGAGAAAGAGGAATTACTGCTGGAACTGGATCTGGATGAGATGCTCGCCCACCTAAATGAAAGACAGCTGAAACATGATTCCGAAAAGCTTTTCTAGATTTTAATTCCCAAAACAGGGAATAGTTAATCAGGACATTCCCTACTATAAAATTTACGGACAGGAGTTTTTCCTGTCCGTAAATTGGCGAGCGGTTTATGCATGGGAAGGCCCGTGCCGGGCTTAAATGAGCCACGTTCCGTATTGCTGGAGGCCCTTCTGTCTTCTCATGCTGTAGTCAAGGATATATTTAAGGATGTCCGCCTGGGTGTAGCCGTGTTGTGCGGCCGCCAGACAGATGGAGCCGCTTTTGCCCAGGTGGCAGCAGATGTTCATTTCCAGAATGCGGCGTTCGCCCTTTTCAAAGTCGATTCTGTAGTCAATGCGGAAGTAGTCCATGGGCCCCAGGGCCGCCCACACTTTCCGGACGTCTGCAATGATATCCTGTTCCAGATCGTGCACGGATACAAGCTGGTAGCCCAGATGGTCATGCAGTTTGAGGTCTTCCGTGATGATGTTGCCGGGTTTGTTGGACTTCGGCTGTACGAATCCCAGGATGACGGGGTCTTCTCCCCCCAGCACGGGAACGGTGACGTCAATGCCTTCGCAGTATTGTTCCACAAGAACTTCATGCCCTTCTTTCATGAGGCGTTTGGCGCAGGAAGCCACAGCCTCCCAGGTGCCGCAGATGCTGTCTTCCCGGATTCCCCCGGAAGCGGCGCCGAAGCGTTTTTTGACGAAGTAGGGACCAGGGAAGGGGGCTTCCGCCGGAATTTCCCGGTCTTTGGAAAGTCCCATGCCCTCCGGCATGTTGAGGCCCAGGGAGCGGAAGACAAGCTTGGTCAGCAGTTTGTCTTCTGCAATGGCGCGAATGTTGGGAGGGGCGCCCAGGTAGGGTACCTGAATGAATTCGCAGTAGGAGGAGATGAAGATTTCCGGCTTGGCCATCTGGAACCTGTTCATCAGGGAGAAGACATAGTCCACGTTTCCCTTGGCAAATTGTACGGAGTACGGCTTGGAGGAGGAGACGACATCATAGCCTATGTCCTGGATGGCTTTGTAAATGTTGTAATGGTACTGGGGATAGCCTCCATTGCCCGTGTAGGGTTTTTGGGAAAAATCGGGCGCATCGGGTGCATAGGGAGCCAGATACAGGATTCTTGCGGGCTTGCCGTAGGCGTTTAATTGAATTTGCGGGACTTTGAACATAAGTGGCGGTGATTGCGTGGAATGTTTCTTGGATTATGGAAATTGCCGCCGTGTTCAAACAATATAAATAATACGGGACGGTATTGCCGTCCCGGCGGAAGGAAGATTAAAAAGAAAAGCGTCCGGGCCTTCCTATTTCCTGGTCAGGCCCCTTGCCAGCCGTTGAACATACTGCTCCATGGCTGGAAGTTCCCGTTCAATGCATTCCACCAGCTTAAGCTGTGTCCGGCAGCGGATCAGGTTGTGTCCGGGCCGGGAAACCTTGAAGTACTGGTCTCCTTCCAGATAGTCCGTAAGGAAGCGGATCCCGATTTCCAGCGTGATGAGTTTTCCGGAAAAGGCGAGCTGGTCTATTTCCGCCTGGGTCAGGAATCCGTGCGCGGCATGCAGATAACCTTCCACAATGGATTGGAACATGGGCATGCGCATGCAGACTTTGCTCAGGTCTTCCTCATCTTCTTCCGTAGGCGGAGTGACGGTGCGCACCATGTCCCCGAAGTCGTACAAGACGAGGCCGGGCATGACCGTGTCCAGATCAATGACGCAGACGGCGTGGTCCGTGTCTTCATCCAGCATGACGTTGTTGATTTTGGTGTCGTTGTGGGTGATGCGGGTGGGCAGTATTCCTGTCGTCTGGAGATCCAGCAGACGGTCTACGTCCTGCTCCCGCGCCCTGATGAATTCCAGCTCCGCCCGGCAGGAGGAAAGCCGCCCCCGGGGATCCTGCTCCGCCACTTCCATGAGACGGTTGTAACGGTTCCGGGTATGATGGAAGCCGGGAATGGTTTCCACGATGTCGTCCGGATTCATATCGCTGATCAGGTCCTGGAAAGACCCGAAGGCAAAACCAGCCTGATAGGCCTGGCGGGTGTTTTCCACCACGTCGTACGTGTGCGTACCGGCCAGGTAGTTGTAGCAGCGCCAGATGCCGTCTCCGGGGATGTCTATGTAGTTGCGTCCGCCGCGCGCCGGGTAGAGATTCAGGGTCTGCCCGGCGGAGTCTTTCACGCGGCGCAGCACTTTCCAGTTGATATGGCGGGTGACTTTTTCCACGTTGCGCATGACGGCCCGCGGGTCTTTGAAGACATAGTCGTTGATGCGCTGCAGAATGTAGGAGTCTTCCGTCCCGTCGCTTTTGCGGTAGGTGGCCTTGTAAGTGGTGTTGATGTGGCCGCTGGGTATTTCCTTGCCGGTGACGAATTCCCCTTCAATGGCGAAGAGGTCTCCGATTCCGGCAATGCGGCACAGCAGCTGGTCGGGATCGGCTGGCGTGGAGAGCGGAGCGTTCATGGGGTTGTGCTTGAGGCAGTGTTGGGCGGAACGGGAATCAGTGAACGAATTTATAGCCTACGAGCTGATCGAGCTTGCTCTTGAGCTGTGCGATGCCGTCTCCGTTGAGGGCGGAAAGGGGGACCACGTCCACCTTCGGGAAGCGCAGCCTGAAGCTGGCCAGGTTGTCTTCCGCACCTTCCAGGTCCATTTTATTGGCAACGACAAACCAGGGCTGTTTGGCAAGGTCTTCGCTGTAAAGTTTGATTTCCGTGCGGAGGTTCTGCAAGTCTTCGATGGGGTCGCGCCCTTCGCTTCCGGCCATGTCCAGAACGAAGACGAGCACCTTGCAGCGTGTGATGTGGCGCAGGAATTCATGTCCCAGGCCGCGGTTGCGGTGTGCGCCTTCAATGATGCCGGGAATGTCCGCCACCACACAGCGGCGGAAACTGTTGAATTCTACCACGCCGATGATGGGTTGAAGCGTCGTGAACGGATAGTTGGCGACTTTCGGCTTGGCCGCGGAAATGTCACCCAGCAGGGTGCTTTTGCCGGCATTGGGATAACCCACCAGCCCCGCGTCCGCAATGCGGCGCAGTTCCATGAAAAAGACGCCTTCCTCCCCTTCCGTGCCCAGTTCCGCTTCCGTGGGGGCCTGATTGGTGGCGGAACGGAAGTGCCAGTTGCCTTTGCCTCCGATGCCGCCCTGGCACAGCGTGAACCGGGTTCCGATTTCCGTCAGGTCCGCGATTTTTTCCAGTTCAATGCCGTCGCCTTCCCGCTCCAGCCACGTGGCTTCCGACATGGAAGAGGCATTGCTGCGGTAAATGATGGTGCCGGGAGGAACTTTCCCGATGACGGATTTCCCGTTTTTGCCGTGTTTTTTAGCTCCCTGGCCGCCTACGCCGTCCGTGGCGATCAGCTTGGGATCGTAGAAAAAGGAACGCAGGTCATTCGTGTGCGGGTCCACTTCCAGAATGACGCTACCGCCATCGCCGCCGTCCCCGCCGTCCGGGCCGCCCTTGGGCACGAATTTGGCCCTGCGGAAGCTGACCAGCCCGTTTCCTCCCTTTCCAGCCTTGGCAAATATGCGGATGTTGTCAACAAACATGGTTTGATCTTAGGCATTTTTGGCCCGAAAGCAAGACAAGTACAGGACTGTACGTCCGTTTCCACGGCATGTGATTCATGCCACCTAGGGGGCCGGAATACGTCCGGGGGGAACAAGACCGTCCCGATCGCTGCCTTCCGGATATTTTTCCGAAGGGCCGTATTGGTTTGTTCCCCGCTGGCTGTCCTTGCAAAAAAAGATGATGAGCAGGATGGGGCCCACTAGTGGAACCAAGTTCAGCAGAAGAAGTGCGCCGCTTTTGTTCGTATCATGCAGGCGTCTGCATTCCACAGCCAGAGAAGGGAGCAGCGTGAAGAGCATCCATAACAGCATCGGGCTTTCTCCTGTCAGAACATGGTTGAAAACCCTGGAGGGCGGCGCCAGGTTCAGCATAAGCGCTAGGCCCAACATCCACAGGAGAAGGAAAATGAGGGTTTGGCCAAATGTCCAATACCAATATTCCGAACGAGTGGCTCTTCCTGAAAAAACGGCGTATTTGGAGAGTACGGACTTGGTTGCCGTTATCAGGGTATAGCCCTTGAAGTCGCGATTTTGAAAGATGTGCTTATGGATGGGCGTGTTCATGGTTTAACGTTTTCTCTGGGTATCTCCGTAGATCTGCCGGGGATCATGGCTGTTCCGGCATGCGTTGCCTGTCATGAAATTCAGCTGGTTTTGTTTTTTGGAAGAAGCTTTTTAGGCACCGGGGAATGGACGGTCGGGATATTTTTCCGAGGGCCCATACTGGTTCGTGCCCTTTTGACTGTCCGCGAGACACAGGATCAGGATAATCAGGAACCCGATTCCGGGCAGGAGCAGCAGGCAGCTATACCATCCGCTTTTTCCCGTGTCGTGAAGACGGCGGAAAATTACGGCCAAGGTAGGGATGAACAGCAGGATTCCCAAAATCCCTCCGCTGTTGCCTCCGAATATAAATGAAGGCTTCCCGCCCAGGATGGAGCCGAGCAGAAAACAAAACAGCATCCAGTACCAGAATTCGGACAAAACGGCGCGGCCGGAAAAGCGGGCGTATTTGCGGAAAACACTTTTGACGGCTGTGACCAGATTATAACCGTTAAAAGAGGGATAGAAAGGGAGTACGAATCTATTAAATCACTTGCAGTCAGAGGCGTCAATAGAGGATATTGGTGTGGTTTTTCCCCAATGGAATGCGTACAAACGGTCTTTTGGATTGAAAAGAAGTACCGGCATGGCATTATTTGCCGTAAATCATGCCCCGCCTTTCCATCCTGCTGCCCGACGGCTCCGAGAAAACCATCGTTCTCCCGAAAAACGGCGAATATTTCGCCCGCATCGGTCGGGATGAACATTGTGAAATTGCCATTCCTTCCCCTTCCGTATCAGGAGAACATGCATTGCTCCAGTACAAGGACGGCGGTTATGTCATTGAAGACCTCGGTTCGACCAATGGTGTCAAAATCAACGGCCTGACTCCCATGGGGCCTGCCGCCCTGTATGAAGGAGACGATATTATTCTGGGAGAGGTGTATTTGAAGTTTTCCGAAGAACCGGGTTCCCTTCCGGCCTCCGGAACGGACGGAGGGGACAGGAAGGAAGAATCCTTTTCTCCCGCCATGCAGAATTTGCAGCAGCTTGCGGACCAGGCTACCCGCACGGCACGGAAAAATTACATGTGGATGGCCTTGTATGCCGTTCTGATGTTTTTCCTGGCGCTGTTCGCCGGGTTGACTTACAAGCATTACAAGGTTACCGGAGAACTCCTTCCCTTGCAGTGGCTGGGCATTGAGTCGCCCAAGGACGCCCTGAAATCCCTTGAGAATCAGGAAAACCAGGAGAATCAGGAGGAAGCTCCGCAGGAATAGGCTTTTTCCAGTTTTCCCGCCTTAACAGGTGGAGGAAAGGTCCCGGGACATGTGTTGCTCTTCCGGCAGGGGCAGGAAGGAAGATGTCGCCCCCTGTTCCAGTTCAAGCAGGTATTGTTTGATGGACAACCCCCCTGTATACCCGGTCAATTTTTTGTTGGCGCCGATGACCCTGTGGCAGGGAATAATAATGCTTATGGGATTGTGCCCATTGGCACGGCCTACGGGGCGGCAGGCAGACGGCCTGCCCGTTTGCCGGGCGATGTCGGCATAGCTTCTCGTCTCCCCGTACGGAATGGTTAGAAGAGCCTGCCAGACGGCTTCTTCAAAGGGAGTGCCCTGCGGAGCAAGCGGCAGGTCAAAAATGCGGCGTACTCCCCGGAAATATTCGTCAAGCTGACCGGCGGCTTCTTTCAGAAGGGGAGTATCCTTCCATCGCAGTTGCTCCGGCCGCACCATGTGCCCCCAAAAGATATGCGTAATGGCCGTTCCGTTTTCCACGATACCGACCGGCCCGAGGGGCGTTTGATGGAGCATCGCCCAGCATTTATCCGGAAAATTTGTATTCATGGAGGGAATATAACACAGGCAGGAGGCCATTTCTCCTTAAATTTTTACCAGGGCCTGAACCGGCTTGCTCCGGAATTTTCAATGGCAAACATGCATGTGCTGCATTTTGATTGAAAGGCGGACCCTTCAAGTACAGTATTGGTCCATATGATGAAGAAAGGCCTGTTTGCCGTATTGCTGGCGGCGTGTCTGTGCACGTCCGGAAAGGGAGAAAACGTCAATCCTCCCAAGACCCTGCCGGGCGGCTGGGTGTACGTGTGGGGCGACGAGTTCAACGGCACCAAGATCAACCCCAAGAAATGGCAGCCGGAACTGGGTGTTGTCCGCAACCAGGGTTCCCAGCAGACATATACCGCACGCCCGAAAAATTTGCGCGTGAAAGACGGCAATCTGGTGCTGGAGACCCATTTTGAGAAGTTTGCCAACATCAATTACAAGAAAAGCAACGCGGAATGGATTAAAAACACCAAATTCATGCCTTATACTTCCGGCTCCGTCAGCACGCTTAAAACGAAGACTTTCCTGTTCGGCAGGCTGGAAGTCCGCGCCAAACTTCCCAACAAGGCCAAGGGCATCTGGCCCGCCATCTGGCTGCTGGGCAAGAACAAGTGGGGATGGCCCACCAACGGGGAAATTGACATGATGGAAAATATTTCCCAGCAGCCGGACGTGGTTTATTCCACCTTCCATTTGAGCCCGGACGGCGTTTCCAAAAAAGACGCCTCACGCGGCGGGACGGTGAAGATCAACAATCTTTCCGACGATTTCCATATCTACGTCATGGAGTGGGACAAGGACAGCATCAAGCTGATGGTGGACGACAAGCTGGTAAAGTCCATCGACTTGAATACCACAAATTACGCGAATGGGGCGGGCAATCCCTTCCGCACGCCCTTTTACCTGATCCTCAATTCCGCCGTAGGCGGCAGCTGGTGTGAAAAAGCTCCCCAGGACGGCGCGGGATATCCGGTCGAGTTCCTGATTGACTACGTGCGTTTTTACCAGACCAAGGAACACATGGAGCAGGCCAGGCAGTTTGACCCGGAGACCGGTCTGCCGAAGAAGCAATAAGCCTGTTCTTTTCCATATCCCGGTGCAAGGGTTTGGAGCAATTCCTCCCCTGTCATTCAGGATTAGCTTTTAAGGAATTCTCCTGAAAGAAAAAGCCGCTCTTCCTTCCGGGAAGAGCGGCTTTTTACGGTTAAAAAGGAAACGGAATTAAAATTCCGTGCCCGTGTGCTGGGTCAGTTCCTGGAAGCGCGCCAGAATGCGGGCGGTCACGGGGCCGATTTTGCCGGAACCCAGTTCGTAGCTGTCCAGTTTGGTGACGGGAACGCACTCCGCGGCCGTTCCGGTCAGGAAGCATTCGTCCGCGCACGTGACCGTGAAGCGGTTCATGGTTTTTTCTTCCGCCGGGATTTGCTGTTCACGGCAGATTTCCAGAACGACGCGGCGGGTGATGCCGTCCAGCGCACCGTCCGTCACCGGAGGCGTATAAACGGTACCGTCCTTCACGATGAAAATGTTGTCCCCCGTGCATTCCGCCACGTTGCCCTGGTCGTTCAGCATCAGGGCTTCTGCCGCTCCCTGGCGCACGGCTTCCACCTTGGCCAGGATATTGTTGAGATAATTGAGGGATTTTACCTGCGGGCAAATGGTGTCCGGACGATTGCGGCGGATGGAACTGGTGATCAGGGACAGGCCGTTTTCATAAACGGCCGGATCGTACAGCGCTATCTTATCCGCGATGATATAAACGCAGGAACGCTTGCAGTTGAAGGGATTGAGGCCCAGGTTGCCGATGCCGCGCGTGACTACCAGGCGGATATAGCCGTCGTCCAGGCCGGAGGCCGCCGCGGTTTCGCAAACGGCTTTGGACAGTTCCTCCTTGCTGTAGGGCATGTTCAGCAGCAGGTAATGGGCGCAGTTGAACAGGCGGTCCATGTGGTCTTCCAGCCGGAAGACGCGCCTGTTGTAAAAGCGGATGCCCTCAAAAATACCGTCGCCGTAAAGTGTGCCATGATCAAACACGGAGGTCTTGGCTTCCTCCTGTTCCACTAGCTTGCCGTCTAACCAAATCTTCATTGTCGTTTAAAATTAGGAAATTGTTTGTGCCGGAACAGGATAGCCGCATTTGCCCTCCGGGGAAAGCTATAAATTCACGCGTGAAGGAAAAGTTCCGTCAATCACGGCCCTTCATGGAGGTCTCGCGCGCGTGAAAATTATTATGACGGTATTCGTGGAGCAGGCTTGACATTTATTTTCCCGTGCCTTTAGCTCTCGCGCGAAATGTCAGATCCTTCCAAGTTCCGCAATCTCGCCATCATCGCCCACGTCGACCATGGGAAAACGACCCTGGTTGACCAACTTCTGCAGGCGGGCGGCGCCTACCGGGCCAACCAGGCCGTACAGGAACGCGCCATGGATTCTATGGATCTGGAACGTGAAAAAGGCATCACGATCAAGGCGAAGAACACTTCCATTCTCTGGAACGGATACACCATCAACATCGTTGATACTCCCGGACACGCCGACTTCGGCGGTGAAGTGGAACGCGTGATGAAGATGGTGGACGGCGTTCTTCTGGTGGTGGATGCTTTTGAAGGGCCTCAGGCCCAGACGCGCTTCGTGCTCCGCAAGGCTCTCCAGGAAGGATTGATGCCTATCGTGGTGATCAACAAGATCGACCGTCCGCACGCAGATCCCGCCGCCGTGCATGACCAGGTGCTGGAATTGTTTCTGGAGCTGGGCGCTACGGATGAACAGTTTGAAGCCCCCTTCGTGTACGGCTCCGCCCGCGACGGCTATTTCATGAATTCCATGGAAGGGGAACCTCCCGTGGACTGCACGCCCCTCCTGTTCAAGATTGTGGAACATATCCCGGCACCGAAGGACGCCGACCCGGAAGGAGAGTTCAAGATGCTCGTTTCCAACATTGACTGGGATGATTACGTGGGCCGCGTCGCCATTGGCCGCATCACTTCCGGTTCCGTAAAGAAGGGAGACACCGTCTGGCTCCACCAGAGCGGGGGAGTTTCCGTTTCCGGCAAGGTTACGCGCATGTTTGAATATTCCGGACTGGGCACCACGGATTCCGCCGTGGGCGTGGCGGGCAATATCGTGGGCGTGGCGGGGTTTGAAAACGTAAACATCGGTGAAACCCTCGGCGGTTCCCAGGAGACGGAAGCCCTGCCATTCGTGGCGATTGACCCGCCCACGATTTCCATGGAATTTTCCATCAACAACGGCCCCTTTGGCGGCCGTGACGGCAAGAACGTCACTTCCCGCGTGATTCGCGAACGCCTGATGCGGGAAATGCGTACGAACATTTCCATCCAGGTGGAGGATACGGACAAGGCCGGCGTGTTCTCCGTTTCCGCCCGCGGGGCCATGCAGATTGCCGTGCTTGTGGAAACCATGCGCCGTGAAAATTACGAGTTGTGCGTTTCCCGTCCCACCGTGATCATGAAAAGGGACGAAAACGACCGCTTGACGGAACCGTACGAGACGATTTACGTGGAAGTGCCGGACGAATATTCCAACGGCGTCATGAAGCTCCTGAACGCCCGCAAGGGGCAGATGGAAGACATGGTATGCAAGGAAGGCACGGGTCATACCTTCATTCAGGCGTACATCCCCACCCGCGGCATCATCGGGTTTGAATTCGAACTGGTGAACCTGACGTCCGGCCACGGCATTTTCTCCCACCTGTTCCGGGATTACGGCCCCTATGCCGGGGAAATCACCACGCGCACCACGGGCACGCTTGTTTCCATGGAAACGGGAGTTTCCACCCCCTTTGCCCTGGCCGCCCTGGAAGAGCGCGGGCGCCTGTTCGTGGGACCGCAGGAGGACATTTACGAAGGGCAGATCGTGGGTGAAAACCCGCGCCAGATGGACATGCCCGTGAATCCGTGCAAGGAAAAGCATTTGAACAACATCCGTTCCGCCACGAAGGGGGACGGCATCCAGCTTTCACCTCCCGTCAACTTCTCCCTGGAACGCGCCATTGAATACATTGAAGCGGATGAACTGGTAGAGGCTACTCCTCATTTCATCCGCCTGCGCAAGCGCATCCTGAACGCCAACGACCGCGTGAGGGAGTCCCGCAAAGCCGGCAACTAGCCGCCCGGAATTGGGGAACGAATGGCCCCGTATCTGGGATTGCGTCCCCGTTGATGTTGGGATAGGATAAGGATCATGGACGATAGCCGGATTCCTTCTTCCCCAGCCTCCGTGCGCACGCTTACAGAAATTTTGCGTGAGCTGGGCCCCTTCCTTTACATGATGAACCAGGGCAATGTAGGGGACGCATTGATTGCAGCATCCACCGTTGCCCTGTTTGAAAAGGAAGGGCTGCCCTTCATTCCCTGCGGGCAGAATCTCCCTTCCGGCATGGAGGAAATCGTCCTGGTGTATGGCGGCGGCGGAGGTTTTGTTCCCTACTTCGGCATGCTGCCTCATTATGTGCAGCTTTTCTCCGATCCGCGTATCCGGAGGTGCGTGATCCTTCCGCAGAGTTTCAGGGAATGTGATGAACTGGTGGACGTATTGGACGAGCGTTTTACCGTATGCTGTCGGGAACGCGCCAGTTATGAGTATTGCCTGTCCCGGAATGGGCGGGCGCGTTTCCTGCTGGCAGATGACATGGCGCTGGTGGCAGACGCCGGGATGTTGAAAAAACGGCGCATTCCCCTGCCGCTTCTGAAAATGGAGGAACGGGCATGGGGCAAATGCATGAAAAGAGATATGAAGGTTTCCCTGGTTGCGCTGGAGGGAGACGGAAAACTGGCCGTCTGCCTGCGCCGTGATCCGGAGAGCACGGGCCGGGCGGAAGCTCTGGCCTCCCTTCCCCTGAATACGGATATTTCCCGGTATTCCATGCGTGTGATTGATGACATACCCCATGCCTTTGCCTATACCCGGTGGCTTTTAGAGGCGTTGGATCAGGCGGACGTTATTTTGACGGACAGGCTGCATGTAGGTATTTCCGGAGCGCTTCTGGGCAAGGAGGTTTTTCTGATGGACAACGTTTACGGCAAGATTTCCGGAATTTATGAATTGTCCCTGCGGGAACGTTTTCCCCGCCTGCATGTATTGAATGAGTTGAATGAATTTCCCTGGGTGGACAAGGTTTTGGCCGCTCCGGATATGGACCGCTGCCGGAAAAAGAAAGCGGCGCACGCCCGGAAGATAGGGAAGGCCGCCACTTTGTCCAAATACCTTTATTACCGCAAGGAGGAGAACGGAGTGCTCCGCATCAAAGTCTGCGGATTACGGGTCTGCAAGAAACGGCTGGGACCTCCTCCGGTGGGGAAGGCGGGAACTTCTTCCTTTTAATGTCTGGACCACTGGAAAGACTGGGAGAGCCGTTTGCGGAGGTAAAGGAGGCAGAGGCGGTGTTTTTCCTGTTGTGTCAGGGCGTTGGAAATCGGGATAAGACTCTCCGTTTCCTTCCTGAAATGCGGATCTTGCAGCATACTCAGAACCAGGAATCGGACAGGGTCTTTCCGGAAGGGCGCCAGATTGAAAACTCCGGAGAATAGGGAAAGTTTTTCCAGCAGAAAAAGCTGCGAAATGGTGCGGCGGCATTTGGCGCACCTGCCGCAGTTTTCCACACGTTCCAGACAGACGTTTAGAGCCTCATACGCCGGAGGATATTCAGCAATAATGGCGGTTTTCCGGGACCGCGTCAAGTCAAGACCATGCATTTGAAAACGGGTGGTTTCCGTTTCACAGCCTTGAAGGATGTGGGATTCCAGGTGAAAAGCGCAATATTCTGTTTTATCCCGTCTGGTGAAGCTGGGATGGTTGATTTCACAGGAAGTGGAATAGTAGTAGGAAGAAAACAGGCCGTTTAACGCCAGAATGCTTCCGGCGTCCAGAAAGGGGAAGAAGTTCAGATATCCTTCATTACCATAAAAATCAGAGAGGGTGGAGTCCATCCAGACGAATTCCTTGTGCTGTTCTACTGCAAATTTCCGGCAGAGTTCTCTGCGGCCATCCAGCAGTTCCCGGCTACCCCAGTGGGAGCCGCAGTTGTTATGAAACAGATGGGTAACAGGTGTGTTCGCCTTTTCCAGCTCTGCAATGGTGCACAGGGAATCCACCCCCAGGGAGCCACCCGTGCCGATGCGGAAGCCGGGAATGGAAGGAAGAGCTTCCACACGAACTTCTCCAGCGAGTCTAATGGGTTTCAGAAAAGATCCTACTCCCGTCAGAATATGGGCGAGAAGTCGTATGCCGAAGTGGTACAGGCGCGGGGAGATGGCAGGAAGGACGCGCACCTGCCCGCCTTGCTGGGAAATCCAGGGCAGCAAGGCCACAAGGGCTCCGTCCGCCCTGCGGGGATCCAAAAAGTCACGGAAACGGGAGTCTACCGTAAATGAAAGCGTGCGGGGCGCCTGCCCGTCCTGAAGAATAGGGTAGGAGATGGTGACCGTATCTCCCTCTGTCTGTACGGATGGATGATCAATCGTGATCATGAACGTTGAAAAAGCCGGCGAATTTTAGATCCCATACCGGCTGGCGAAAGATCCTTTTCCGCCAGCCGCCGTTCCAGGGTGGTCACCCACGGCTCTTTCCCCAGGCCGTTGGCCTTGGCATGCTTGAGTATTTCCTGGGCATAGAGAACACGGAAAGGCCGGTTGAACTGAATTTGGGAGATGTCTTCATTCATGGCGTTACGCGGCATGCAGGCTATCCTGTCTCTGGGCACTCCCATGGCCATGAAGTTCATGATCGTCAGGCGGCATTTGGTGCATATGCCGCAGTTGCCGGAAGCGTCTTCCCCTTCCCAGCAGCACCTGAGCAGGGACATGGCCTTGTCCCATTGGGCCACGACAGCGGCCTTTTCCGTACGGTCGTATCCCATTCCGTCCGTAACGGCCTCCTTGCTGTGGGAGCCAAGGTAATGGTCCGTGATAGGGTTGGAAGCCCAGGGATAGGAGAAGGAATCATAGGAGCCTTCACTGCCGGCCATAAAATAGCCGAAGCGGGAGGTGAAAACGCGCATGCCTCCCATCAGCATGGTGTGGTAGGTCATTTCATAATCCATCCCCATTTCCCGGAAATTGGTCCGGAGGCGGTAGAATTGGCGGATGCCGATGTCTTCCAGCAGTTCATTCGCTTTGGAGAAAGCCTTGTCAAAATGCTCCTGGTTGCTTTCCGCAATGTCTGCTCCCTGGAACATCACGCAGGCCGTCAGATTCAGCGTTTGAGGGCCTGCCAGTCCTTTCCGGTGGCGGTAGGCGGTGAAACAGGCGTCCAGACCTCCGGAAAAGCAAGAGATGGCTTCTTCCCGCTGGGGAACGGCGGAGTCGTCACGTATGGCAGAGCTTCTGATAGTGATGCGGTGGAATGTTTCAGGCATCCAGCGGTTCCAGGCTTCCGCGTAGCGGTCCAGATTAACCAGCAGGGAACGGGAGAGGCGCCCCGGTCCCGTAACGGAGAATTCGCCTCCCGTTTCCATCATTTTATGGATGAAGAAAATGCACCAGGCGTCCGCCAGGTCGTCTTCGTCAATGTCCACGTTCCCGGTTGATTCAATGTCCATGTATTGAAGAATTTCCCGATCTGCGGCTGTGGAGAGGACTGCTTTCAGCGTGGTTCGGTGCGGGGAGCGTACCTCGGGGGGAAAAATGCGGAGTTCGTGAGTCATGCCGGAACGGAGTTGGTCTTAAAGACAGACGAACCTTAACGGATAAGAAATCCGCCAACCGAACGGGAATGGAACATTTTCTCTGAACCATTCATTCGACAGAGAGTTTGGAAGAAAAAAGTATAGGGCGTTTTTTCCCATTCTTTCTTCCATTCTCCCCCCTTCTGCCGCTACCCCTTCTCCCTCAAAAAAACATATTGTCTGCGGATTTCTTATCCGCTATCCGCAGAACGAAAAAATGCCCGGTTTCTTTCGGGAAACCGGGCATTGCATCAAAGCCGTTGAAAGGCTGTTCAGATCTTGCCGAAGAGGGTCTTGCCGGCGGACATGAGGTTGTCTGCGGCTTCCTGGAGACGGGCGGCGACGCCCTTTTCACCCTTGGCGAGGTAGGAACGGGGATCGTAGTCTTTCTTGTTGCCAACTTCACCGTCAATCTTGAGCACTCCGTTGATGTGTTCGCAGATGTGGGTGACGATCGGGCGGGTGAAGGCGTACTGCGTATCGGTGTCGATGTTCATCTTCACCACGCCGTAGGAGACGGCTTCACGGATGTCGGACAGTTCGGAACCGGAACCGCCGTGGAAGACGAGGGGCATGCGCGCTTCTTCGCCGTGCTTGGCGGCTACGGCGTCCTGGCCGTCGCGCAGGATGCTGGGCTTCAGTTTGACGTGGCCGGGCTTGTAGACGCCGTGAACGTTGCCGAAGGTGGCCGCAAGCATGAATTTGCCGATCGGAGCCAGGGCTTCGTAGGTCATCAGCATGTCTTCCGGGGACGTGTAAAGCTTGTCGGCCGGGTGGCCGGAATTGTCCACGCCGTCTTCTTCACCGCCCACGACGCCGATTTCAATTTCAAGGACGATGCCCAGTTCGGCACATTCCTTCAGCAGTTCCTGGGAAAGCTTGAGGTTTTCGGCCATGGGCAGGGTGGAGGCATCCAGCATGTGGGAGTTGAAAAGGGGAGCTTCACCCCGTTCCACGCGGCGGCGGGATTCGGCCAGGAGGGGGCGCAGGAAGGTATCCACGTGTTCGGGCTGGCAGTGGTCCGTGTGCAGGCCCACGAGTACCTGGTGCTCTTCAGCCAGGCGGCGGGTGGCTTCCGCCAGAACAATGGCGCCGATGGCGGAGCTGCCGACGGAGGTGCCGGAGGCGAATTTGCCGCCGCCGATGGAAACCTGGATGATGCCGTCGCTCTTGGCTTCGGAGAAGGCGCGGAGGGCGCCATTGATCACTTCAATCGTGGTTACGTTAACGGCAGGGTAGGCGTAGCCTTCCTTCTTGGCCGTTTCAAGCATGGTGATGTATTGTTCTGGTGTGGCTATTGGCATAACGGGGTTATGATAGGCGCTTTTTCAGGGAAGGGCAAGACTGAACTCCGGCGCTCGCGGCACGGCGCGGCGTCCGTGATTCTTCCGGCGGTTCCGTTTACTCGCGGATCATTTTGGCATCCGGCTGCGCCGGTTCTCCGGAGTCCGTCCGGTAGTTGATCTTCAGGGCATCCAGGAAAGGCTTGTGTTTGTCCAGGCGTTCCTTGAAATCAGTGAAATTCTTGCGGTCGGCCGGAGTCCATCCCAGTTCCGCCATGGCGAACATGCGGGGGAAAACCATGTATTGCCACTTGGCCAGCGTGGTCATGTATTCGCTCCAGCAGCTGGCCTGGACACCCAGGACGTTTTTTTCCTCCTCCCTGGTAAGTCCGGAGGGGATGGGGTTCATATTGTACACCTTTTGCAGGGGAATGGTGGAAAAAGTGGCCATTTCGTACTCCGGGCCTTCCGGATGGGGGCCTTCCTGCCGGATGAGATAGGTGCTTTCAAAGGGTGTCATGATGACCTTGTTTCCCTTCTTGATGGCTTCCCTGGCAATTCCCGGCTGGTGCCACACCATCACAATGGCTGTTTTAGAAAGCCCTCCTTCCCGTATTTCATCCCAGCCGATCATCTGCCGTCCGCGGGCGCGGACGGATTTTTCCACGCAGTGGATGAAGTAGCTTTGAAGCTCCTGTTCGTTTTTCAGCCCGTTTTTTTCATGACGGCCTGGGCTGTTGCAGAGTTTTTCCACTGCTGCTTCGGGGCTTCGTCTCCTCCCATATGAATGTAGGGGGAATTCGGAAAAAGCTGGCAGACCTCTTCTATGATGCCGTCAATGAATTTGAAAGTGGCCTCTGTGGGGCTGAACGTGAAGGGCAGGATTCCCCAGCGCGTAGCGACGCGGGGCTTGTATCCGGGAATGTCGCTGTTGCCGAATTCGGGATAGGCGGTGATGGCTGCGGCTGCGTGCCCCGGCGTTTCTATTTCCGGAACAATGGTGATATGCCTGTTTCTGGCGTAGTCCACCAGTTCCTTCACTTCCTTTTGAGTATAGAAGAAGGTAAAGGGCTTGCCGTTTCCCTTGTTGCGGTTGCCGGGAACGGGGCTTTCCGGGCGGGTGGCGCCGATGGAAGTGAGCTTCGGATACTTTTTGATTTCCAGGCGCCAGCCCTGGTCTTCCGTCAAATGCCAGTGGATGGTGTTTACCTTGTATTGCGCCAGCAGGTCGATTATGCCTTTCAGCTCTGTTACGGAAAGAGGGTTGCGGCCGCTGTCAATCATGATGCCCCTCCATGAAAAGCGGGGGCTGTCCGTCACATTCATGCAGGGAATGGCCCATTTTCCCGCCGCGTCTTTCGTCAGGGATTGCTTGAGGGTTTGCGCCGCATAAAAGGCTCCGGCCGGGGAAGTGCAGGAAATGGTGATCCCCTGTGTAGTGACTTTGATGGAATACCACTCCGGAGAAAGGGATGAATTCTTTTTCAGGAGGATCTGCACGGCATTGTTCGCATTCTGCACGGGCACCGCCTTGATTTGATGAATGTTGTTGGAAAAACCGGTCAGAAAGGAGGACAGGCATGCTTTGTCCCCTGTTTTGAGGATGGGCAGGCTGTTGTTGATTAAAAATCCCGGCTTGTCCTTTTCTACGGACAGGGCTGCCGGAAGGGGAATAATGGCGGGATTGCCCTCTACGGGGCCGGAAGGAAGGGAAAGGGCCGCGGGCACGGACAGGAGGACGGCGGCAAGAAGAAGATTTTTGAAAAGCATGCAGAATGGATTAAGTAAATCGCCTAGCGAATAATGCATTTTTCCGGGCATTGCAAGAAAACTCCATGGGAAGCCGCTTTTGCCGGACAAGTGAAAGGGCCGCTCCGGAAAAGCGGAGCGGCCCCGGGAATGGATCAGTGGTCCGGGGAATGGAAAGCGGGCAGGAAAAGCCCCTGATACCATTGGGATGGTAACGGGTTTGAAAGAAGGGCGGTTTCCGGCCCGTTCCCGCAAACGGGACTATTCGGGGATGATTTCCCCGGCAATGAGGTCTTCCCAGCTCTGGCGGCGGCGGATGACGTTCCATTGGCTTCCATCCACCAGCACCTCTTCCGCCATCGGGCGGGAGTTGTAGTTGGAGGACATGGAAAAGCCGTAGGCTCCCGCGGAAAGAACGGCCAGCAATTCTCCCTGCCGCACGTCCGTCATTTTCCTGTCCTGGGCCAGGAAGTCCCCGGATTCGCAGATGGGCCCCACGACGTCCGCGGTGATGCAGGATTCCGAGAGATGCTCCCTGACCGGAATGATTTCATGGTACCCCTGGTAGAGGGCGGGGCGGATGAGGTCGTTCATTCCCGCGTCCACTATCTTGAAAGTCTTCACCTTGCCTGATTTTTCATACAGGCAGCGCGTGACGAGGGCTCCGGCGTTGCCGACGATCAGACGCCCCGGCTCCACAATGATATGCAGCCCCAGCGGCTGAAGGACGGGAACGACGGCCTGGGCGTATGTGCTCAGCGTAAGCTGGGCGCAATCCTCGTTCCACCATTCCTGAACGCCTGATTCCAGGGAGTTCTGGTAAACAATGCCGATGCCGCCGCCGATGGAGAAGAATTCAATGCCGTGCTTTTCCTTGAGCCGTGCGGCCAGGGGCGCCACTTTTCTGACGGCTTCCATGAAGGGCTTTGCCTGGGTGAGCTGGGAGCCGATGTGCATTTGCAGTCCCTTCAGATGCACGTGCGGCAATTCGCGGGCGGCCGTTTCATACAGGGACTCGATTTGTTCAAAATCCACCCCGAATTTGTTCTCCGACTTGCCGGTGGTGATATACTTGTGCGTGCCCGCCTCCACGTTGGGGTTGACGCGGACGGCCACCGGGGCAGTGAGGTTCATGGAGGCGGCAATATCGTTGATCGCGCGCATTTCCGCCTCGGATTCCACGTTGAAGCAGTAAATGCCCTGCTCCAGGGCATAGCGGATTTCCTTTTCCGTCTTTCCTACGCCGGCGTACGTGCATTTGGACGGGTCTCCTCCGGCCTTGATAACGCGGAAGAGTTCTCCTCCGGACACGATGTCGAATCCCGCTCCATTGCGGGCCATGAGGTTCAGGATGGCAATGTTGGAGCACGCTTTCACCGCGTACGCTACTTCCGCATTCAGCGGCTCCAGGGATTCCCTCAGGCGGTGGAAGTGGCTCAGAATGGTATGCTTGCTGTACACGTACAGGGGAGTCCCCTCCTTGTCCGCCAGTTCCTGGAGATTGACGTTTTCACAGTACAGCAAGCCGTTTTTGTAAGCGAATGAATGCATGGGTTTATTCCTTGTTGATGTTTTCGTTTGTTTTCCCGGAATGACGAGGAGGGAGCGGGAATCTGGATACGGGGGGATTGTCAACGAGCTGGGCGATCCACGCCAGATCCTTGGAGCTTTCCAGGCCCAGCTTCACCAGCATGGTGATGGGGACGGCCAGAAGCATGCCGATGGGCCCCCAAACCCAGCCCCAGAAGATGACGGAGAGAAGGACCATGCTGGTGACGATTCCGAACTGGCGGCCCAGCAGCATGGGTTCCAGGCAATTGCCCAGGGCCGTATTGATGAGCAGGTACCCTCCCGCCACAATGATGCCAGCCGTGGGGCTGATGAGCAGCAGGGCCAGCAGCGTGGGGGGAATGGCGGCGATGATGGAGCCGAACGTGGGGATGAAGTTCAGCGCGAAAGCCACGATGCCCCAGAGCAGGGGGAAGTCCACCCCCATGTAATAGCAGAGCAGGAAGGCCAGCAGGCCGGTGCGGGCGCTGATGAATGTCTGGAGGCCCAGGTATTTCTGGACACCTTCAAGAGCTTTTGAAAATTTGCGGATGCCCGTGTCGCTGTTGCTTCCCAGCTTGTTGATGTTTGCCCGGAATCTGGGGGCCTCTCCCAGGAAGAAAGTCATCAAAATCAGAATCAGGGTGGTGAAGGTGAGCATGGACGCCAATTGCCCCATCACCCCGGTGGAAAGAGCCACGATGCGCTGGCTGTTGAGCAGGTCGGGAATTTCCTGCAGCATCTGGTCCGCCAGATTGTTCCAGTCCCTTTCAATCAGGAAGGCGCGGAATTCGTGGACTTTTTCAAACAGCAGGGGATAATACTTGGCATTGATGGTCTTGGCCAGGTCCTGCCCCAGATATTGGGCCAGATAACCGAGGCCGACCAGTACGCCGAAGTCCATGATGACCGTAAACAGGACCGCCAGCCAGTGCGGAAAACGGAGCTTGTTTTTGAAAAATGTGGTGATCGGGTAACTGACGATCGCCAGAAACCCGGACAGGACGATGGGGAGCAGCACCTGCTTGCCTGCCTGGAGCCCGGCCGTGATAATGATGGCGCTTGCCAGCATAAGCAGGATTTTCAGGCCTTCTTTTCCGGGTTCTTTCTGAGGAGTCATCAATGGATTGGGGTGAAATGAGCCGGGTAATGTTGGTCGAATTTGCCCGGGATTGCAATATTAAAGGGCTGCATTTTCATGATTGGCATCCGCAGCGTGCCTCCGGAAAAAAGGTTCCAGGTCTTCAAACCGCGTCAGCAGCCAGTCCGGACGGCGTTCTTCCAGTCCCTTGACGTCGGCTCCGGGAGCCCATCCCGCGGCGATGATGCGGACAGGTACGGCGCGGCATGCGTCTACGTCCGACGGGGAGTCTCCAATGTAAACCGCTTCCCGTGCGGAAGCTCCCAGGCGTTCCAGAGCCCGGTTGATGCGGTCCGTTTTTACGCCGCCTTCCGGAGAACCCGTTTCCAGTACGGGGAAAAAACCGTCCAGATGAAAAAACTTGAGGGAGATCTCCGCACTTTCCCTGCGTTTGCCCGTAACCATTGCCAGACGAATGACGCTGTTGCGGAGACTATGGAGCAATTCGACCGTGCCGGGAAACGGAGCGGGAACCATTTCCTCATGCAATTCCTGATAATAATGGATAAACAATTCGCGTCCGCGTTCGTGCCATTCCGGTTTGCCGGGGAACAGCTTCCGGATGACGCCTAAATCGTCCGGCCCGAAATTCCGTTCTATTTCCTCATCTGTCAGGATTCTTCCGTCCAGATCATTCACTGCCCGGCGGAAAGCTTCCAGGCACAGGGGGATTGTGTCTGCAAGGGTGCCGTCAAAATCGAAAATGGCAGTCTTGATCATCTGGCCGTACCCTACATGCCGCATTCCGCAGGTTCAAGGGGAAAGCCGTGCCGGAATAGTCATGATGACAGAGCCCCCGGATGGGCGGGAGACGTGTCATGCCGCGTGCAAAGATCAACGTTCCGGCGGCTGGCAGCCTCTAATTCCTTTATGCAAGGAGCGGCCCCCAAAGTTTATTTGTCCCTGTGGAACGTCATTGCATTGGGGATAGGCTCCATGGTGGGAGCGGGCATATTCGCCCTGATGGGTCAAGCGACCCTCATGGCGGGCAAAAACGTGTACTGGTCCTTCCTGATTGGCGGAGTGGCTGCCCTGCTTTCCGGTTATACCTATGCGCGCCTCGGTTCCCGTTATCCCGGTTCCGGCGGCATTATGGATTATTTCAACAAGGGATTCTCCCACAAGACGCTGGCCGGAGCCCTGACGCTGATTTATCTGGGCACGCTGGTCATTACGGTGGCCCTGGTGGCCAAATCCTTCGGGGCGTACGCTTCCCGCCTGTTCCTGCCGGATGAATCCGTCACGGTGTTTACTACGGGGCTTTTTTCCAGTATTGCCATTCTGTTGCTCGGGGCGCTGAACATGGGAGGCGTCAAGGCCGTCGGCAAGTCGGAAGTGGTGCTGGTAGCCTTCAAACTGCTGATTCTGACCGTCCTGATGCTCGCCAGCTTCGGTTCTTCCGTGCCCGTTGGGGCGGACGTCATTCCCGTCAAGGGCCTGGACGGCCTGCTGGGAAGCGTGGGCCTCACCTTCTTTGCCTTTGCCGGATACGGCATGATGGCCAACACGGCCGGCAACCTTCAAAACCCCGCCAGAACGCTTCCCCGCGCCATCTTTCTGGCGATCGGCGTTGTGATGGTCCTTTATCTGGTGCTGTCGTACGTTGTTCTGACCAATGTATCCGCGTCCTCCCTGGACAAGCATGCGGAAACCGCCGTGGCGCAGGCCGCCTTTCCTGTTTTGGGCGTGTGGGGATTCGTGGCCGTATCCGTGGCGGCCCTGATTGCGACGGCATCCGCAATCAACGCCACAATGTTCAGCATGCTGGATATTTCCAGGGGACTGGCCCGCAACGGGCAATTGAACGCCATGTTCAAACAGCCTTTCTGGGGGAGGGGAACGCAGGGTTTTTTCTATCTGCTGCTGGGTATTCTGGTGCTGACAAACGCGTTCAATCTTGTCGCCATCGCCAACCTTGCGGGAGCCTGTTTCCTGATCAGCTATCTGGCCGTATTCGTGGCCCACTGGCGGCTGCGGAAAGAGACGCACGGAAACGCCCTGCTGATTATTGCCGGATTTGTCCTGATGCTGGGCATTCTGGCGGCCTTCTTCTACCAGATGTTTTTCAGCCAGCCTTACCTCATTCCGCTGATCGTGCTGTTTGTGGCCGGCTGCTTCATACTGGAAATCGTAATCCGGAAAAAGATTGGGCCCAAGGGCGCCTGAGGATGGCATCTGATCTGAAAAGGATTTGGTTTAAGTAATTCTTTTCAAAACATTTCCTGCGGGGAAAACTTTCCTTTTGCTCCGGAGAAAATCTGACTATGAAGCCCTGGACTTACGGATTAAGTTAAAATGGGTCCCCGGCAGGAACATCCGATAACCGGAGAGGATTCATTGTCACGGGAAGCTCCTGCCATCCGAGAAACAGCTTGTCCGCCCGCTCACCTGCTGATTCATAGGTGATGAGGCCGGTCTTGTCTACCGCAGCTACCGCCACCTCAATCCCATGGCAGCCGAATCAGTCGTCGCCCCATGGTTGAAAACGGCAGTGATTGCCTGGGATTTTACACCATGATTATCCATGGAACATTTGCCCCACATCACTCGTGGTGTCAAGCGGGGACGGCTCTGCTCAAGCAGTGGATTCTGTTTGCCCTCGCCATTCTGGCACAAATTTGCCATTGTACCACACTACCTATGAAAGCAATTGTTTTTAGTCGTTGCACCTCAAGCAATGGTCGGTTATCAACCTATGGATGTTCCTGTCTATGGGAAAGAAGACTGTATGATGAAGATAGAAATCTTCTTCCATAAATAACTCAGAACTCACTCTG
>JAJQCV010000026.1 GCA_021202525.1 Akkermansiaceae bacterium | reverse complement strand
CCTCCTCCACGGAAGACGCCTACACGCTGTTCACCGCCACTACGGGAACTTTCACCAGCAACGGTGAGCTCCATTTCCTCAGCCTGAACCGCGGGGCCGCCGCCACCATTTCACTGTCGGAAGACGGAAAATCCGTTGTCCTGAATGTGACGGAGAAAGGTGAATACGGAAACCTTGTCTGGAATGGCAGCGGAGAGGGTATCTGGATGACGGAAGTGGCCACCGGAACAGATTCCCCCTGGGGACATCACCGGCAGCGGCACCAACAACTTCTACACGGGCGACCACGTCACATTTGACGGAACTGCGGCTGCGGACAAACGCAATGTCGCCATTTCCGGAAACGTCAGCCCCGGCTCCATCACGGTCACGGCGGACGGCTACGTATTCGGCGGCGGCGGTTCCATCACGGGTGGAGGCAAGCTGACGATGGATGCGGAGGACGGCACCCTGACGATCAACACGGCTAACGCCTACACCGGAGGAACGGAACTGCTCAAAGGCAGCATAGCCGCCAACCACGCACAGGCACTCGGCACGGGAAGCATTACCATGGCCACCGGAACGGGCCTCATGCTGGGCAATAGCGTTACCCTTGCCAACGGCATTTCCATGACGGGAGACGGCATCTTTACCGTTTCCGGAGACGGAACGGCCACGCTGAACGGCCTTCTGTCCGATACGGCGGAAGGCTCCGCAGGGAAATTTGTCAAGTCCGGCGATGGAATGCTCGTCCTTGGAAATGCTTCCAACACCTACACGGGAGGAACGCAAATCACAGGCGGAGCCCTGTCATTTGACTACGCAGCCAGAGCCGCACTGGGAACCGGAGGCGTAGAGGTGGGCCGGAACGGCACCCTGCTGTATGCCGTCAACGCCGGCGGCGGGAAGACCACCTCCCTTTTCTCCAATACCGTACAGGGTACGGGAACAATTATCCTCGACAATACGGGGCAGGATGAAACCAATATCAACAATGCCGTTTTTGCAGGGTTCGGAGGAGAACTTGTATTGCGGGGAAGCCTGAGGTTCTATGGAGAAACTGGAAGCAACCTGGCATCTGTCCGGACAATTACGGTGGAATCCGGCACGCACCTTTACATGGATAACGAAAGCATGGCTGGCTCCCCGTGGACCCAGGATTTCACGATTGCCGGAACGGGTACGGGCACGGGAAATGACAAGGCCGGAGCTCTGCGCATGGACAAAACCACCATCTCCGGAGACCTCACCCTGAGTGCCGACGCCAGCATCATTGTATTTATTGCCGGAACTTCCACCATCTCCGGCAACCTGATCGGCGGGGATCATATATTGACATTCAACCCCAACAACAATGCCAACCGGAAACTGGTTCTTTCCGGAGCCAGCGTAGCCGCGGGCGGAATCGGAAGCACACGGGCCGGCACGCTCATTCTGGGCGGCGGCACGGGAGAAGACAACCAAAATACCGTGGCGGAACTTGGCGCCGCAGGGCTGAACTTGAACGCCAATACGGTTCTGGAGCTCAACAATGCCACCATCCGGGCCATGGAACAATGGGCGCAGAGCGTGGGTTCCAATACCGTTACGCTGATGGACGGCACCACGAACACCATTGACACCAACGGGACGAACATCACCTTCACAGGCAACGTGGGAGGCGAAGGTTCCCTGGTCAAGGACGGGGACGGCACGCTTTCCATCGGGGCAGGCAGCAATTACACCGGGCAAACGACCGTCAGCGGCGGCATCCTGAACATGAACGGGGCGGCCCTGGCCGGAGATATCTCCCTGGGCTACGGCTCCATGGCAAACGCGCAGAACGCCACGGGGAATGTCTCCATCCGGCAGGACACGCCCGGCAGGGAACCCTCTTCCGTTTCCCTGGGCGGCATGTCCGGCAGCAAACTCAACTCCTACCACGGCTCAGCCAGCCGCACGGGAGACCAGGCCACCCGCGTCACAGACATTGGCGGCGGCAATATTTCCCTGTCCAATTCCACGCTGGGCATCTCCTCGGACATGGTGGGAGGCGGCAGCGGAGAGGTATTTTCCTTCTCCACCGCCGCGGACGGCAGTGTCACCTTGTCCGGAAACCTGCTACTCCAATTAACGGACGCGGCGGCGGCGGAACTGCTGGACAACCTGAATAATACTCCCCTCATCAACATCACCAACGGAACGCTGACCCTGGGAGACGGAACCACGGTAAGCTTTGATACGCCCTATAATATCTACGGCTCCTTCTTCGATTCCAGCGTCACCTCCAACGGAGGCGCCCTGGTATTGCAACCCAAGGAGGGAGGTTCCGACTGGCTGATTCAGAACGAAAATGATCCTCCTCTGACCTTTAATGATACGAACAAGACAATAATGGAGTCCATGGCGGGCATCCACAACAACGGCGTTATCAATATCGACATAACCGGAACGGAGAACATGCAGCTCAAAAATCTGGAAGGGGTCTTGTCCTCCGCCATGATCAACACGGGCACCAATGAGGGGCTGACCCTTGTCCTGGTCAACGCCGGAGACATCACCGATTCCACCTACCAAGGCTCCATTGAAGGAGACGCGGCCATCCGCAAGGAAGGCGCCGGATATGCCATGAACATCGGCGGCAATGTGCGGACAAGCAGCCTGGATGTAGTGGAAGGTACGCTGTCCATCGGCGGAAAGCTGACAACGGCGCAGGCCACGGTTATGGAAGACGGCAAGCTGGTTCTGAATGGAACGGGCAGCAGCATTGATGCCCTGAATATAACAGGCGGCAAGCTCACTCTTGGGGAAAAGGCCACCGTCTCCGTGAACAGCCTGACGGCAAGCCAGAAGGGAACAGTGTACCTGGACAGCGGCTCGGAACTGACCCTTCTTTCCTCCACTGCCCTGGGTGCAGCCGTTACGGGAAGCGGAACCTTCGCCGTAAGCGGCGCCGGAAACATCTTCTCCCTGGCGCAGGACGGCTCCATCGGCAATGACACCACGCTGGCCCTCCGGGACGGCGCTTCCACTACGGTGGACGGCGTGCTCAGCCTCGGCGGCCTGGCAGGGGACGGCACCGTTGATCTCAACGGGGGAGTGCTTGAGCTGCACAACGCTTCCGCCGTCTTCTCTGGCGCCTTCCGGAATGCAGGCTCCATTCGGATGAACGGAACGGGTTCCCAGACCCTGGCCGGACCCGGTTCTGCGGACGTCAACCTCGGCATCACTCAGGGAACGCTGGTTCTCCGGGGCAACGGCGTGACTTACGGCCATGTAGTCGTCGGAAACGTCGGTACGCTCAGCCTGGTTTCCGACAACGGGATGCCCCATTTGCATACCATCAAAGGCTTCTTCATGGGTGACGGTTCCACGTTGAACATTCATATGAATGCCGCTTCCTCCTCCGACCTGGGAACAGCCGTATCCTCCGCGGGCACCGTCATTGTAGGAGACGCTTCCATCAATCTTTACAACGACGCGTCTTCCTCCTTCAATGCGGAAGACCGTACGCTGGATCTGGTCCTGATGGAAGGGGCCGGCGGTACTACCGCCACGCTGGGAAGCGGCTACAAGCTTACGGCCGGCTTCCTTTCCCTTCTCTACAATCTGCGTCTGGAAGCCCAGGGCAGCAACATCGTCCTCCTGGGCGACGAACGTACGGACAGTCCCTATCTTGCCGCTTCCACCACGCACAACTCCCTCGCGGGAGGCTCCCTGCTGAACGAGAGCAAGTGGATCATTGCGGGAGACAAGACCTCCAACCTCTACCTGATTTCCGACTCCATTGCGAGGGACATGGAAAACGGGAACATGGCCTCAGCCACTCGCAAACTGGCTGCTGTGGCTGGCTCCACGGTCAACGCCCTGGGCACCGCACAGCGCGACGCGCTGCGCGAACAAATGGGATGGATTCGCAACCGTACCAACCAGATGGGCGTCAACC
>JAJQCV010000118.1 GCA_021202525.1 Akkermansiaceae bacterium | reverse complement strand
CCGTGCTAAGTTTCCCCCCGGCCCACATGCCGCGTTTTTTGGGGGGGGAAATGGGGTGGGGGTCTTCCTTGGGGTAATGGTGGTGGCCGCTCACGTGGTCCAGATAGCCGAAGTAATAGTCAAAACCTCTTTTGGTGGGATAGGCCGTGGAATCCTGCGGAGTGCCTGCGTGCTGCCGGCCGCCAGCTATCCCCCATTTGCCGATCAGGGCCGTCCTGTAACCGGCGGATTTCATGACGGTGCCGAGCGTGGGGGCATCCTCGATGGGCAGGTCGAAGGACCTGTCCCGGACTACCTTGGCGTGGCCCTGGTGTACTCCCGTAAACAGGGAGGAGCGTGCGGGGGCGCACAGCGGAGCTGAAGAATAGTGGCGCGCCAGCGTCATGCCTTCCCTGGCGAAGGAGCGCAGGCCGGGATTGTCCATGGCGGGAAGGCCCTGTTTCATGCGCTGGTCCTGATAGGCCGGGAGGTCTCCCCAGCCCATGTCGTCCATCAGAATCAGAATAACGTTGGGACGCTGGTCCGCCAGCGTCCAGGGCGCGACGACGGCTGCCAGCAGAAGAAGCAGGGAATGCCTGAACATGGGAGTATCCGGAATGGGATGATTGTTATTTGGAGCTCTTTTTTACGGAATAGGAGGGATCGGCAATCCACCGGTCGCCCGATTTTTTCACCGGGATGAAGCTGATGCCCCATGACTGGAAGCTTCCCGTGTACGGCTGTTCAATCAGGATTTTGTTTTCCCCGGCTTTCACCTGGAAGGGAACGGGGGGACGCGCCCACCAGAATTCCTCATTGTCAAAGGGAATCTCATTGGCGGGGGAAGTCCATGTGTGCTTTTCATAGCGCCGCTGGCCGGCCAGCTTGTACGTCTGCGGATTTTTCACTTCCTGGCCGTTCAGCCAGATTTTCGTTTCGCACTGGGACCATTCCCCGGCGGCGGGCACCCCGGAACAGCGCCGTGTGGAACGGGCCGGAGCGTCAAAGCCGACCATGGCGTACATGGTTCCCGCCCTGGGGGCGTAAAGGGTTGTTTCCGCCCAGACGGTGTTGCCCGGCTTCGTTTTGGTGAACATGCCTTCCATGCCTGCGCGGGTATGGAAGTAGAGATTGCCGCCGCGGGCCCGGACCTGCTCCACTCCTTCGGGCTTGCTGCCGGCCAGCAGGGCTTTTCTCACTTCTTCCTGCCTGTTCTTCGGAACGGGGCCGGAAACATTCCACTCCATGAAGGAATCCCTCCAGTAGGGGAAGGGCAGGTCCCTGGCTCCGGCCAGCGCTTCCATGCGTTTTTCAAAGAGGGAGAAGGCTTTGTAGGCTTCCGTATCCTTTTCGGGAAGCTTGCCGGCAAGATCGGAACCGTCTTCCGGCAGCCCCTTCCAGCTGCGTTCCGCCATGGCGAACATGGCGGGCCACTGGGGGCTTTGAATGGGAATGTTCTTCTTGTCCGCCACGCGCGCATCTGGCCACAGGCACTGAATGACACCGAGGGAATGGTCGTCCCCCTTCACGGCGCCGCAGGGCTGGCGGAAAAAGACCCTGCGCACCAGAATGCCGGGATCAAAGGAGTTGACATAGCCGGACGTGGAGTCGAAGTAGGGGTTCTTCTGCCGGGCGGGATCAGGCACGCTTTTAGTATTTTCGTCAGTCCACAGCTGGGCATAGCTGTCCCCGGACACGGGCAGGTCATTGACTCCGGCCCACTGGATGGGCTGGCGGCCCAGGGATTTGACCTTGGCGGCCATCCTGTCCGCGAACTGCTTGGCGTTGGGGATGTGGATTTCATCCGCGCCGATGTGAAGGTAGGGGGACATTTCCGCCGGGATTTCCTTGCAGAACTCTTCCAGCAGTTCCTCCAGAATCTTGATGCCTCTGGGGTCGTGCATCGGGAAGCCGAAGCAGTTTTTGAAGTAGGTGCTGTGCCCCGGCATGTCGATTTCCGGGATGATCTGGATGTGGCGCTTCTTGGCGTAGCGGAACAGGTCCCGTATCTGGTCGTAGGAGTAGGTATCGTTGACGTCCCTGTCCTTGATCCGTTTGGAGGGATCGTTCAATACGGGATATTTTTTGCACTGGATGCGCCAGGCGGGGTGGTCCGTCAGGTGCCAGTGGAAGGCATTCATCTTCAGCCGGGCCATTTCGTCGAGGTCCGCCTTGAGCGTCTCAATCGTCCGGAAATTGCGCCCGGTGTCATGCATGAAGCAGCGGATGGCGAAAGCCGGGCTGTCCTTGATATCGCAGCAGGGATAGTCTCCCCCGGCTCCCAGCTGGTCCAGCGTCCTGCGGGCGTAGAAAACGCCGGTGTCCGTGGCGGCCTTGATCAGGATGCCGTTGGGGCGCACCTGGAGTTCATAGCCTTCCCTGCCCAGGGTTTTGGCAAGGGAGGCGTTCTTTTTGATGGAAACGGGAGCCTTTTTGGGGCATTTCCCCGTTTTCCATTCCACCTGGGACGGGAAGGGGATGAGGACTGCCGGGGCGGCTTCCTCCTGCTGGAGAGGGTGGGGGGAGGTCCAGTCTCCGTAGGAAGGATGTGAGCCAAGCATCAGAGCTGATGCCAGCAAAGAAAGAGAAAAGATCGGCTTCATATTCGGTATACTACGTTTCAATAATAAAAGTTATTTCATCAAATCCGGGCAACTCTGCGGGCAACACGTTTTTTGCCTGTGGGTCCGGCGGCTTTTGGGATGGAAACCGCTCCGTCTTCCGCATCGGGAAAATCGGGCCGGCTGAACTTCATAGGGCCTTTCCCGGTTCCGTGACAAGCCGCAAAAGACCGTTTGCATGGGAAGACAGGCCGTCACCCGGCCCGGGTTCCTGCATGAAAAGGAAATAAATGCGGCCATCAGGAAGAGAGCGTTTTCATGGGTTCTATTGGAATAAGGATTTTTTCACCAGGGATACTTCAATACCCCATACGTTTTTCTTCATGGTTGTGGGTGGGTTGAAGCCATCGGATCACGCGGTTATTAACGAAACGGCCTGTTCCCGCGTCTAAACGTTAATCGCAATAATCATCTTGTGCGAGTTATTAACATAATAAATGCGAATTACGCAAGCTCTTTCTTTCTATGAACTTGGTTCTATTTGATAATTCCGACGCATGTTTACGAGCAATTCCCAGCCTGGACCGGACTATGTGGATACCAAAAAGTTAGGCCAGTGGCTCCATGAGCATTCCATCAGCCGGGCTGAAATTGCCAAGGCTCTCGGAATCCAGACCACCGTGGTTCACAACTGGTTTGCGCGTCAAAGAATTCCCAGGAATGTGCAGGCCTCATTGCGTCATTTGATGGGTAAGGACGGTCCTTCGGAATTGGAATCTCAAATTGCCGTGCGCATGAAAAATTCTACTCTGAATGAAATAGCCAGACAGGCCGTCAAGGAAGGGTTGTCCGTCGAGGAATGGATTTTGAGAGCGGTAGGAGAGAAATTAGAGAAGAACGCGTAAAAAGAGACAGTTGCCAGTCAGGGACATGGTTCTCCCAAAAAGATATGCTTTGAACCTTTCAGGGCGCCCAACGGGAAGACGCAGTTTATCCTATCCGTATGTTAATGGAATGGACGGCGTCCTGCCCGAATTGTTCCTTCAATTTCCCCAGAAGGGCTCCCTGCCACTGCTGGAGATGGTAGCGCATGGCGGGCTGAATGACCTGGACGGTCGCCACGCCCTTGACCAGGGATACCAGGCAGGCCTGCTTCCCCAGGAACGGCCCCGCCGCGGCCATCCACCCCTTCCGGAGAAGTTCGGGGTCCATGCCTTCTTCATCCAGGGGCAGTTTGGAGAGGATGGTCCCCAGCAGGGATTCCGCCGTGTGGACATTGCGCGTTTCACTGAACACCGGAACGGCCTGGAACCAGTCCGCAAGGGCCTGCCGCATCTCCTGTTCGTCCCGGGAAAGGTAGTCGTACCG
>JAJQCV010000128.1 GCA_021202525.1 Akkermansiaceae bacterium | reverse complement strand
GTTGGAGGGCACCAGGGAAACATGGTCCGCGGAAAGCCCCGGATGGGCCCCCGTATGCTGAACGCAGGAGAAGTCAAGCTCGCCCCCGCGGAGCGCCAGCCCTCCCAGGGCGTTTTGCCCCCTCCCCTGCTCCACGACGGCGTGGCTGCCATCCGCCAGTTCCAGCGTGGCTCCGGCAAGAGCCTGCACATTGCTGCTGTCCTGCCCGTCCAGCCTGAACGTGGCCGTCCCCATCGTGACGGTTCCTGTAAAATTCCGGCCCGTATCGGCGGCATGGGATTCCCCGAAGACGAATTCCTCCGCTTCAGAGGAAAGATTGACCGCCAGGTTCCCGGAGCCCGCCAAGGCATTATGCCAGAGGTAAACGTTCCCTTCCGCCGGAACGGCGCTGTGAAGGGCCAGGGTGCCGTTCAGCACTACACCCGCACTGGCGCCCAGATTGGCCGCCCGGGTGATGGAAACGGCAGCTCCCGCCTCCACGTTCCACAAAGCTCCGTTTTCCCCGTTAAATCCCGAATTGTCTCCGGACAGGAGCACGTCCGCTCCGGAGAGCACGTTTACCCTGCCGGTTCCGTTGATATCGCCGGAAAGGATGAGGGAAGAGCCCGCCACGTTTACCGTTCCGCCATTGGCAATCCGGTTGACGAATTCTCCCGTGGCCTTTTCCCCCAGCGTCAGGACGCCGGAGACCGTTTCCACGGAGATCTGCCCGGTTCCCGCCCCCAGGACGTGTTCCAGCCTGATTTCTCCGGCTTCTATGGAAGTAGAGCCCGTGCGATTGTTTTCCCTATTCAGGACCACCGTGCCCTCTCCCTTCTTGACGAGTTCCCCGGCGTCCGTTCCATCGTCAGCCAACCGGTTGGAAAGGTTCCATTCCGCACCTTCCGAGGCGTCCAGCTCCAGAACGCCGCCGATGCTGACGGCGGCCTGTCCCAGCGTGCCGGAACCGGCAGCCGTGAGGCGGGAGGACGCATCAATCGTGAATGACGAACCGGCCCCCAGCGGCGAGTTGTCTCCGGCCAGCGTCCACTCCGAATTCGCCAGGCGGATGGCCGCACTTTCTCCCTGAAGCGTTCCGCTCTGGGTGCCGCGGCTGTTGACCAGGTTCAGGACGCCGCCGGGTTCGGAACCGAAGGTGACCGTATTGGATAGATCGCCGGAGGCGGCATCCGTGATGGACAGTTCCCCATCCAGACGGATGGCGCCTGTTCCCAATCCCTTGAAGTCCGTCAGCCGGGCCTCATTCCCCGCCTGAATGTCCACGGCGGCATTTAACTGGCCGTTGGCTCCCCGGACAAGCGTCGTCGTTCCGTCGCCGCCCAAGGTGATGCGCCCCTGGCCTGCCAAAGCGTTCTTCCCTTCCAGCGTCCCCCCGCCCAGCAGGGTGAGGGAACCTCCGGCCGTCCCGCCCAGGTGCAGGAAACTTCCGTTGGCGACGGTCATTTCCCCGGCGATGGCCAGAGCGCCCCCTTCCAGCAGAATGCTGCTGCCGTGGTCCACGGTTGCCGTTCCGCCCAGCGTAGCCTGGCCGCCTTGAAGGTTCATCAGGGCGTCATTGTCCAGCACGGCGGCTCCCGTGAGAACGAGCCTGCCGGAAGCATTTCCCAGGTCCACCGTACTGCCGGAGAGGGCGGCTGAGCCGCGCACTTCCAGTTGTCCTCCGTTTATCAGGAGTTCCGCCCCGGCTCCGGTCATGGTCAGGCCGCCGATGAAATGGCTGTCCCCGGTCTGGGTCTTGCCGTTCATGTCCACCTTCGTTCCGGCGGCCAGTTCCAGCTCACAGGTATTGCCAAAGGCATTGTTGGCGCCGTAGGTGACTTTTCCGTTGCTCACCAGGGTTTTGCCCGTGTAGTTATTGGCGGCGTTGGCGATGATGATGCCGTGTTCCCCGTCGTCAAAGGCGTGGAATTCAAAGCCTCCCCCCACGGAGGGCGCTCCGGCTTCCTCTCCCCTGGCCGTGCTGGTGAGCTGGGCGCCCATCACGTTGCTGCTTTCCGCGGTGTTGGCAAGCTGGTAGAGCGTGCCAGCCGTGTAGGAATTGATGCGGCTCAGGCCGTAGCCCAGATAGATGCCGTTTTCTCCGGAATCCGGGGTGGCGTCCGTCTTCACCGTCATGATGTAGTCATAGACGGCCTCGGCCACTTCCCGGCTGCCGGAGTCGGTCAGCTGCACGTATTGCCTGATGCCCGGATTCCCGGTGACGCTGCCATCCTCATTGGTGAAGGAAAGCTGGGCGCCATGGACGGGCAGAGCCGTGCCTTCCGCCCGCACCACCTGCTGCTGGTAGGCCTCCGCGTCATGGTTGTCGTCAAAGAGGGTGCCTTTGGCATCCGTCACATGGATGGACTGGGGAATGCGCATGGCGACCGTTCCACCGCCGTCCACATTCAGGTCGTCAACAGTCAGCATGCCTGCCGGGTCTCCTTTGGCGTCGGTTCCCACCTTGAGAACGCCCCCGTTCATGGTCAAACCGCCTATCCTGTAATTGCCATCAATGACGGTGGAGCCCCGGCCCGAACCGGAAGCGGAAAGTTCCAGCGTCCCGTGCTGAAGAACGCCCTGGCCGGAAGCGTCCGCTGTGGAAAAGACATACGTTCCGTTCTTCATGTCCAGGGTTCCCGTAAAGGAATTCCCTTCCGGTCCCCGGTCTATGTCAAAGGAGAACCGGCTGTTCTGCGTGCCCAGCACGGCATGGAGAATGCCGTTGCCGTACAGCTTGTTGGCAAACAGCAGATCCGCGTCTTCCGCATCCGTTCCGGAGAGGGTTAATTCCCCTCCGTTCAGGAAAATGGAACTGCCCGCGCCGAGATTGTTGAGAACATGGTCCGGAGAAGCCGCGTTCCGTAGCGTTCCGGCGGCAAGGGCTCCGCCCGTAATTTCCCAGGTGCCCGCAAACGCGCTGTTGTCCGCGTCCAGTGTCACCCCGCGGCCGCTGACCAGAACCGTTTCCGCTGCGGTCCCCGCTACACGGTTGAAAAATGTTTTGTCGGAGAAGGCCAATTCCAGCAGGCTTCCGTCCGCCAGGGTCACCAGTCCGGCGCCCAGACCGCGGTCCCCTCCCCCCCCCAAGCACCACGCGGGTGCCGGAAGAGCGGCGCAATGTCCTGCCGCCTGTGATGACGGTCCCACCCGCATACGTATTCTGGCAGTGGATATTCAGCGTGCCTCCTCCGGTAACGGCCAGAATTCCCTGGCCGCTGATGGTTCCGCCCGCCGTAACGGCGCAACCGTTCGTATCCAGAATGCCCCGCTCCTGTCCCAGAGAAATGGCGTTGGACCACTGGAGGTCGTTCAGCGCGCGGATAGTGCCGGAACGGCCTTCCATGCTGATCAGGGCATTCCCGGCGGAGGCGCTCTGCCCCAGCTCCAGAACGGCCCCGTCCTGCAGGTTGACCTGCCGGAAGAAATGATTGCTGCCCAGCAGCGCCAGCGTTCCGTCCGCAACGGAGACGGTCCCCGCGAACGTGTGGTCACGTCCCGAGACGAGCCTTCCCGTTCCCAGCTTTTCCCACGTTCCGGCAGTGGACCCGGCCACCATGTTGTCCAGGGTTCCGTCCGCATTGATTTGCAGCAGTCCTTCCACGGCAATGGTACCGACGGAATCCCCCTTGCCCAGAGCATTTGCATGGGTCAGCAGGAGGGTGGCATCCCGGCCTATCGCCGTCTCAGCCTGTACGGAATCATTGGCCCCGGAAATGGTCAGCATGCCCAGGTTCAAATGAAGCGATCCGGTTCCGGCAAGCGCACCGTCTCCGGAGATGCTGCCGCCCCCGGCAACGGACGGCGCTCCGTCCTCCGTATTCGCACCGATGGTCAGAACGCCTTCCCCGCCGTTTCCGGTTCCCAGGAAAATGCCGCCCCCGTGGCCGACGCTGACGCCTCCCGTGTAAGCCGCATGGCCGTTCAGGTCAAGCACGGCATTTTCGGAATCTGCGATGATCAGGGAAGTATGGCGTCCAGCTCCTCCCAGGGCGGAATCGCTGCCCAGGACCAGCCTGGTGCCGTCCTCAATCGTCGTCGTTCCCGTATAGCTGTTGGTTCCGCTCAACAGGATGCCGCGGTCTCCGGCGGCGTCCCTGAAGCTGACATGGCCGGAACCTGTCTTGTTCTTCAGGGCGGGATCATTCCCGTCCGCCAGCAGGGATTCCAGGGTATAATCTCCCAGCGCGACGTCCAGTTCACGGGAAATGTCATCCGTATCCAGCACAACCGAAAGGGTGCTCCCATGGTAGATTTCCACCCGGGAAAGCTCCCGGTAGGCCACCAGGCGCGTTCCGTCCTCCGTTCCTGCCGACCATGAAGTAACGCCGCGGGCAATTTCCGCGCCGCCCTGCACGATCGCCTGCCGCACTGCCTGAAGATCCGTCTGGGCTTTCCCGCCCAGGCGCACGCCGGACAGGGTCCACAGATCGGTTCCGGTGACAGCGGTCCCGCTTTCCGCAAGCAGCACGGTTCCCGTTCCGTCAAAGAAAGACAGCCTCCCTCCGTCGTAAACGGCCTGTTCACGGAGATTCAAGTTAAAATCCGTATTCCCCGTCAGGGTGATGGAGCCGGCTTTCAACCAGGCGGCAGCCTCGTTGTCCGCATCCAGGGCCCAGTTCATTTCCCCGCCGGAAAAATTCACCGTCCCCTGCACCGTTCTGGCGCGCAGGGCCGGCTCCTCCTGAGCTACGGCTTGCAGGGAGCCCACGCTCCCGGCGGCCGTCTTCAGATGGGAGACGCTGTCCCCGTTCATGAACAGTTCCGTTTGTTCGTCAATCACATAGGCCGCATTCCGCATTTCCACGGTTCCGGTGAAGTCTTTTCCCAGGTCTGCGGCACGGTTGCCAAAGGAGAATTGCAGCGGACCACCGTTTTCCCTCCGGCGGTTTTCCGAAAGATCAATGACCAGGGAGCCTTCTCCCAGGATGTCGTTCACAAGAGTATAGGGAGCGTCCTGGCTGCCGATGTGGAAAATCGCGCCTTCGTTGATGAGAACGGAACCGTTCAGCGCCCCTTCTCCGGTGATTTTAAGAGTGCCGTTTTCCACGACGCTGCCGCCGGTATACCCCTGTGCGCCAGTCACCAGCAACGTTCCGGAGCCCCTCTGAATGAGCCTTCCTTCCCCTTCCACCGTTCCCTGGTAATGGATATCGTCACTGCGATTGAAGGCAAGGGCCGCTCCTGAAGCCACGGTGAGGGAAAGGGAGGGATCGGCCATGGAGAGGATGGAACCGGTCCGGCCTCCATCCCCCAGCTGCAAGGTCCCTCCCTGGACGGAAGTTGCGCCGCGGTAGGTATTCTCTCCGGTAAGCACCAGCGTGCCTGCTCCCGTTTTTTCAACATCGCCGCCGCTGATGATTCCCTGCTGGACAGCCGTCTTTCCTTCCTCCACGTTCAGCAGGCCGCTGCCGTTAATGGAGACGGCATTCCCCAGCGCAATACCCTGGCCGTAATCCAGAACAGTGCCATCGTTCATCGCCAGGACTCCGTCTCCCAGGGCCTGGTCGTGGGCCACGGTAAGCGTGCCGCCCTCCAGGATGCTCCCGCCCGTAAAGGCGCTGCTCCCGGACAGGACAAGCCGGCCCGTTCCCCGCTTGACGAGGGTTCCCCGCCCGCTGACGCTTCCGGCATAATCCATGCGGTCGCCGTGGTTGAACACGAACTGCGTTCCTTCCGCCAGATTGGCGGAGGCGGTGAAACCGGCTCCTGCCCTGCCGTTGCCCACCTGCAGAACGCCTTCCCTCACCTCCGCCCCTCCGGTAAAGCTGTTCCGTCCGGTCAGGATCAGGGAACCTCCTCCGGTCTTGACCAGCATGCCCTCACCGGACATGGCGCCGGCCAGCACGGCATCCGTGGCGGAAGAACCGCCGTCCGCCGTCTGGACGGTCAATGCCGTTCCGGCGGACAGGGAGAAATTATTCATCACTCCGGTCAGGCTGCGGTCAATCCGCAGGGTGGAATCCCCCAGGACCTCAATGGCGCTGCCGGCATTACCCAGAGAGGAATTCCGGGAAATGGCCAGTATTCCTCCTGCCATTTCCGTTCCCCCGGAGTAATTGTTGTCTGCCGACAGCACCAAGGTCCCGCTGTTCAGGCGGACTCCGCGGGACAGCGTATTGTCCAGTGTACTACGCCATTCCAGGAGTCCCAACCCTCCCTTAGTTATGTTGCCGTCACAGGAGAAATGATGGCCGTCGCCGACGATCAGCGAGGCTGAAGAAGCTACCGTGATCACCACGTCTCCGTCAATGCGGCTGGAATTGCCGCCGCGGTGGTCCAGCAAAAGAGAATGGAAACCGTCTATGGCGACGTTTCCGCTCATGACAATTTCATTACTGAGCGTCCGGTCCTGCCGCCAGGCTTCCAGCGCGCCGCCCAGCAGCGTCAGAACGCCCGTGCCTGCGGCTCCGGAAGAAACGCTCTGGTTGGTCAGGCGTTCATCCTGGTTGATCCGCAGCGTGCCTTCATTCAGGACGAATCCCCCGCTGAACGTGCTGTTGCCGCTCAGCGTCAGGACGCCGGCGCCGTTTTTGCTGATCCTGTATGTGGAATCACTGTCGTGGAAAACGGTCCCGCTGATTTCCAGGTCCGCCCCTTCCTCGTTGGAAATCTTCAAATGGCTGTCCAGCCGGATATTTGTGGAAATAAGGGCGTCTGAATTGCCCGTCATTTCAATCCCGGCGTCGAATCCGGATTCGGGCGTCTGGGCCAGAACCAGAGTGATGCCGCCGGCGGCTCCCCTGATTTCAAACTGCTGGTTCCGCGTACCGCTGAATTTCAGGTCGCCCACGGTCCGGTCCGCCGTCAGTACGGCGACGGTACTGGAATCAAGCCCTTCATTGCCGAACGTGACGGAAGCGTTGATAATATTCGGCACCTGGCCGTCCTTCCAGTCTCCCTGGTCGTCCCAGGAACTGCCCCGGGCGCCCGTCCAAACGTAGGTGGCGGCGTACGGCAGAATCTCGTAATGGCCGTCCACCCAGACAATCCGGGCCCCGGTGCTGTATCCTTCAAAGGAAATATTGCCGATGTACTTGGGGCTGTCCGCGCCGTAGCCGGTCAGCAGAAGCTGGCTTCTTCCCCCGCCGGCGATGTTGCCCTTCCAGCCCTTGACGATGAGCGTGCCGTTTTCATCCCAGGCCCCCAGCCGCCCCGCTTCCATCACCACGTTTCCGGAGGCGGCCGTGCCGCCGAAATCCAGCGTGGACATGGAGGAACTGCCCAAAGACAGGGTGCTTCCCGTTCCCAGGGACTGGCTCATCCTGTTCAAGGCCAGCGTTCCGCCGTTGAACGTCATGTCCGTCACGGAACCCAGCGCCTTTTCCAGGGCCAGGTTCAGCGTGCCTGAAAGCAGGGTGACGTCCCCGCCCATGTACGCTCTGAGCGTGACGTTCCTGTCCCCGGCGTCAACGACGATCCGGCTGCCGCCGCTCGCAGAAATCATACCCTGCCCGGCTTGGCCGTTCCTGCCTGCCAGAGTCTGGTCAAAGGCCGTTCCGTCCCCCTTGCGGCCCAGCAGGAGGCTGCCGCCGCCGGTGACCTCAAACGTGCCGCGCGCCATTTCAAAAAGGCCGTCTTCCAGATAGACGTTCTTCTTCTGGTCGCCCGTGCGCACCAGCAGAAGCCCGTTGAGGCCGTCCAGCAGGATTTCCCCCTGGCCGAAGGGCGTGATGCGGTTGTCGTCCGCCATCGCGCCGATAACCATGTCCTTATCCCCCAGCGTGGTGGTGACCAGACCGTAATTACCGATGACCAGCGCGTAATGGCTGCTGTCCGGATCATAGCCCGTACCGAGGAAGCGGCTGCCGTGGCCGTCATCCGTATAACCTGAAAAAGTTTTGGTGCCCAGCAACTCCAACTCTCCCCCCCGGCCGTCCTGCCAGGCCTTGTAATTGGTGGCATTGCCGTCCGCCAGAATGCCGCCGTTGGTCAGGTCATGCGTTTCCGCGAAGGAAACGATCACGCTGTTGTAAATCCTGCTGTTCCACCCGGTTTCCGTACTGTTGACCGTGAATTTCCGCTGGTTGTAGGAAAGCCCGTCATTCAGATCGGAGGCCCCCGTACCGTTCAGGTTCAGGGTAACAACTCCTCCCGGTTGTTCTCCACCGGCAATGCCTCCTTCCTCAACCAGGGAGGAGAAAATAAGCCCCGCATGGAAACGGAACAGGTTTCCGAGCGTGCGTACGGACCGTCCCGCTTCCCCCGAATAAGCTTCCAAGCAGGATTGGGAAGCCGCCGTGGCGCTGGTCCAGGCGTAAACGCCTATGGCCTGGTCTCCCAGCACGTTGTCGGCGCCGAGGGACACGCGTCCCTCCAGGCTGTTATAATCGTATTCTTTTACTCCGATGCTAAAATCCTTGAAAACGTTGTCCGGATTGGAGAAACGGACGAACTCGGTCCCCCGCACCGCGACGGCAGCCTGGGAGGCATCCACGCGGGAATTGATGATCAGCATGGTGGGAGTCTGCCCCCCGGCATAATACTGCCCGGTGTACAGGGTTCTGTCCGTGGAGCCGAAATCCAGGGAATGGACGGAATCCAGCGTCAGGGAGCCTTTGCCGCCCATGAATCTCAAATCTTCCGAGGTTCCCAGTTCAATATCGTTGTGAAGGACGTAATGGACGGCGGTAGTGGCGTCAGGCGAGTAAACGCCCAGGCTGTGGTAACGTCCGTTGCCGAAAAAGATGGTTCCCGTGCCCAGGGGGCCGGACTTGATGCCCGCTTCCGGATGGGCCGGATCATTCAGGATGCTGCTGGAACCTACCTTGAGCGTGACTGTCCCGCCGCCCGTCCCGGTGACGCCTCCGGAAAAAGTATTCTGTCCCAGAAAAACGCCCGTAAGGGAAGTAGTGGACGTGGTTTTGAACTCCAGCATGGAGGGAACGTTCCCATCCGCGTCCGCGACCGTGTAATTCTCCCCGAAGGTCAGCGTGGCCCCGAAATCCGCGGCAACCGTCTGGCGCGGGCCGTACAGGAAGCCGTCCACATCGGAAGCGTCGGCATCGTTGAACGTGATATTGCCGATGAGAATCCAGGACTTGCCGTCATCGCCGTTCGTGGCTTTCAAATGAAGATCGTTTCCTACCGTCCGGATCGTATTGCCGACGAGGTCCTTCCCACCGAAGCGGCCTTCTCCATCCACGGTATAGGAACCCGTCCCCAGCGCGTGGTCATGCGTGATCTCCAGCCTTCCACCTCTCTGGATGACGCCTCCGGTGAACGTATTGTCTCCCTGAAGGCTGATGGTGTTCAAGGAACCCTGGGAAGCGCTCCCCTCCAGAATCAAGGCGCCGGAAGAACCGTCGGCCGTGTTACCGATTCGTCCGCTCAACACAAGCGTCTGGTTGTAGGCGCTGTGGCTGACCAGCAACCCGTTGGAGCCGATGACCATGTCGGCCCGGATGTCGGGAGACATGGCTCCAGCCATGAAAATCCTGGCGGGAGCGTTTCCCAGCCCTTCCCACGTCAACACCTCCCGTTGACTGCCAGAGGAGGAATCAATGGAAAAATTGGTGGATTTGGCCCCTTCAAAATTGATCTGGGAAAGGGTGACGTCCTCCGTCAGCAAAATCGTCTTCCGGTCCAGGTCCGCATCCTGGTCCCGGAAAATGGCAATATTGCCGCGGGTGACCGGTACCTTGCCGCCGAACCAGTTGGCGGTGAGCGACCAGGACCGGCTGTCAGTTTCTCCGCCGCCAGTCCATTCAAAAGCGGCGTCTCCGTTCGGAAGCAATTCCCATTTCTTCAAATCTTCATGGTAATAAAGCTCCGCACCACGGGTGTATCCAGTAAAAGCCACCTGGTTGAGCTGGTCAGCCGTCAGGGCGTTTGCCGTCAAAAACCAGACATGTTCCGATGAAACGTCCGGACTGCCCGGCGTATTCCAGGTACCTGAAGTATTTTCTATATTGACCAGATAGGGCAATCCGCTGTTGGTGCCCCAGGAACCGACTTTGCTGAAGGTCAACTCCCCGCCTGAACCCAGCTCCATGGTAGAGGCGCCGTTGATGGTCAGCGTGCTGAACGTATTGCTGACTCCCTGCGAGCTGATAATGGAGCCCCCGTACAAATCCAGAGTGGCGTATTCCCCTGCACGAAGCCCCTGAATCTGGTTGTTCCGGGTCAGGGCGAGCCGCCCGCTGGAAAGCCTTACATTGGAGACGCTGACATGGCTGATCGTATCCTCCACGGTGGAGGTATACCCTGTACCATTGATCATCAACCTCAAAAGTCCATCCAAACTCACTGCATCGCCGTTCAGGGAGCGGACGGAGACATTTCCTGCCACAGAACCCGAATCATGGCGGTCCATGCTCAGAATCAGGGTGGAGGACCCGCTGTTGAGAAAATCAACCTGCCCTATTTTCAAGACCTGCCTGCCGTAGGAATTGATGGTTATGGAACCTCCGAAGTTGACGTCGCTCAGCCGGACCTCCTGCGACTTTCCTTGCAGCCACACGGTGCCGCCGTTTCCGGAAACAGTGACGCCGTTCCGGAAATCCACAATCGTCTGATCACCGCCCCGGATGTAAAAATTGCCGCTGCTCGCAAAAGTAATGCCGCCCGTGCCGGCGTAATTGGCATTCTGCTGACGTTCCCCGAACACCATGTAATTCAATCCGCCCCCGTCCGTGCCGGTGGCGTCCGCCGTGTACAGCGTATTGCCGTGCAGGGTCAGGCCGCCGCTGAAATCGTTGTTATTGGAAAAATTGTAAATGCTCACCACTCCTCCCGTGGGAGGGCCCAGCACCAGCCCCCCTGCGCCTTGAAGGTCACGGCCTTCCCTGAAATACAGGCTGCCGCTCCCGGAAATGGTCAACACGCGGCTCAGATGGACCGCGTCCCGGGCGGCGTCACCGGAAGAGATGAACGTTACCGCGCCCTGGGCAAGCCTGAAATCATTATTGATGACAAGCCGGTTGCGGAGTTCCGCGGAATTGCCGTTGCGGCCCAGCGCTCCGCCTTCGATAACCAGGGAGCCGGTGCCCAGCACGCCGTTATCGGTCAGCATCAGTGTTCCGGACTCCAGAATGACATCCCCGTGATAATCCGTGTTATCCTTCTTCCGGAGTTCCAGAATGCCGGATTCGCCTGTGATCACCAGGTCTCCGTTCCCCTGCAGGGCGCCGAATATCTGCATCTTGCCGTTCTTGCCGATGAACTTCAGGCCGTTCTCTCCGATCAGAATGTTATTGGAAATGCCGTAAGTATTGTTTTGGGTGCCCATGTACAATTCCGCCTGGCTGCCGTTGTTGTCAAAAACCAGAACGTCGTTCCCGCTGAGGGAAAAGGACCCGGCCACGTCGTCCGCAATAGCCATCCTGCCGACGACAAATTGTCCCGACGGGGAGTTCAGCTTAATGCTTTTGCCCCGCAAATAGGGGTCAAGATTGGCAAACACCATCTCCGCTCCCGCTCCGGAAGGCGCCCGGTTGGCGTCCCAGTTCCCGCCGAAAACGGCATTCGTATTGGTGGACTTGCTGATTCCTTCGCCCAGGTAGGCCTGCCCGGTCCATGTATAAACTCTCCCCGTATTCAGGGAGGAGGGGCGCAACTCATACGCGTCTCCCTGCGCGACAACCTCAAGATCCATTTCATCGTTGTAGCCCAGGAAGTGCACCCGGGAAAACCAGGATTCCCCGCTGACGTCATGGTTGAAAAGAATCTGGTCGTGCCCGTCCTGCCAGCCTTCCAGCACCAGGTGCCCGGCGCCTCCGGAAAGGCTGTTGCCGGTGAAATGCAGAATGCCGCCGCCCGAACCTGTTCCATTGCTCAGCACGATGGTGGACCTGTCCGCCCAGACGGTGCTGGAAGTCCAGGATAGATCGGAAAAGGAGGCGGAAAATCCCCGCGTATCCAGCGTGGAGGTTGTCCCCAGGGAAAGAGACGGCTCTCCCCCCACCTGTCCATCCGCGCCCAAGATCAATTTGGAATGGTCGGAAATAGAGGCTTTCCCGGCAAACAGGCCGCCCAGGGAAGAATCCAGCGTGACGGTATCCCCGGAAAGCTCCTGGAAACCGAATGTCAGCTTGCCAAAAGAGCCCTGCAGGCCGGAACCGTACAAAGTGGCGGAGGAACCGAACTGGACATTGGGAAGATGGGACGCAGTCCCCCCGTCAAAATACACGTCTCCCCGCAGGATGAACAGGGTGGGAGTAATTCCGGCGGTTCCGCCGTCCAGTTCCGCGCCTTCCTCCAGATGTACGAACGCGCGGTTCATCAGCTCAAAAACGCCGCCGCGGTCCAGGCTGACCCCTCCCCTGATATAAACGGCAAGCCCGGCATCCGGTGAAAGCTCCAGCCTGCTGTTCTCTCCGATGATGGAAAGGGTTCCAGTGCCCAGCGGCAGGGCTTTCCCGTTCTCCGCCGGACCGCCCAGCACATAATCCGCTCCCCTGGCGGTGACGGCCGCAACGCCGTCCCGGACGGAAAAGGAACTGAACGCATGGCTGGTCCCCTGGATTTCAAAACGTCCCAATCCGGACTTGATGAATCCCCCCGTTCCGGCCGTGTCTATGGTGCTGCCGAACACCAGGCTGGTATTCAGCCCGGTATCGATGTTCCTGTCTCCGTTCAGATCAATCGTCACCTGGTTGCGGGGCGCCAGCGTAATGGCATGCTGCCCGGTGATGTTCAAATTGGTATTCAGCCAGGAAAAATCGTTGGTCAGGACAAGGTCCTTCGTAAGCGCCTGGAGGGAAACGACCTGATTGCGGAAATCGTTGTCGCCCAACACCAGGGCGCCCCCTCCCAGGGACTTGTCGCTTCCCAGGTGAAGGGCGCCTTCATGAAGATGCACTTGCTGAATATAGCGGTTGTCCGCGGCCAGCACCAGGGTTCCTGCGCCGTCTTTGGTCAGCGTATTGATAGACAAGGCTTCTCCCCGCATTTCCACGCGGGTGCCGGCGTCCGCATCCACATTCAGGTTGTGAGAAAGGCCGGAATACGTGCCGTTGAAAATGACGTTGGAGCGTTTGGAGACGATGGTGAAATCCTGGTAGGTGGAAACGGGAACGTTCAGGTTCAGCGTCATATTGCCGTTCAGGGACATGCCGGGTTTTTCCTGGCCGAAGTAAATTGTTGCGCCGCTCCCTGTCAGCGTCAGCGTCTTCTGGTCATCTACCGTACTGATCAGCTGGCTCAGGGAAACGCTGCCGCTGAGCGTGATGGTGGTAGCGGCGGACGGAAGCATGTTGTTGAAAATAACGGAATCGTACTGGGAATAATTCAGCCCCGGCACTGCGGCGGGATTCCAGTTGGAAGCCTCCCTCCAGGAAGCGCTGGAGGAAGTGGAGGACCAGGTGAATTCATCGGCACGGGAAGCCGTGGCCATGGCGGCCATCAGCAAGGAGGCGAGCAGAAGCGGCAATCTCAATTTCATAAAGGGAATGGGGTATGTGTTTAAAAATGGGATAGGGGATTTTAAAAGGAATGGGAGAAAACGGCCTCCACCAGGAGCAAATGCCTATACAGGCATTTGAGCACATGCGAAGTGTTCCGAAAAACAGCATGCGTTCACGTCAAAGGCCCTGGAACGGGCAGCCGGATTCAAGAATCCGCGGATGCAGAAATAAATGCTACTCTACCATCTACAAAAGCCGGGGCGCCTTTCTCCACGTCAGAATTGTTCTACTGGACATAACAAACCTTGTGCCGGGAGGAAGGAGCACAACCGAAAAAAGCCGATGGAGGAAAACCGGCAGCAGGACAAAAAAAATTTTCTCTAATGGAAGAATGGAACACCACCTGCATCCCCGCTGGAAAAGCGGAGGAAGCCATCTTTTTCCCCCGGAAGCATAAGAAAAAGGAGGAAGCCCCTGGTCCGGATGCACGCTGCGGCCGCCCGGCACGGACATAGCCTGCCAGGAACCATGCACGCAAATGAATGGCGGTATTCCCATATCTGTGCTGACCGAAATCGACCCTGTTTGTTCAGATGGAAACATTCTTTGAACAAACCATGTCAGACAATGAATCAAGGCGGCAAACCGGAAACAAATACACTTTTGGGCTTTTTTACAATTTGGTTGCTCAACCATCCGGAAAAAAAGGAAACAGAACATGCAGTACTTCCGTTAACTCCTTTATTTCAAGATCAGAATGATCCAAGCGGAAACATCATCTCCGGCAAGAAACAGCCCTTTTTCTCCGGCATCCAACCCCATCTCTCCTGAAAAGCGCCAGCGCCCGCAACAACTCCGGCGTCTTAAAACTCTTCCCGCAAATTCATGAAACGTTACACCGCTATTAAACTCTTGCAATATATTTCCAATGCCACGGCCTGTTCCCTCTTGCCAGTATCTGGCATAACATATGTCACGACATCATGGCTATCCCTTATTTTTCCATTCTCCCGTATTCAGGCACGGTATTTCCCTCCCCTCCCAGGGGAACTGCTTTTCCCAAACTGGATCTGGACGGCACTACCTGTGACCATGCCGTCATCCCCCATCATTCCAGATACTTTTTTCTCTGCTCATGCGTTCCCGCGCGTTCCCGCGCGTTCCTGTTCGTTGGCATGAACCGTTGTTCTTTTCACCCCGCAATAGCAGGAAAAATTTCTAGTACTACTAAATTTCAACTCATTGAAAATTAAACATAAACAACACCATCATAATCTCTTGATCGCAGATTCGAACTCTACCGGGCTTACCACTTTCAACCTTTTATTTACTTCCTTGCAGGGTTCCTGTTTCCGCAAGGTTTTTTTCATTTTCTGATTCCCTCTTCCTATTCTTCCGGATGGCCGTACTTTAAAAAGGCTGGCACGGCATTCCTATTCAAGCGGCGAAAAGTCCGAACGCCAGGTACCCTCGGAAACAAATACCGGAGCGGTCATCTTGGAAACGCGGACGAAATGAACGGAATTTCCCAGCATGGGTAAAAAAAATTGACATCTAGAAGACAATTACGTAACTAGTTGCGTAATTAATTACGTTTTTAACAACACACAAACAGCACATGGATTTTTTCAACCGGACGGGCAAAATGGCCATTGGAAGCAGACTGCGCATGCTGACGGACAAGATAACAAATGACGCCGAACTGATTTACAGCATGTACGGCGTGGACATCCGCCCGAAATGGTTTTCCGTCTTCTTCGTTCTGTCCCGCGGCGAGGCGAAAACCATCACCGCAATCGCCAGGGAAATAGGGCATTCGCATCCGTCCGTCAGCAACATCGTAAAAGAAATGGGCGCAAGGGGGCTGGTAAAAGAAACAAGAGACAAATCGGACGGAAGAAGAAACATGGTCACGCTGTCCTCCAAAGGAAAAAAAATGGCCGAAATCATGGCCGAATGCTATCCCGACGTCGAGGCCGCCGTGGAACAAATCGCCCGGCAGGCCCGGAACGACCTGTGGAGGGCCATTGAAGAATGGGAAGACCTGCTGTCGGAAAAAACACTATTCGAACGGGTAAAAGAAGCAAAAAAGGCGAGGGAGGGAAAAGACATCGCCATTATTCCCTATGAGCCCCGTTATCAGTCCGCTTTCAAGGACCTCAATGAAGAATGGATCACCGCCCACTGGGAAATGGAAGAGCCCGACCACAAGGCGCTGGACCACCCGCAGGAATACATTCTGGACAAGGGAGGGCACATTTTCATTGCCCTGTACAGGGATGAGCCTGTCGGCGTATGCGCTCTATGCAAAAAAGACGATCCGGTTCATGAATATGAACTGGCCAAGCTCGCAGTCAGCCCCGGGGTGCAGGGAAAAGGAATCGGAGTATTGCTGTGCCGGGCCGTCATCGGCAAGGCAAAAGAACTGGGATGCAAAAAAATCTTTCTGGAAAGCAACACGCTTCTGCGCCCGGCCATACGGCTCTACAGAAAACTGGGATTCAAGGAAATTCCGAAAAACCATCCGGCCTACGAAAGAGTCGATATTCAAATGGAACTGGTGATAGACTGACGATTTGCCGCGACTTCTGGGGCTAGCTGTGATCCATGCACCCTCGGCAGATACCCTCCCTTCATCCGGGATTCGGCAGAGAAAAAGCAGCCCGTTTTCAGCCTGTACTGGCCGGAATCAATCCTCCCCGTTCTGCTTCGGCAACAGGTCATCAAGCAGTTTGAGCATATCCCGCGCTCCCTCCAGACCTTGTTCCGCCGCCTTGGCAATCCATTTTCCTCCTTCGTCATTGCCGGCCAATACATGAAATAAAAAATACACCTGTCTTTCAATTCATTGGCCAACAATATGATCAAAGACCTTTCATAAAAAGGTGTCCTCCAGCCCGAATGATGAAGGGTTCCCATTCCTGCAACAGCCAGAGACGGAAATAAACGGCCTACGACCCTGCCGCTTTTCCGGCCTCCGCCATAAAAAAGCCGTAGTACCTTAAGAGAGAATGATGGAAAAAGTTTGCAATTGCTCCCGCACATCCACACCAATAAGGCCGTTTCCCCCGCATACGAAGGAAACGCCCCGTTATCTATTCCGTCATTTCTCCGGAACAATCCTTCAGCCATCACCCTGTCTTCCGTCCGTCTTTCTTCCCCCTCCTTCCAAGTTCCTGGTTTTCTTCTGTGTTGAATGCATGATTCCTACTTTTGAAGAATCCATTTCCCACCGGAAACATAAATTTCCGCAACATCCCCTTTTTCCCCGTCCAACTGGACTGAAAGGGAAAACCGTGGTATCGTGGGCCGTCTTCTCCGTCCACCCATCCGGCCCCGGCCGGAACACGGACATTCCCCATGAAACAGAGAAAAATCATCCATGTGGACATGGATGCCTTTTACGCATCCATCGAACAGCGGGACCATCCGGAATACCGCGGCAAGCCCATTGCCGTGGGACGTGCGGAAATGCGCGGAGTGGTGGCGGCGGCCAGTTATGAAGCGCGCCGCTTCGGGGTCCGGTCCGCCATGCCTTCCATGAAGGCGATGAAACTCTGCCCCAAGCTCATCTTCACCCGCAACCGCATGGACGTGTATAAAGCGGTTTCCGCCCAGATCCGCGAGATTTTCCACCGCTACACGGACTTGGTGGAGCCTCTTTCCCTGGACGAGGCCTTTCTGGACGTCACGGAAAACAAGCCGGGAATCCCGCTGGCCGTGGAAATCGCCCGGCGCATCAAAAGGGAAATTCGCCAGGAGCTGCGCCTGACGGCTTCCGCGGGGGTCTCCTACAATAAATTCCTGGCCAAAATCGCTTCCGACTACCGCAAACCGGACGGCCTGTTCACCATTCACCCCTCCCGCGCCGCGGAATTCATCGCGCGCCTGCCCATCGAATCCTTCTGGGGCGTGGGACAGGCCACCGCCGCACGCATGCACGCCCTGTCCATCACCAACGGAGCCCAGCTCAGGGAACGGGACCAGGAATTCCTGGTCCGCCACTTCGGAAAAATTGGTGTCCTGTTCTACAACTTCGCCCGCGGCATTGACGAGCGTCCCGTGGAATCATCCCGCATCCGCAAATCCGTGGGCTGCGAGCAGACCTACCGGGAAGACGTCACCAAGACCCAGGCCCTGGAAAACAACCTTCCCGTTCTGGCGGAAGAACTGGCGGGGCGCCTGGCACGCGCCGGATTCCGGGGCAATACCCTGACCTTGAAAATCAAATTCCCGGACTTTGTCCAGAAATCCCGGAGCATCACCGTGCCGGACTGCCTGACGGACATGGAGGATATCCTGCCCCTGGCGCGCACGATGATGGAAGAACTGGACTCCGGAGACAGCACGTTCCGCCTTCTGGGCCTGTCCGTCTCCAACCCTCTGGAAGAACACCTTCCGGGCGTCTGGGAACAGCTTTGGCTGGATTTGGAATACTAATACCTCCATAGACTCCCACATTTTCTGGTTTCTTCCCTAAAAAAGAACCTTATGCACAAGATATCGTGCCATGAATGAGCGAAACCGCATCTGCTCCGGTCTTACCCCCGTATGAATACGGAAGAACGGAAACACTGGATATCATGGATGGCGACGATCGCGGAAGGCGTGGCGGGCGTCATGGCCGTGGAAGGGGGAGTCCCCGCCTCCCAGAGCGTGCCTGACCCCGGTCCCTCCCGCAGGCGGCATCCGCTGACTGAAACGGAAAAACGCATCATTGAACATCAGGGAACGGAACCTCCCTTTTCCGGCAGATTCGTCAGCTTTTTCGAGCAGGGCACCTACGTCTGCCGCAAATGCGGCGCCCCCCTGTTCCGGTCGGAAGACAAATTCGATGCCGGCTGCGGATGGCCCTGCTTTGACGCCTCCCTGCCGGACGCCGTCCGAAGCATCCGCCAGAACTCCGGACAGCGCACGGAAATCACCTGCGCCCATTGCGGCGGCCACCTGGGGCATCTCTTCAGCGGAGAACGTCTGACACCAAAAAACATGCGCTATTGCGTCAATTCCCTTTCCCTGGATTTCCAGCCCGCGCCGCAACCGGCCATCGCCGGACACATGTCCTGAAAACGGAAAAAGGAAGAGCCGGACGCACACCGGGAGTCCCATCAGGGGCTCCCGCACTCCCGCCGCATTCCGGTTTCCGGGCAGGCGTTTCTGTGAAACATCTATTCCCGCTCCCGCGTAATGACGTATCATGGGAATGTCCCTCATACGCATCATTCCGGTCCTGCTGTCACTCTTCCTTGTCCAATCCCCGGCGGCAATTCCCAGAATCGCCATTCTGGGAGACAGCATTCCCTATGCGGGCTATTGGCCGGCTCTCCTGGAATCCGGCCTGCGGCAGAATTCCGCCTACAGGAATGCGGAAATCGTCAACTTTTCCCTCCCCAGTGAAACGGCCTCCGGACTTTCAGAGCCGGGCCATGCGGGGGGGAGCCTTTCCCCGCCCCTGCATCCACGACCGGCTGGGCGCCATCCTTTCCCGGTACAAGCCCACCCTGGTCATCGCCTGCTACGGCATGAACGACGGCATGATGCAGTCTTTTTCCGAGGCCAATTTCCAAGCCTACCAACAAGGCATGCGACGGCTGAAAGAGAAGGCGGAATCCGCCGGAGCCCGGTTCATCGCCGTGACGCCTCCCCTTTACATGGCGGACACGCTTGAAAAAGATTCCGCCCGCTACAACGCGGTTCTGGACATCTATGCCGGATGGCTGAACGGGCAGAAAAAGAAAGGCTGGCTGGTGGCGGACATGCGCCCCGGGCTTTCCCGCCAGATCAGAGCCGCCAAGGAAAAGGACCCCCGATTCATTTACGCGCCGGATGGCGTCCATCCCGGCCCGGAAGGCCATGTGATGATTGCCCGGTCCGTCTGGCCCGCAATAGCTTCTTTCCTGAACCTTCCTCCGGAGGTCCGTTTCCCGGAAGGAGACGCTTTCAGGAAAATCCTGGAACGGCACAACCTCTTCAAACTGGCCTGGCTGTCGGAAACGGGCCATAAGCGGCCCGGCATTCCCGCGGGCATTCCCATTGCCGAACTGCCCCGCATCCCGGAAGACGTCTGCACCAAGGCCGTCCCAAAACCCGGAGCGGGCCGCCAGCCCCGCAGCCTGAAAGATACGGTCCCCATCGCGGACCTTATCCTGGATGCCGTCCGGAAAACGGGCGCTCCCATGCTCCGGGAGAATAAGGAACCAGCCTGCACAGGGCCGGAAAAGGACACTTGAAAGAACCTTTTTCAGCCCATGCTTCCGGCCTTCCGGACCGCCGGGGGATTAGCTTGACCTTTACCGGAATGTCGTTTACTTTGGTTCGAGCATTATTTGCAACCACTCACACTTATTATGACCGACCGCAGAATTGTTATCACCGGCATCGGAGTGATCAGCCCCCTGGGCAATGATCTTGCAAGCACTTGGGAAGCCATGAAGGCCGGACGCAGTGGGATTGACACCATCAAGTCCATGGATGTCTCCGATTATTCCACGAAAATCGCCGGGGAAGTCAAGGATTTCGATCCCGCACCCTACTTCAAGACTCCGAAGGATGCCCGCCGCGTGGACCGCTTCACGCACTTTGCCATGGGCGCGGCCGGAATGGCTCTGAAGGACTCCGGCATGGACCTGGAAGCCGTGGACAAGACGCGCATCGGCGTCATGGTCGGGAGCGGCATCGGCGGCCTGGGCACGCTGGAAAGCCAGCACGGCACTCTGATTTCCAAGGGACCGGCCCGCGTGTCCCCCTTCATGATCCCGTACATGATCAGCAACATCGCCTCCGGCCTCATTTCCATGGAATACGGGTTCGGCGGCCCGAACATGTCCATCGTCACGGCCTGCGCCACCTCCAACCACAACATCGGAGAAGCATGGCGCATCATGAAATTCGGCGATGCGGACGTCATGGTCTGCGGCGGGGCGGAAGCCACCATCCTGCCTACGGGCGTGGCGGGCTTCAGCAACATGAAGGCCCTCAGCTCACGCAACGACGAACCCCAGCGCGCCTCCCGCCCGTATGATGTGGACCGCGACGGCTTTGTGATGGGTGAAGGCGCGGGCGTCGTCATTCTGGAAACGCTGGAACACGCCCAAAAGCGCGGCGCCAAAATCTATGCGGAACTCGTCGGCTACGGCATCTCCGCAGACGCCTACCACCTTACCGCTCCGGACCCCGAAGGCCGCGGAGCCGCCCGCTGCATGCAGATGGCCTTGGACCACGCGGGCATGAAGCCGGAAGACATCGACTACATCAACACGCACGGCACCTCCACGCCGCTGGGCGACATCTGCGAAACGAAGGCCATTAAGGCCGTCTTCGGCGACCACGCCAAAAACGGCCTGCTGATCAGCTCCACCAAATCCATGACCGGGCACCTTCTGGGCGCCGCAGGCGGCGTGGAACTGGCGGCCTGCCTCATGGCCATGCAGGACGGCATTATTCCGCCCACCATCAACGTGGACAACCAGGACCCGGAATGCGACCTGGACTGCGTGCCCAACAAGGCGCGTGAAGCCAGGGTGAACGCCGCCCTGAGCAATTCCTTCGGGTTCGGCGGTCACAACTCTTCCGTCATCGTGAAGAAATTCGCCTGATTCCTTCCGGAACCCGAAATCTTCCCGGCGGAAGTGCCGATGCTTGTGTTTCACCGCAGTCATCGCGCTTCCGCCTTCTGCATTTTTTACAACCATGGCTTCCAAAACACATCAGGACATTCTGCTCATGCGCTGGGCCCTGTTTTCCGTAGCGGGGATCGTCCTCATCGTGGTGCTCTACTCGGTGGGGGTAACGCCCTCCTGGGCATTTGCCCTGAGAGAAGCCATGGCCCAGGCCCCGTTCCTCCTGCCTCCGGACGCCCCCGCCCTGTCCCCCGGCGCCGGATTCCTGCTGTGCATCCTGCTGACCCTCGCCGTGGCCTGTAATCTGCTGATGATGCGCGGGCTTCTCCGCAAATCGGCCGTTCTCGCCGCCTTCCTGCTCCTGCTGGCCTGCTTCACTCCGGCACTGGGCCTCTGGGGCGTTTTCTTCAACTTCGTGCCCTGCCTGCTTTCCGCCGGAACTGCGGGCCTGCTGGCCATCCTGTGGCCCCTCCCGGCGGAGCGGGAACAGGAACCGTCTCCATCTCATGAATAATCTGGACTATCCCCTGCCCGTGCTTGAACTGGTCGCCGCCCTCAAGCAGCTGCCGGGCATCGGCACGCGCGGCGCGGAACGCATGGCCCTGTGGATGCTCCAGGGGCACATGGGAGAGGCGGAATCCATCGCCCGGACCATCGGCCAGGCGGCGGACAGCGTTACGCCCTGCCCGGTCTGCGGCTTTTTCAGCACGGCGGAAGCCCCCTGCGAAGCCTGCCGGGACGAGGAAAGGGACGCCCGCACCATCTGCGTGGTGGAACAGGCCACGGACGTCATCCCCATTGAACGCAGCAGCGCCTACCGCGGGCTGTACCATTGCCTGGGGGGCAAACTCTCGCCGCTGGACGACGTGGAGCCGGAAGACCTGAACATCCGCTCCCTGGTGGAACGGGTGGCCGGCCAGCCGGGGTGTGAAGTCATTCTGGCAACAGGGTCCGATGTGGAAGGAGAAGCCACAGCCACCTACCTGCACCACCTGTTGAAAGATCTGGACTGCAAAATCTCCCGCCCCGCCCAGGGGCTGCCCGCCGGGTCCGGCCTCAGCCACGCGGACACGCTGACCCTGATGAAAGCGCTGGAAGGCAGAACAGTGCTTTAACCGCCCCCTTGCGGCAATCCACGGATTTCCGGAAATACGGACACCTGGAAGGGAACCGGACGGATAGCCATTTTGCCTGCCGTCTGAAACATATCCTGCCAAACTGCACGCCCAAAACTTCCAGAGGAAGCATATGCCGGAATTACTAAAAAACAGATACAATGACGAGTCTCTCCGCGCGCTGGCTTTGAGTATTGGCACCGTATATCCTCCGTTTCAGGTTGACGATTTTGTCAACGGCATCATGGACGAAACGTGGGACGGATTGGAGCTGAAAGCCCGCATGCGGCAAATTACCATCAATCTGGGAAGATATTTGCCGGACGATTATGAACAGGCGCTTGGCGTCATCGACAAGGTTGTTGCGGGTTATCCCGAAGGATTTAACGACTTTACGTTAATGTGCTTCCCGGACTTTGTGGAAGTCTATGGGCAGGAGGAGCGCCATTGGAATTTGTCCATGGCCGCGTTGGAAAGGTATACCCCTTTCTCGTCTTCCGAATTTGCCGTGAGGCCCTTTATCATCAACCATGAAGAGAGCATGATGCGGCAGATGGCCGCCTGGGCCCGGCATGGCAACGAGCATGTCCGGCGGCTTGCCAGCGAGGGTTGCCGCCCTCAACTGCCCTGGGGACGGGCATTGCCCGGTTTCAAAAAAGACCCGTCGCCGGTTCTCGTTATTTTAGAGCAGCTTAAAGCCGACCCGTCCCCGTATGTCCGCAAAAGCGTGGCCAACAACCTGAACGATATATCCAAAACACATCCGGACCTCGTTACAAAAATCGCAAGGGATTGGTACGGAAAAAACAGCCATACGGACTGGATTGTAAGGCACGGGTGCAGGACACTTCTTAAAAAGGGCAACAGGGATGTGCTGGACCTCTTTGGATTCGCAGATGCCGGTTGTGTGAAGGTTGACGGCTTTGCGTTGGGCGCCGCATCCGTTTCCATTGGGGAGGAAATGACCTTTTCCTTTAGAATTGAGGCAAAAAAAGCAGCCAGGGTACGGCTGGAATATGGCATTGATTATGTGAAGGCGAACGGCAGGCGGAACCGCAAGATATTCCAGATATCCGAGCTTTCTTTAAAGGAAAACGGGAAGAAGCCTTACACAAAAACCCATTCCTTTGCGGATGCAAGCACACGGAAGCATTACCCCGGCACCCATTCGCTTACGCTTATTGTGAACGGCGCCGAACGGGGAACGCTGGATTTTGAGGTATTTGACACATAGCACACTCTACAGCAGAGCGTCCAAGCCATCTTCCCTGATATCCCGGTTTTTACGATGTTCCCGTGCGGGCCGAGTCGATTGATGTCCGTCATTGCCGGCATCATGCACCTTTCATCTGCATCCCCTTTTTAAAGGAGAAAACGCCCATTCCATGCGGCTTTGCGGAAGGCTGCCCGGAAATCATCTGCCGCTTCATCAGCGCCAATTCACCTGTTCAGGCAATGAAAAAGCCGCTCCCTTTATTTGCAGGAGCGGCTTGAAAAAACAGGTACCCTGCGGGAAATATCATCTTTTGCGGCGTCTCAGCAGCAACACGACCAGTCCAGCCAATCCCAGGGAAGCCGTGGCCGGTTCGGGAACAGTATTCAACTCAATGGCCCCCAGCCCGACAAAATATCCATTGGTCTCCGCCCCCCGGGACAGGGAAAGCTCCATGGAATAAGTCTCTCCCGCCGTCAAGGTAACGGCCTTGTCCAGGGAAGATTCTTCCCTTACTCCGGAAGAACCGCCCCGTTGTCCCAGCGTCTCCACGCTGGCCTTCCGGGCGCCGGAAGGAGTGACATCCCCCGTTCCCGCATAAGTCAGGGAGGAATCAGCCCAACTGGCCAGAACCGTATCTCCCAATTTCAAATTAAACGTATACGCACCTTTGCGGCTGCTGTTCTGAATTTGATTGGACCCGTTGAACGTAAAAAGATTCAGTGCTATTGAATCAATGGTTGCATCTTTCGTCACGGTGAAGGACAAAGTCAGGGTCCATGTGCCTCCGGTCCCCACATTCACGTTGGGACTCAAAAAGGAATTAGCATAATTGGTACCCGTTTTCTGTCCCAGCGCTCCGCCGGAAGCATTGGTAACTGTTTGGCCTGTGATGGAAATTCCATCACTGACGGAAGGGTTATACAGGGCGGCCGTCGTTCCGGGATTGGTCTGGTAATCAAAGATAATCGCTGCCTGGGCCGTGCCTGCAAGCGCGATAAGGGAGGCGGCAAAAAATAAGGAGGGCTTCATCTTCAAGTATAGTTAACTGCGTTAAATAGTGTTTTTCTTTACCAATTCCTCACGGACGGTAACACGC
>JAJQCV010000058.1:13722-24383 GCA_021202525.1 Akkermansiaceae bacterium | reverse complement strand
ATCCCACCCTGTATTACGACGGGTACACCTTTCTTCCCTCCACGGCCATTCCCAGCCTGCTGAACCATTTCCGAGTGCATTCCCTGGACGGCTTCGGCTGCGGGGAGATGACGGCGGCGCTCGGAGCGTCCGGCGCGGTTCTGCATTATTTGAGCTACCAGCTCCGGAGGCCGACGGAACATTTGCGCCGCATTTCCGTGCGCGCTACGGAGAATGCCGTTCTGATCGACCAAGCCAGCCAGAGGAACCTGGACCTGGTGGATTCCCGCGGGGGCGTGAAGCTGTCCCTGCTAGGGACGCTGGACCGGACCAGCACGCCGATGGGCGCGCGCAAGCTCCGTGACTGGCTGCTGCACCCCCTCTGCGATCTGGGGAGGCTTCAGGCGCGCCAGGACATGATTGCGGCGCTTCTGCAGGAGCCTTTTTTGATGAGCAAGCTCCGGGACAGCCTGAAGAATGTCCGCGACATGGAGCGTTTGACGGGACGCATTTCCCAGGGAGCCGGGAATGCCCGCGATTTGCAGGCCCTGGCCAGTTCCCTAGGCCGGATTCCCGCGTTGAGGGATGATTTGGAGTCCCTGCCCGGCGGCGGGGAGATGCTGGAGAGCATCCGTTCCCGCATGGGGCGCTTTGACGAGCTGGTGGACCTGCTCCAGCGCGCGCTGGTGGACGAACCGCCCGTGACGATCAAGGAGGGCGGAATTATCCGGGAGGGCTACCACGCCGGGCTGGATGAGCTGCGCCTGGCCTCCCGCGACGGCAAGGCATGGCTGGCCCAGCTCCAGGAGAAGGAGCGCAAGCGCACGGGCATTGATTCCCTGAAGATCCGCTTCAACAATGTTTTCGGCTATTACATCGAGGTGACGAAGTCCCATTACGACAAGGTGCCCCCGGATTACCAGCGCAAGCAGACGCTGGTGAATGCGGAGCGCTTCGTCACGCCGGAGCTCAAGCAGATGGAGAATACCATTCTGGGTGCGGACGAACGTTCCCGGCAGGTGGAGTATGAACAGTTCCTCCTTCTCCGGGAGGAGGTGGGCCATCATATTGACGGCATCCAGATTACCGCGGACGCCATGGCGGATCTGGATGTTCTGCTGGGGCTGGCGGAGATTGCGCAGCAGTACCAGTATTGCCGCCCCGTGCTGGACGATTCCATGACGCTGCACATTGTGAACGGCCGCCATCCCGTGATTGAACAGAGCCTGTCCGGCGATGTGTTTGTTCCGAACGATTCCTTCCTGGAACCGGAGGAGAACCGGTTGATTTTGCTGACCGGACCGAACATGGCGGGCAAGAGCACCTACATCCGGCAGGTGGCTCTGATTACGCTGATGGCCCAGATAGGTTCCTACGTTCCGGCGGAAGCCGCCCGTGTAGGGCTGGTGGACCGCATTTTCTGCCGCGTGGGCGCCAGCGATGATCTGGCGCGCGGCCAGTCCACTTTCATGGTGGAGATGAGCGAGACTTCCCTGATTTTGAATAACGCTACGGAACGTTCCCTGATTATTCTGGATGAGATCGGGCGGGGAACTGCCACTTTTGACGGCCTTTCCATCGCGTGGGCCGTGGCGGAGTACCTGCATGACGAGCTGAAGTCCCGCACGCTGTTTGCCACGCATTACCATGAATTGACGGATCTGGCCCGTTCCCGGACGGGCGTGCAGAATTACAACGTGGCCGTCCGCGAATGGAAGGAGGAGATCGTCTTCCTGCGCAAGATCGTGCAGGGGGCGGCGGACAAGTCCTACGGCATCCAGGTGGCACGTCTGGCGGGAATGCCCGCCGTGATTGTGGACCGGGCCAAGGCCATTTTGTCCCATCTGGAGATGAATTCCACGCGTCCCCGGAAGAAGGAGCGTTCACGCCTGGCGGAACCCAAGGCCAAGAATACGGACATGGACGACGACATGCCTGCCGGGGAGTACGCACAGCTGGAGTTGTTCTGATATGCCGCATTCCGGGGACATCATCGGCAGCCTGCGTTTTGCCGCCATTGATTTTGAGTCCGCCGGGGCTGCCCGCGGGGATACGGACCAGCCCGTGCAGATCGGCATTGCCGCGTGTTCCTCCCTGGAGGCGGAGCACGAGTTGTGGACTTCCTATATTGCTACGGACAGGCCGGTCCTGTGGTCGGCCTCACAGGTGCACGGCATTACTACGGAGATGCTGGCGGACGCGCCGCCTTTTCATTCACTGTGGCCGGATATCCGCTCCCGGCTGGGCGGTGCCGTGGTGGCTGGCCACAATCCGGCCACGGAGAGGAAGTTCCTGCGGCGATTTCCGGGGCACGGGTTCGGCCCCTGGCTGGATACTCTGGTTCTGGGGAAGATGTGTGTTCCCGGACTGCCGGATTATTCCCTGTCCACCTTGTGTGATGCCCTTGGAGTGAGCCCTTTCGTGGATGCCCTGCTTCCCGGACGACGATGGCATGATGCCTTGTACGATGCTCTGGCGAGTTTTCTGGTCGTCCGTTTTCTGGTGCGGGAGTTGAAGTTGTCCGGCCAGCCCCTGGAGGTTCTCGGCAAAGCGGTAGGGAAGTGATTTTTCTTCCTGGGAAGAAAGTATATCCTAGGGGAGAGCGTATTTCCATGAAGAATGAATATGCGCGTTTTTTTTACCGCCTGCCTGTTTTGGGCCGTGTCTTCCGTTGTCGCGAATGTTTCTCCGGAGAATGCCGTTCCTGATCCTCCCGATGTTGCCAAGCTGAATACGCAGCCGTGGGTTCCGGCGCGCTACAAGGTTGTCCGGGAACAGTTGATGGGCAAGGAATGCGGCGTGCTGTTCGTGGGGGATTCCATCACGCAGGGATGGGAGCAGGAGGGGGCGGAGTTTTGGAAGAAATTGTTCCTGCCGATGAAAGCCGTCAACTTCGGCGTGAGCGGGGACAGGACGGAAGGCATGCTGTGGCGGATGGAGGATACGGACCTGGCAGTGAAGACGCCGCCCCGTTATTGCGTTCTGCTGGCCGGGACGAATAATATAGGCCAGTTGAAAGGGAGGCAGGCTCCGGAAGATACGGTGAAAGGCATCCGGGAGGTGGCTTCACGCCTGTTGAAGAAGTTCCCCGGCACCCATTTGATCCTGATGGAAGTGACACCTTACGGTTCCGATCCCCGCGGCCCGCTGCGCAAGCGCCAGGAGGAAGTTAATGAACTCCTGCGGAAGCTCTGCCTTCCAAGAACTACTATCCTGTCCATTAACAAGGATTTGCTGAATCCGGATGGAACATTCCGGGAGGGCATGTCCAGAGACAAGGTCCATCTGACGGCGAAAGGCTATCAGGTATGGGCGGATGCTCTTCTGCCGCTTCTGAAGAAGGGCGAATAGCCTTTTTTCTTTCAGAGGGCGTTTTTCTGCGTTTCTGCATCTCCGGGGAGGATATCCCGGAGATGGGACGCATCAGCGCTTCATTTCCGTTTCCAGGAATTCAAGCAGGTAGGAGGGAGACAGGAGTTCCCTGGTGACGACCGGTTTTTTCCCCGGCAGGTACAGCGCGTTTACGGGGACCGCCGTGCGGCCCAGGTTTTTGAGTTCCCGGTCAATGACGGGGTTCGTCCGCGTTTTGTCCGCCTTCATCATGACGATGCCGTATTTTTTGAAGGCGGCCAGCACTTCATCCGTGTAGGAGGCCTTGTTTACCTGGCAGGTGGAGCACCAGCGGGCCGTGAAGTCTACGTAAACGGGTTTTCCCTGGTCCAGGGCAGCCTGCATGGCTTCCGGACTCCAGGGGGTCCACATGCCTTCTTCCGCATGGCCGGCGTTCTTTTTGTCCGCCGGAGCCGCTTCCGGTCCGCGGCCGAACCAGGCGGAGCTTTCCGGCGGCAGCATGTAGAAGAGGCCGGCAAGAAGGAACAGGATGGCGAAGATGCCTCCCGTAACGCGCGATTTCCGGCTGCGGTAGATGGGGCACCATCTGCCGTAGATCCAGAAGGCCATGGAGAAGAGCACGAGGCCGAAGAAGAGGAAGAGGATGTCCTGCGGGTGATTGTCTGCATCAAAGAAGGCCATGTATATCCAGAGGAAGTATGCGGCGGTGCCGAAGATGAGGAAGGACATGGCCTGCTTGAAGGATTCCATCCATGCTCCGGGTTTGGGCAGGTATTTGGTCAGGACGGGGAAGGCTCCCAGCACGATGTAGGGCAGGGACATTCCGAGCCCCATCATGGTGAGGCAGAGCACGATGCCCAGCGGGGGCTGGAGCATGGCCGCGCCGATGGCCTGCCCCAGGAACGGAGCGCTGCACGGGGTGGAAATGACGGTGGCCAGGGCGCCAGACCAGAAGGAGCCGGCATAGCCTTTTTTATGCTGGAGCTCGCCGCCCATTGTCGTGGCCTTGACGCCTATTTCAAAGACGCCGAACATGCTCAGCCCCAGGGCCAGCATCAGCCCCAGCAGGCAGAAGTTCACCCACGGGTTTTCAAACCAGAATGCCCAGTTGACGATTCCTTCCGCGCCGCGGCCCAGCCAGAAGTCGCCGCTGAATATTCCGGGTCCGGCGGGGGAGGACCAGTCGAACATGTTCGCTTTCAGGGCGATCAGGATGGCGGTGATGATCCAGAAGGAGATCAGGATGCCGAGTACGAAGGTGAGGGAATGGGCCAGCACTTTTTTTCTTTCCCCGCCGCCGAGCTGGACAAAGCTCATGATTTTGAGGCCGATGACCGGGAAGACGCACGGCATGACGTTCAGGATAATGCCGCCGAGGAACATGAAGAACATGATTTCCGCCAGACCCATCACGGGGGGGGCGGGAACGGGAGATTCAGGGGAAGCCGCTGAGGTGGATTCCTGTCCCGCTGTGGAGAAGGGGGCATTGGACGCCGTGATGCTGGCGCCTTCATCGCCTATGCGGAGGATGCCGGAAAGGCTTGAGAGGGGCTTGCCCTTGTCCGCCTCCGGCAGGTTGTTGGGGTAGAGGCCGTCCGTGGTGTCGTTGAACTGCATGACCAGCTCGTAAGTGGAGTCGTCCAGTTTTTTGAGTGTCTGGGGAACGGTCGGGTTGATTTCCCCCTGGTCGCAGAAGAAGTAGGCGGGAGCGTCCGGAAGGGGAGTTCCGGACGTTTTCAGATGAAGGACGACGGTTTTTCCGTCCTGGGAGATGCGGGACTGCATGCCTTGCGCCCAGGCCGGAGCGGAGAGCCCCACAAGTCCCCGGACCAGGGAGTCAGCTTCCGGGGAGGGCCGGCCTTCCCCGCGTTTCAGAGTGACGGTGAAGTCTTTGGTTTCCGGCGCGGCACATTGTTCCGCGCACATTTGCCAGGTCATGGTGGTGGTGAATGAGGCCTGTTCCGGGGCATTGTTTTCCGGCGTGATGCGGAAGGCCATTTTCACGTTGCCGCTGTAGCCATAGAAGTCCACGATTCCCTTGCCCAGCTCCGGAACCTGCCAGAAGGGGCCTTCAATGCGGAATCCGGGCGTTTCCTTCATGGAAGCTTCCATGGGCATGCCTACGGAGCCCGGATTTTTGTAATAGACGTGCCAATGGTCGGGCAGGGCCAGTTCCGTCACCACCACGAAAGGTTCCGCAGTGTAGGATTCCACCGTGGCCCTGGCCGTGCCTGACGCCTGGGGCGTGCCGAAATCTCCGGCGCCGCTGAAGTTCATGGCGCCGAAGTCCTGTGCCGTTCCCGTGGAGATGATGCCCGTCAGCAGACTCAGGGAGAGGATGGCCGCATGGAAAAAGCTTTTCATGGGAAATTCGGGTAACATAAAGAAACGCCGGATTCAATGTTTGTGTGTTGCATGACCGCGAACCTTGTATAAAATACGGCCATGGTAAAAACTATTACAACGTACGAAGGAGGCCTCCGCTGCTCCATGGTGCATGAACCGTCCGGCGCCCGGTTTTCCACGGACGCCCCTGTAGATAATAACGGGAAAGGGGAGTCCTTTTCCCCGACGGATCTGGTGGGCGCGGCCCTTGCCGGCTGCATGAGCACCATCATGGGCATTGTAGCCGCCCGGAAAGGCATCAAGCTGGAAGGGATGACGGTGGAAGTGGGCAAACACATGAATGCGGATCCCCGCCGCATTGGAAAGCTGGAAGTAGTTATCAGCGTTCCCCTGCCTGCGGATCATCCGGACAGGAAGATGCTGGAGCAGGCCGCGTTGAGCTGCCCCGTCAAGCACAGCCTGCATCCGGATATTGAGGTTCCCATTACCTGGAACTGGATCGGCTGATTCCGGTGCCTGTTTTGAAGGCCGCCTGTTTCGACAGGCGGCTTTTTTATGAAAAAATGTTGGAAAAATGAGAAAATCGCTTGCTTTGCTTGACTTAATGTTTGTAGTTGTTCATGTTTCCGCCGATGAAAGTTTTTCCTCTGTTTCCCTTTTTGTTTTCCGTAGCCCTAACGGGTACCCTGGCCGGGTGCGGCGGCGGATCAGGCCGTTCCGGAGATGACGGACAGTTTTCCCTGAGCGGACGCACGGCTGTTCTGCTGAACGGAAGAACGGCCTTGTTCAGCCTTCAATTCGCAGGCCGGGATGTGGATATTACCCGGATTGGGAACAGATTCGCCTATAAGGGAGTTTATACGTATATGGTCCGTCCCGACCACAATTCCGCGGTTCTCGATATCAAGGCCGGTGCGGATGGCGATACGTACTGCACCATGAGCGAGGTTTCAATTGTTTTTGACGATACCGAATGCGACAGCGGCAGCATCGTTTCCGGAACGTGCCAGGAGTTCGGCCCCCATCTTGAACCGGAGGTTCAAGGAGAGCCCCAGTCCATGGGAGGATGGAGTTTCAACCTCTCGCAGAATTAGCGGTTTCCGCCTGCTTCAGCAGTCCAGCACCAGGGGGAAGTGCGCGCTGAGCGGATAGTCCGTAACCTGGATCAGTTCCACGCCGTAGAGAGAGGCGATGGCCGGAGCCTCCGATTTGTCGTAGGGCTCGCAGTAGTAGATGGTTTTTACGCCATGGGCACACAGGGCCTGCATGCAGGAGGTGCAGGGCATCGTGGTGCATGCCACTACCCTGGCTTCTCCGCGGCGGAACAGGCTGCACAGGTTGATTTCCGCATGGAGCATGTATTTCTGGCGTTCGTCCCGGCTGGCCCAGAAGGAGTCTTCCGCCTTGAATCCGGGGTAGAGCCCGTTGTAGGCGGTGCCGATGACGCGGTTGTCCGCATCCAGGGCGGCGGCGCCCACCTTGCGGTACGGGTCTTCCGACCGCAGGGCCGCGGCATGCGCCAGAGTCATTACATACTGCGGGAAGGGAAGGCGGGGATGGGATGAGTTGCTATTCATGATTGGAAGACTGGAGTTCCGCCAGGAAGCCTGATTCGTCCAGGTACAGGTTGGGGGGCAGGGAGTAGGGCGTGGACAGGGTGGCGCCTGCAATGACGGTGGAGGAAGGCGGGTTCAGATAGAAGCCCGGCAGAAGGCGTCCCCGCGTCCGGGCGCGCATGCCGAGCTGGACGGTGCCGTCATCCAGCTTGAAGACGCTCCTTTTCATGGACATGGCCAGGATGATGCCGCGGTCCGTGGCAAAGCAGGGGCGCCAGCCGATGTTGGGCAAAACGAGGTCTCCGGAGCCGCTGAAGTCGTACAGGGGCGTGCGCGTTTCCGGAACCAGGCTGTAGAGCCTGCGGCGCAGGAAGTCGGAGCCCGCTATCTGCCTGATTCCTTCCGGCATGCTGTGGTCTCCGTCCCCGATCAGGTAAACGGGCGTGCCGGTGAGGATGGGCCACAGGACGGCGGCCACCGTTTCATGGACTTCTTCATGTCCCACGCTGGTGAGCAGGAGTTCCCTGGGCTGGAGCGCGTTCACCCGTTCAAGCTGCTGGGCGTTCATCCAGAAGTCGCACAGGCGGCTCTGGGAGCGGGAGCAGTCCAGCAGGGTGGCCAGCCATTTCCGGAGTTCCGGATTTTCGGCTTCCACGGTGTCGTTCATCAGGCATTCGGCTATCTCGTAGCCGGTAAGCCGCGTGTTTTTGGCCGTGACAAGGGGTTTGTGGCCGATGTGCTCCAGATGGTTCAGAATGGCGTCCCTCCCGATGCTGGCGGCGATTTCCAGACAGGTGGAGGAGAGTTCCCGCAGCGTGTTGATTACCATCGGCGGATTGACCGCATCCGGCGCGATGGGCTCGCCGACGGCCGCCGTGAAGCGGTAGGGGACGTGGAGGGGGGCCTTGGAGAAGAAGCGGTTGCCGGAGTAGGAGAAGATGCTGCCCCACAGCTCGTCCATATAGATGGGAATGATGGGGCAGCTGGATTTTTTGGCGAGCATTTCCAGCCCTCTGCGTGCGGCGCACAGGGTGCCCGTGCGGGTGAGCTGCCCTTCCGGGAAGATGCAGATGACTTCCCCGGCCTTGAGGGCCTGGATGGCCTTGGAGAGGGATTCCCGGGGATTCCGGGAGGAGATGGGGAGGCAGTTGAAGAGTTCCAGTATCCAGCCGAGCCAGCGGATGGCCACGAATTCTTCCGCCACGATGAAGCGGATGGGACGCGGACAGATGAGGGAAAGGAAGAGAGCGTCCCCGTAGGTAACGTGGTTGGCGACGATGATGGCCCCTCCGTCTTCCGGAATGCGGTCCTGGTGGATGACGCGGGAACGGTACACGATCCGCATGATCCAGAGTCCCATCATGCGGATGAATTCCCGGGGGATGAGGCGGAACGCCACAATCGTGATGACCACGCCCAGAATGGCCAGCACCCAGAATTGGTTCTGGACGGAGAAGATGTTCCTCAGCATGAGCTGGAACCCTACAGCCACCAGGCCCATGATGCAGTCCATCAGGTTGCCGGCGGCGATGACCGTGCTCCGGTTGGACGGTTCGCAGTTGTCCTGGAGATGGGCGTTCAGGGGCACCAGGTAGGCCGCCGCAAAGGCGCCCGTGATGCCGAAGCCGATGTTGCTGGGCAGGGAGCCGGGAGAGAAGAAGGACATGGCGATGCAGCCGACCGTGAAGCCGATGGCGCCCAGGGGGATCAGCCCAAGCTCGATTTTCTTGCGGCAGATGATGGAGGCAATAACGCCCCCGACCACGGTACCGCCGCTGAGGCACGCCATCAGTATGGCGGCGGACATGCTGAATACGGAGTCGCGGATGGGATGGTCCTGGGCGATTTGCAGGGAGATGAGCATCAGCGCCCCGGCCAGGAACCAGAAGTAGGAGATGCCGATTTCACTGAGCCGCAAGTCCCTCTGGCTCCACAGGTATTTGAGCTGGACGAAGTGTTCGTAAAAGAGCTTCCATTCAAATTTCCGCGTCTGCTTGGAAGGATACCGGGGCAGGAACAGAGCGGCTATCGCCACGGGGATGGCGATGAAGGTGAGGATCATGGTGGGGAAGGCCGCCGCTTCCCAGCCGTCGTTGGAAGATACCTGCAGGATGTCAAACCACACGAAGATGCCGATCTGGGCGGCCAGCATGGACAGGATGAGGCTCATTTCCATCAGCCCGGAGGCGTACCCGAGCTGCCGGGACCCTACCATGTCCTTGACCACCCCTTTTTTCGCGGGGCTGAGAATGGTTGCCTGGACGGAAAAGACGCAGAACCAGAAGACGGCCATTTCTATGTTTTCATACCTGAAGCACAGGAACATGGCCCCCAGCACCAGGATTTGCAGGAAGGACATGAATTGGATGATGCGCGCCTTGCAGAAGCAGTCCGCCAGCCATCCGACAAAGGGGGAGAACAGGATATAGGGCAGTACGAAGATGCAACCCAGGATGTATTGGAGGGAGTTGACCCAGGAGTCCGGGCCGTATGCGATGTTGTTCGCGGCCAGCCAGACGCCCAGCGGGATCAGCAGGAATTGGGCCGCCTTTTCATTGAAGGCATTTTGGGCTTGTATGAGAATCAGGGAATAAAAACCCCTCCATTCCTTTTTTGAGGGCATTTTTTTCTTAGATGTCTGTACGTCATCCATGTGGGGCGGATTGTAGCAGAACGTACCCGCTAGGGAAGGATAATCTGTCTATTGCATCCCTGGCGCCGGAAGGGCGTTTCCCTGAAATTATAAGGCATCTGCGAACGTTTTTTCATATGACTTGCGGGGAACTGCCGTCTGTCAGCGTGCCGTCGTGATGCTGTCCGGGCGTGTTGCGGCGGCGGGGAATTCCGGACAGGGAGGGGACTGCCCCGTGAACTCCGGGCGTGGAACGTTCCATTTTTGAAAAGTTAAAATAACCCTGTGAAATTGTAGTAATTGCGGGGAAATTGTCCCCATTGGAGTGCGCCTATTGCTTTTTGATAGGATAGTCGTTCGGGCTCCTTCATCTATTTAGGACGCTTTCGTCCTGGGATTTTATTCCGTCCCGGTGAAGATGAAGGGAGGATAAGGGCCTGTTCCGGCAATTTTTTGTGTAGTGCCGGGCAACCAGTTATGACGGAAGCGTGGTGGTGCTCCCTTTGTCTTGATATGTTCCGCAGGGATGTTGTCCGGGCAGTGTGCCGGTGTTTTCCCCTTCGGAGAGAAAACGCTGCGGCCTTTTTCCGGCGGGAGAGCTGGTTTGCGCGTTCCATAAGATATGCCTTAAACGGGAATTAAAGGGCCTTGGATGGTTTGAAGAGGGGGCGGGGAGACCGGAAGACGTTCCTACCGGAAAGACGGTTTTTCCGGGAAGTCAGCGGAACAAAGCGGGGAGGGGGGAGCGGCCTGTTCCTGAAGCTCAAGAATTCCCTTGTCATGAAGTGTTTCGGCAA
>JAJQCV010000058.1:0-13712 GCA_021202525.1 Akkermansiaceae bacterium | reverse complement strand
GGCCCGCTCTGGTTAGCCGCGTCGCCCCCCCCCCCGGCCCACGCCCCCCCCCCACAGCCGGTATCCCCCCGCCGCCCCCCCCCCAACCCGGCGCGGCGGCAGCGGCCTGTTCCTGAAGCTCAAGAATTCCCTTGTCATGAAGTGTTTCGGCAAACGGGCTTTATGGTTGACAAGAAGGTGGGTGGCCGTAGGATGGATTTGAAATATATAACCTGACGAGAGATTATATGAACACTTCCCAGACGATTGGCATGCTTTTTGCCGCAGGCGCAGTCCTTTTGCCTTCCTGCGAGACGGAACGCGTTAATGAACGGCCCATCGGCATTTATCCTACGGAGAATGTCTATCCGTCCGGACCCAATGCCCTCGGAGGCCAGGGCAACAGCCTGCTGAACGAAGTTCAGGGAGGAAATTCTCTGGATCCTTCGTCCGCGCAGAATTCCGGCTTCAATCCCGATCCGGCTCGGACCCAGGAAGGAACCATCAACCGCCTTCTGGGCGGCGGCAATAATAACGCTTCTTCCCAGCCTGCCGTTCCCAGTCCCACGGTTCCGAATCCGGTGGGCGATTCTTCCGTCACCGGCATCGCCCCTCCCAAACCCGTGGAGCCCGCCGCCAATTCTTCCATTCCCGTCGCATGGCCTACGGGCGATCCCACCGTGGTGGTCAGCCCGTATGACCGCACCAAGAAGATCAAGATTCTGAACAGGAGCACGAATAAGCCCTATCCTTCCGGAACCGTTCTGCGGGATACCAATTTCCCGAACGAGGTCAAGAAGTTCCGCGTGCCGTGATGCAACGGCGGAATGATGCCGGTCGCGCCCCTGGACATGTTCCGTGTTCCGGGGCGTTGATGTATCCGCCCGCAAGACCATGAAAGACGCTTCCAAGAAACAGCCTTCCTTTTCTTCCGTAGCCATTGCGGGGCCGGGCCTGCTGGGGGGCTCCCTGGCGCTGGCGGTGAGGGCGCGGATGCCCCATGTCCATGTGCGCCTGTGGGGCAGGAGGCCGGAACCGCTGGAATACGCTCTTTCCGCCGGTGCGGCGCATACCGTTTCCACCCGGGTTGAGGAAGCGGTGCAGGGAGCGGACCTCGTTGTCCTGGCCACTCCCGTAGGGGTGATGCCGGATGTGGCCGCCGCCATGCTGCCGGCCTTGAAGCCGGGCGCCGTCGTGACTGACGTGGGTTCCGTGAAGGGATGCGTGCACCAGTCCGTGGGGGCTGCGCTGACGCGTGCCGGAGTGGTTTTTATCGGTTCCCATCCCATGGCCGGTTCTGAGAAACAGGGCATGGAGCATGCTTCTGCGGAGTTGTTCCAGGGGGCTACCTGCATTTTGACGAATGACGAGCACGTGCATGAGGATGTCCTTCTTCTGCTCCAGAGGTTTTGGGAGCGCGCAGGCTGCCATTGCATCAGGATGCAGGCGGCGGTCCATGATTCCACCGTGGCCCGCATTTCCCATATTCCGCACGCTCTTTCCGCGCTATGCGTTCACAGCGCGCTGGACGGAGGTGATGTGGAATTGCTGGGGCTGGTGTCCGCCGGCGGCTTCCGCGACACCACCCGCGTTTCCATGGGGGAACCGTCCATGTGGGCGGAGATTCTGACGGAGAATTCCCCGGCCGTTTTGGAACGGCTGGACGCGGCCCTGGCCCAGTTGGGTGACGTCAGGAAGTTTTTGGCGGACAGGGACAAGAAGTCTCTGGCGGAATGGCTGAGGAAAGCCGGGGAGAGCAGGGCGCGGTCTCTGGGGCTGTAGGTTTTCCAGGAGATTTTTTCCGTGCATGATACGCCGCGGGTTTGCAGGGATAAAAGACGGCTGTTATCAAATTGTTAACAAATGGGCATGGACGGAACGGCTTTCCGTTTTATACTTGCCGCATGCGTTTACCTGCCATGAATAACCGCCGTTATCGCCGCCACGGGTGCGGATTGCACCGCGCCGCCGCCATTGGGAGCTTTCTTGTCCTGGGGCCGTCAGCCTATGCCGCCGTGGACAAGCCGGCAGCGGAAGAGGATGTTCAGGAGATGCCGGAACGGGTGATGACCATCCGCTCCAAGTCCCTGCGGGCGGAGACGGTGAGCACGGCCACGCTCACGAACATGAAGACGGAAGAGGTTCCGCAGACGGTAAACGTGATTACGCGGGATCTGATGGAGTCCAAGGGGGCCGATTCCCTGGTGGAGGCCCTGCGCATGGATTCCTCCGTCAATACAGGGGGGGATATGCTGATGTCCCGCACGGCGGACCAGTATACTATCCGCGGTTTTGCGGGCAGTGACGTGCAGATAGGCAACATGCCCCTTCCGCGCGGCATGGGGTACGGCATGGATACGTCCCTGGTAGAGAGTATTGAAATCGTCAAGGGGCCCATCGGGTCCATTGCCGGCGGCCAGTCCAGCACGCTGGGACCCTACGGCGCGGGCGGCTCCATCAACCTGGTTTTGAAGACGCCGGAGTTTGTGGACAGGACGGAGCTGACGGCCTATGCCCGTTTTTCCCACCACGGCCAGAAGTACCGCATGACCATTGACGATACCCGCTACCGGGGCGACGAAACGAACGGTTTCGCCCTGCGCACGGTGGTCGCCGCGGAATACGACCGTCCGTTCTGGCTGAACGGGGGCGCCAATGGCGGGCAGAAGTACACGGTTTCCCCGATTTTCCGATGGCAGCATGATTCCCGCACCAAGACGGTGCTGACGACCAGCTTCCAGTACCAGAATTCGCCCACCTATATGGGCATTCCCGTTCTGGCCGGCCATTTTGTGGGTCCCTACGACGCCTGGTACGGTTCTCCGAGCGGCCGCCTCAATTCCAAGTCCCTGCTGGCGATGCTGGATTTTGAACGCAAGCTGGAAAAGGTCTGGACGGTGCGCATCGGCGGCGGTTTGGGCTACAGCGATGTGGATTATAATATCTGGGGCGTTTCCTCCTCTCCCGGCCGCGGGGGCGGCATGACTACTCAGGAGTATTACAACCAGATGATCGCGGACGGCAAGGCCAAGTATGAGGCTTCCTGGAGCGACACGCAGAATATCAACTGGAATTTTTATTCCAACGCCCTGGCGGAGTTCAAGACCGGCCAGGTGGCGCATGAAGCGCTCATGGGCGTGTCCTATACGGGGCGCAGCGTATACGGGGACGGCTCGTCCATGAATAACACGAACGATTATTTTTCCCTGTACAATCCGGCTCCCGTCATTCCTTCCCCCCGTGATTATTCCGGCGTGAATTCGGACGATTCCATCATCCAGCGCGCGGGGTTCCTGTTGCAGGACGTGCTGTCCTACGGGGAATGGCGCTTTCTGGCCGGCGTGCGCGGCGACGCCCATTTCAGCATGGACAACAATTACGCGTTTGCCTGGAGCCCCCGCTTCGGCATCACCCGCATGATCGGGGAGCGCGTGGCCCTGTTTGCCAACGCCGCCCGGACTTCCGCGCCCAATTTCGGCTACAAGGATGAGAACAACAAGGAACTGACCAATTCCTGGAGGACGGACCAGATGGAGTTCGGCTTCCGCGTCAGCCCGGTGGACAAGGTTTGGTTTTCCGCCTCCTGGTTTGACATCATCCAGAATAATACTCCCGTGACTTTGCCCGGCTCCCTTGACAGGTATTATGCGGACGGCTCCAAGCGGGCGGAAGGCGTGGAACTTTCCCTGAACGGGGAGATCACCAAGAACTGGAGTTCCTACCTTTCCTACACCTACACGCGCACCAAGAACCGGACCACCGGGGAAGTGTATCCCACCATCGCGCCCAATGCGCTGGCCATATGGCAGAAGTACCGGATTGACGGCGGCCTGCTGAACGGCACCGTGCTGGGCCTGGGCTACCGCTGCAAGGATTCCTATTATGCTACGTTCCGCGGGGAGAAGATCGCGGACAATTACACGATTCCCTCCTACAGCGTGTTCGATTTCACCGTGGAAGTTCCCCTGCCGGAAACCAAATGGCTGAAGGACGCCACGCTGAGGCTGGCCGTGTACAATATTTTCGACAAGAAGTACGTGCAGTCCACCCGTCACGCCGTTCAGTGCACCGTGGGCGATCCCCGCACGTTTGAAGTAGGCCTGAAGACCACATTTTAATCCACCGTTTCCGCCATGAGCTCTCCCGTTATTTCCGTCAGCCGCCTCAAGCGCAGTTTCAAATCCGGCACCGGGGAGGTGACGGTGCTGAAAGATATCAGCCTGACTGTTCCCCAGGGAGAGTTCGTTGCCGTCATGGGCGCGAGCGGCTCCGGGAAGAGTACCCTGCTGAATGTCCTGGGGGGGCTGCTTTCCCCGGATGAAGGTTCCGTGGTGGTGGATGGCCGGGATATAGGCTCCTTATCCGATGCCGCCCTGACGGTGTACCGGAGGGACCGCGTGGGATTTATTTTCCAGATGTTCAACCTGGTGGGCACCCTGAGCGTGGAAGAGAATATTCTGCTGCCTTCCCTGGCGGGGGGGCACAGGGTTTCCGCCGCCGCGCTGGACGCCATGATTGAGAGGGTGGGGCTGTCCCACCGCCGCCATGCCATGCCCGATACGCTCAGCGGCGGGGAGCAGCAGCGCGTCGCGATTGCCCGCGCCCTGATTTCCGAACCCGCCCTGGTGCTGGCGGACGAGCCTACGGGCAATCTGGATTCCGAAAACACGCGCCTCATGGGCGACCTGTTCCGGGATTTGCACCGCACGCAGGGCTGCGCCTTCGTGCTGGTGACGCACGCGCCGGACGTGGCGATGTGGGCAGACCGCGTGATTGTGCTCAAGGACGGCCGCATTGTGGACGACAGGCCCACGGCGGAGTTTCCGGGTCCCGTGGAACTTTCCTCTTTTTATGAACGCACGCTGAACGACGCCTTATGACGCTGCTGCCCAAACTGATCTGGCGGGATTTGCTGGCCAACCGGGGGCGTGTGGCCGTCAGCGTGTTTGCCATTCTCGTTTCCGTCAGCCTCATCGTCTGGATGATGGGGAGCTATGATACGCTGGTCAAGGAGTTCGACAACGATGCCGAGGCCTACATGGGCAGTTACGACCTTTGCCTGGTGCCGGAAGCGTCCAGGGGGCCGTTGCCTCCCGGGGGGCAGCCCCGGTTTGCCGATCCGGAACTGGCCGCGCGCCTGGCGGCCTCTCCACTGGTGGAATCCGTCAACGCCGCCTGCCAGGTTCCGCGCCTGCAGATCGGCTGTGCGAATGAACGCGGCAGTTTTGACGAGCAGACGCGCGACCGCATGGGTATTCCGCCCCAAAGTCCCATCCTGGTGGGGAACCTGGCCGCAGAATGTCCTTACGACCTGGAGGAAGGCGTCTGGCCCGACATGGCGGCTTCCTCCGCCATGGAAGGGGTGCTGGGAAGCGGAAGCGCCAAGTATTTCCGCGCAGGCATAGGTACTGTCATGAATGTGCGCGTAGGTGCGCATGTGTACGATGTGAAGGTTGTCGGCATCGTGAAACAGGCAAAGGCGACGCCCGGCGTTATCATGGGGCCGGGCGGCATGGGGGGCGGTCCCGCTTTTTCCTCCCTGTTCGTTCCGGCAAGCGTGTGTGAGAAGATCACGGGGCGGCCTTTTGTTCCCAATCTGATTTATGTACGCCTGAAGGAGGGTGTGGACAAGAAGGAGTTTGTGGAGGGTTTCCGGGAGGAGCTGTCCAGGGCTTCCGCCGCCGTGGCGGATACGGATTCCATCATCCAGCGGCTTTCCAGCGACCGTTCCGTGCGTCAGCAGAAGGATAGTGCGGAAATGTCCGTCTGGCTTGTCCTTTTTTCCTGCGTTTTTATTATTTTCACCACCTTGAGCATCGGCGTCAGCGAACGCACGCGCAGGCTGGCCCTGTTGCGCGCCCTCGGCATGAGCCGCATGCAGATTGCCCTGCTGATTGTGGGGGAAGGCCTGTTCCTGTGCATTCCGGCCCTGCTAGGCGGTCTGGCCGCCGGATTCTGCCTGGTGTACCTGCTGGAGGAAGGTTCCTCCACGCTGCCTTCCCTGACCTGGACGACGGCACTGGTTGCGGCTGCGTGCGCCGTAGGTGGGGCCCTGCTGGCTTCCGTGATTCCCGCCTGGCGCGCTTCCCGCCAGTCTCCGCTGGAGGCGGCCGTTCCTTCCGCCGGATTCATGGGGAAGGTGAGCCGCGTTCCTGTGTGGTCCGTCCTAGCGGGCCTTGCGTGCGTGGTGCTCCAGCCCGCCGCCCTGCTTCTTCCGGGGCTGGAGGTGGAGACGCGCAAATGGATGTTCGTCTGGCTGGGGTATCCCGGCCTGGTTGCCGGCGCTCTGTTTCTTGCCCCCGCCTTCGTCCGCGCGACGGAATGGGCCGGGGCGTGGCTGACGGGGCTTCTTCTGCGCGTGCCCCATGCGTTCCTGAGAGTCCAGCTCAGCCGCAATCTCAGCCGTTCCGTGGGAACGGCGGTGTCCATGTCCGTGGGGCTTTCCCTGTTTGTGGCTGTGCAGACATGGGGATATTCCATGCTGGTTCCCTTTTCTCCGGATTCTTCCACGCCCGGAACGCTGGTTTCCTTCCTGCACACGGAGTTCCGACCGGGAGACGTGCCTGAGCTGATGGCGCGGCCCAGCCTGAAGAATGCCCGGATGCATCCCATTTACGTGGATGAACCGGATATTTCCCCGGAACAGATGAAGAGCCCCGGTTTTTCAGGCATGCGCAACCGTTCCGTAGTGCTGGCCGGCATTCCCGTGGAGAAGATGGCGGAGGGGAAAGACCCCCTGTTCAAGCCCGTGTTTGTCTCCGGCAATCCGGAAGAGGCCTATGCCATGCTGAAGTCCACCCGTTCCCTGCTGATTCCGGATACGTTCGCGCGGACGGTGGGATTGAAGGCGGGGGATGATTTGATGCTGGTGAATCCTTCCGTCCGGGGGAGCCGCCCGGGGAATGTGCCTGAGGGCGGGTTGCGCGGACCGCGGGGAGGCGCCTCCGCCGCCATGAAGGGGGAACCCTGGAAGGTGGCCGGCATTGTCTCCTTCCCCGGCTGGCACTGGCTGACCAAGACCAGCGGCATGCGCGTGCGCCGCGGCGGTTTTGTGGCCGCCCTGGCTATTGCGGATGAACGCTGGCTCAAGGAGGGTTACGGCCACCAGGGGTTTCAGTTCATCTGGGGGGATACGGCTCCCGGGGTGAGCAATGTGGCGCTTCAGGATGATTTGGGCGAGTTTGCCCTGATGAAGGCCCGCGAGCGGGCGGGAGGGGAGGAAGGCGTGAAGCCGCTGGTGAAGGCCCTGACCCGGGAGAGCCTGGGCGGCAGCGTCACCAGCCGCGGGGACAGCGTGATTTTTACCATGAGCCAGTTACCGATTATCATTATGGTGATTGCCGTGCTGGCTGTTCTGAATACCGTGTTGGCCTCCGTCCAGTCCCGCCGGAGGGAATTCGGCTTGATGAGGGCGGTGGGCGTGCCGGGAGGAATGGTGATGCGCATGCTTTGGGCGGAGACGCTGATGATTTCCCTGTGTGCCGTCATCATGAGTCTGGCGCTGGGCGTTCTGGCTGCCTGGTGTTCCATCCAGATTCTGGAGTACGGCTACCATTTCGGCATTGTTACGCCTCCCATCACGATGCCCTGGGCACATCTGGGGTATGCCGTGCTTCTGGTGCTGGCCCTTTCCACACTGGCCTGTCTGGCGCCTGCCTGGCGCATGAAGAGGGCTTCCGTGACGGATTTGCTTTCAGCGGGCGAACGGTAGTTTTCCCAGCCGGTCGACCGGGGGACTGGTCTTTTTAAAGCGGCTGGGGAAGTGTCTTGCTTTCAGGCAAAAGTAACTGGACCATATTTTTTAATATGGTTCTTCCAACAGATTTTATCTCTTCCCGGAACAGGGGCTGGCCTGGGCGCCGTCTAAGGCTGGCGGTTCCGTTTGTGGCGGCCTTGTGCTGCTGGCTGGCGTTTGCGGGGGGCGCCGCTTCCGCCGCGCCCGGGGATGACTGGATTGATTCTACAGCGGCGGGAGAGACGTTCGATGGCTTTCCCGTGGCGGCCATATCCATGCTGGACGGGCATTATGGTTCCTTTACGGCTTCTTCCGGAGATGCGGAGATTGTGGACATGAGCAGCCGCGGTTTTGGCCGCAGTTTGAAGATTAACGGATCAGGAGGGGGGACGGCTGCCCGCAGTGTGACGCTGCATTTCCCTTCTCCCCTTGAAGAGGAGTCTCCCTGTGCGTTCCGTGCGGAACGGTGGACGAGCAGCCAGGCCCTGGCTTTCCGCGTGTATTATCTCGATTCCACTGGAGGTCGGACGCTGCTGGTGGATGCCGGCTCCGCGCAGGTGAGCAACAATGGCTCCACTCCCTTCCCCAGTTCTTTCAGGGGGACCGTTCCGGCCGGGGCGCAGGGACTTGTTTTTGAATGCACGGCCGGTTCCGCCGTGATGGTGGACAATTTGCTGCTGGGTACGGATGCCGGGGCGCAGGTGAGCATTCTGGCGAAGAATTGGCCCGTGATGAAGAATCTGGATATGAATGGTGTTCTCCGGTTCAAGCTGTCGGAGACCCCTTCTTCTTATGCGGATATGTCTGTAATAGTGGATTTGAGCGGTTCCACCGCTTTGGAGGATGTGGAGAGCGTTTCCGTCTGCATTCCTCCCTCAGGTTTTGACGATGGTTGGGAAACGCTGGCGGGAGGCGTTTCCGCAGGGACGGTTCTGGGTACTTCGTCCGTGTCTGCCGACGGAACGGCTCGCGTGGCCGTGGACGGCGCCGGGCTGATGGCGGGGACGGCGTATAGTTTCTGGATATCCGTCAAGATGAAGGGGAGCGCGTCCCTGGATGACCGCGTAAAGGTGAAGCTGGCGGGCGTTTCTGTGGGGAATTCCTCCCTGATGGTGCCGGATGTGCCTGCGGCGTCCCAGCGCATCGGTTATGCGGTGGCCAAATCGGGTGACGTGATTACGGGAGGGAAGCAGGAAGGCAGGACTTCCTCCTATTTCCGCATTCCGGGGATTGTCCGTGCCAAGAACGGGGATCTGGTGGCCGTGTATGATATCCGTTACAACAGCGGAACCGACCTGCCCGCCGTTATAGACGTGGGCGTGGCCCGTTCTTCCGACGGAGGGGAGACCTGGACGCGGACGGCCGTTGCGATGGATTGGGATGCCGTGATGGAGCCTGAGGGGTCCGGTTATAATTCCAGATGGGGTATCGGAGACCCGGCCATTCTTGTGGATGAAAACACAGGAACTTTGTGGCTGGCGGCCATTGCCGGAACGGGCCTGTCGGGGAGCGCCTCCACCAATGATGTGGAGAGTTCTTCCACGAGCCAGCTCGTGACCGCCTTCAGTACAGACCACGGTGCGACCTGGTCCGAATGCAGGAGCATCAATTCCCAGGTAAGGAGTACGACGGCCACTTGGCAGTCCATCTTCCAGGGGCCGGGGCACGGCATTACCGTGCAGGGCGGCGAGCATGACGGGACCCTCGTCTTTCCGGCGCAGATCTGGCACAACGGCATGGGGATTGCCCAGTCCTGCATTATTTATTCCAAAGACCACGGCAAAACATGGGTGTGTGAAGAGAAGTACAAGAATGTCACGGCAGGCAATTACGGGATCGGTACCAAAACCAGCGAATGCTCCGTAGCCCAGCTCTCAGACGGTTCCCTGATGCTGAATGCCAAGGATGAGAATAACAGCAAGTACCGGGCGGTTTATACCACTGCCGACCTGGGGAAGACCTGGACGCAGCATGAGACGGACCGCAAGGCAGCCCGAACCCTGATGGAACCCAAATGCCAGGGTTCCCTGTTTTCCGTGCTGGAGGCGGGGCGCATGCGCCATGTGCTGTTTTTTTCCAATCCCACTTCCAGCACCGCCCGCCGGGAAATGACCCTGAAGACTTCCCTGGACGACGGGAAGACATGGCCCGCCGGCCGTCAGATTCAATACGATTCCAGGCAATGCGCCGGTTATTCCGATGTTTGCCTGGTGGACGAGGACCATGTGGGTATTTTGTACGAGGGGCTGCAGGCATCCGCCCATATTTTTTTCCTGAAGATTCCGGTTTCCGAAGTGTTGAGCGTGCTTTCCGTGGATACTGCGGATATTTCCGTATCTGCCGAAGGGATTGCTGTCGCACGGTTGGCCGTTACTTGTGATTCTTCCTGGACGGCTTTGTCTTCCGCGGACTGGCTGGTGTTGTCCGGCGCTTCCGGGGATGGAGACGGGAATGTGGTTTACTCGGCCGCTCCCTTTGGAGATGTCGGAACGAGGGAAGCCGTGATTTCCGTATCGTCTCCCGGCCTCAAGCCCGTTTCCATCAGGGTCGTTCAGACCGGAAGGGCTGCCACGCTGATAGTGGCTCCGGAGGAAGTCGTGCTGGGAAAAGGCGTTTCCGCCGCGACATTGTCCGTTTCCTGCAATGCGGGGTGGACGGCTGCAAAGGATGCCGCCTGGCTGGTTATTGAGTCCGTGGAGGGAACGGATGGGAACGGGACCATTTCCATTTCCGCGGAGGCCAACGGCGGAGCTTCCACGCGCACCGCGACCTTGACTGTTTCTTCCTTTCTGGCGTCCAGAGATGTTGTTGTGAGACAGAGAGGCGGCAAGTTGACATGGAACGAGTGGAAGAAGGACAAGATCACCGGCAGGGACCCCTCCAATTCCGAGACCGGACCCGGGCAGTCCGCCGCAGGTGACGGAGTGCCCAACCTGCTGAAGTATGCCACGGGAATGGACCCCCTGAAGCCGGGCGGCAGTCCGGTCCGTATTTCCGAGAAGGACAACCGCCTTTTGATGACGTGGCCGGTCAATGAGGATGCCGTCGGGATTTCCCTGAGAGTGGAGGCTTCCTCCAATCTGAAAGATTGGACGGAGTCTTATGAAGTCACTGTTCCCGGAGAATTCCATGATGCTCCGGAGATAGGCGCAGGCGGAGCGGAACGCAGGTTCTTGAGACTGGCGGTGACGCTGGATGCAGACGGGGAATAGGTGTGGACAGGTCGGAACGCAGATGTTGGAAGAAAAGGTATTGATGGCTGGATTCCAGACAAGTATGGTTTTTTTATGCCTGTGGAAATGAAGTATTATTACCATACTTCCGACGGCGAGTTGCACGGACCTTCAGAGCTGGATTTTCTGATCCGGGAAGTGAAGTGGGGCGGTTTGCCGGATTCTTTGATGGTCCGTCCTGAGAATAGCGGCGAGTGGGTTCCCCTCGCGGAGGTTGTTCAACGGGATGATTCCGCCGAATGGCCCTTGGATGTCATGTCCGTAGCGCCGGAAGAGGTCGCCCGGATGTCGCACTGGAAACGGCTGTGGTTTTATTACCGCCGGTCGTGGAAAATGGCGTTCGTGCTTGAAGGCCGGGCATCACAGCGGGAATGCCTGCATGTTTTCCTGTCCATGACGCTGGCGGATTGTCTGGCATTGGTGGCCGCACTTCTGTTGAGCGGACTGATACTGGGATTCCTGTTTCCGGGGAAGGTGAGCGAATCCGCCGTCTTTTTCACAGGGGTTTTCATTGGTGTTTTATTATGCCTGCTGGTCGTCATTCAGTCTTTTTCCCTCTGCTGGAGGAGATTGCATGATTTATCGCTGCCCGGGTACTGGGTTTTTGCCCTGCCTGTCGTGTCGTATGCTGGGAATTGGATGGCCGCGTGGCTGCTGGAACAGGCGGGGCCGTTGCTTCCCAGGACCGGAATTATGCATTATCCGGGCTTTTCTCCGGCGCTTGCATTTGGGGTTGTCGTTTTAGTCGTGGTTGCCTTAGTCATTATCGTTTTGTCCCTGACCTGGGTTGTTGCTCTGCTGGGAATGTTTCGCGGTACGGAGGGGGAGAACAAGTACGGCCCCCGCCCGGAGGTTTGAGGAGGAGGCGGTTTCGTCCGGAAAAGAAGGGAGAATGGAACGGTACTATTACCAATATTCCCGACGGCGAGTTGAACAGCCTTCCAGAGCTGGATTTTCTGGTCCGGGAAGTCCGGTATGGGGCGCTGTTTCCGGAGTTGATGGTCAGGGCGGAGGAGGAGGCGCGCCGCGAAAGGATTGCGGACGCATTGGGCGATTCAAGTGATTTAAAGCCTTTTGAAAGGCCGGATATTGGTGAAGCAGGGCGCCGGAAATATGGAGAAGGCTGTTATTTAGCGGGCTCCATTCCTGAAGCTTGACGGCTTTTTTCACACATTCCCCCCGCAGGGAGGCTGCCTGCGCGTATCGGTTTTCCACAGGAGTTCTGCCCCCGGCTTTGCGGGTTTTCTTTGTTGTGGTTCCCTGGTGGCTTGAGATGCTGCCGTTTGCGGGGGTGCTTTCTTTTTTACTGTGTTTGGCGGTACGGGGCTGATTGTTTTATGGCAGTATTTTTCCTTGGGATGCAGGCGTCTTTGCGATACCGGGATGAGCGGCGCGTTGTTGGCGACGGCATGGGCGGCTGGTTTGGGGTGATTTTTCCCGGTGTATTGCCGTTGAACATGCTGATGGGAGAATCGTTTTTGAGCTCGTGGGCGTGGCTGATGTTCTGGACATTGCCCGTTCTTTTCACCATATTGCTGCCGGAGAAGAGTGGGAAAATCAATATGAGTCCTTCCCTTCACAAAAACGGTATGAAAAAGAAGATTGACGTAGATTCATGGCCGCGAAAATCACATTACGAGTATTTCCAGACTTTTGACTGCCCGATGTTTTCCATCACGTCTCCCGTCCGGGTGGATGCGCTGTACCGCTATGCCAAGGAGAATGGACTGTCCTTTTTCGCCCTGTGCCTGTTTGTGCTGCTGAAGGCCCTCAATGGAGTTCCCCAGTTGCGGCAGCGGGTGGAGGACGGGGACGTTTGGGAGTACGAGTCCGTGGATGCTCTGGTTCCGGTTTTGGCCGCCGATGGGGAGTTTACCCAGATTGTTGTGGAGTACCGGGACAGCCTGTCCGGTTTTCTGGAACATGCCCTTTCGTTGATTCAGGCGGCCAAGGATGAACCCGCCCGTGCGAATCCCTGCCACCGGACGGATATTGCCGTGTTCAGTTGTTTGCCATGGATGCCGTTTACGCAGGTAGCCAGTGCCTACAGGTCGTTCCGGGGGCAGTACCTGCCTCTGATTCACTGGGGAAAGATGGAACCCGATGCGTCCGGCAGGCTGATGATGCCCGTGGCCGTTCAGGCCAATCATGTGCTGGTGGACGGTGTGCATGTTGGGAATTTTTATAAAAATATTGAGTATTTGTGTTCTCGATTTTAAGATAGGGCCATATGGTCCCCCTGCTGCGTCCGTCCGGCGATTACCGCTCTCTTCTTTCCTATCAGAAAGCGGAACAGATTTATGATTTGACGTATTATTTTTGCAAAACATATTTGTCGTGCCGCGACAGGACAGTGGATCAGATGATTCAAGCCGCCCGCTCAGGGAAGCAGAATATTGCAGAAGGCAAGGAGGCGGGGCTGACGTCTCTGGAGATGGAAATCAAGTTGATAAATGTCGCCAGAGCCAGTCTGGATGAATTGCTGGTGGATTATGAAGATTTTTTAAGGGTGAGGAAGTTTCTCTTGTGGGAGAAGGATTCCCGGGAAGCGCAGGTTGTGAGGAGAAAAGGGGCGGACAAGTCCGTGGACCGGGATTATTTTCTGGATCTGGCACGGACGCGGCCACCGGAAGTGATAGCCAATATAGCGATTTGCCTGATTTTTCAGGCCAAGTTTTTGTTAATGCGGCAGCTTGAGTTTTTGGAGGGGAAGTTTCTCCGAGAAGGGGGGATGAGGGAAAGGATGAGCCGGATGAGGAGGGCGG
>JAJQCV010000084.1 GCA_021202525.1 Akkermansiaceae bacterium | reverse complement strand
TTCCGGAACCACTTCGTTAATCATGACGGCCCGGATCAGGGAGGGGGCAAGCGTGGCCGCAGGCAGGTGCATGCCAGGTCCGGCAAGGGGGGCCAGCTCTTCCGTCAGATGGATCATGAAGGGAAATGCCGGTTAAAAATTGACCAGCCCCTGTTTCCAGCAGACCCAGAGAGCCGCCCCCGCAATGAGGAGGATGATCAGGAAGGCGGTCCCGGCGGATGACTTTTTCCGCGCCTTGGGAAGGGTTTTTCTGGCCACTCCCCTCGCTTTCAGGGTTCCCGCCGCGCCCATGGCGTTGATGTAGTCATGCCATGCCTTGGCGGAATGGAAGCGGTTGCGTTCGTCGGGGGAAAGCGCCTTGTCTATTCCGGAGAGGAAATTCATCGGGTACGTCTGGCGGAGAATCGCGTAGCTGGTCACCTTGGGGTTGCGGTCCACCACGGAACGCTGGTCGGCTGGCTGCGGAACCTGGCCCGTGAGCAGTTCGTAAAAGGTGGCTCCCAGTTCGTACATGTCGCACCAGGGGCCGATTTCGCTTCTGCGGCCCGGATAGAATTCCGGAGGCGTGTAGCCGGGAGTGATCTGGACCAGGCCCTGGTGCTGGAGGGTTTTGGTGCGCACCGCGCCGAAGTCGATCAGTTTGGGCGTTCCGTCCGGCTGGATGAAGATGTTGCCCGGCTTGATGTCGCAGTGGTACACGCCCATGGAATGCAGGTAGTGCAGGATGTCCAGAATGCGGAAAAGCAGGTCCATGGCCTGGGCCGGCTCCATGGACTGACCGGAGGCGTGCATGGAAGTCATGAGATCGAACAGGGTCTGCCCCTGGATATTTTCCATGACGTAGTAGCAGGTGCCGTTAGCGTCGAATATGTCAAACACCTGCACGATGCCCGGGTGGCTGAGCTGGGACAGAACAGACGCTTCCTGCTGGGAGTTGGCGATGCTCTGGGCGAAGCTGGTGGCCGTCTGTTCGTCCCGCGGATGGACGCAGCCGGTATCCAGGTCCCGGTAGGCGTAGGCGTCCGGCATGCATTCCTTGATGACCACATAGCGGGAATTCGGGTTGTCCAGCGCCAGATAGGTGATGCCGAAGCCGCCGGCGTTCAGCACGTTCAGGATCGTGTATTTGTCTTGCAGGACGGTGTTGTCTGCAAGCGGATAAACCAGGGTTTCTTGTTCCATGAGGGGGTAATGGGGGGTGGGGTTGGGAAAGTCTTTAATTCAATAAGGCCTCTCTGTCAAGAATCTATCTGTTTTGTTTAGTAGCAGGAGACTCTGAACTCGTACTCCTCCACGCTTCCGCGTTCCAGACAGGCGGCCAGCCAGTCGAACAGGGCACCGAATTCCCCGCCCAGCGTCTCCCCCGTGTCCGCTTCCAGGGCTTTCACGCGGCCTGCGGCCAGGCGGATGGGGGTGAGCTCCGCCAGCAGGGCGGCGCATTCCTCGTCCCCGGCCTTGAAAATTTCTTCCGCGCCCGGCAGCTCGCACAGGCGTTCCTCCGCAATTTCCAGGCAGATCACGCCCACGCCGAACTCGGCGGCCAACCCGCGCAGTTCCGCACATTCGGAATCGTCCGGCAGTTCGCCGACGATGACGAGTTCCCCGCACTGTGCCCACCGGGACGTGGCCAGGGTACGGAAAAAATCCTTCCTGGCCTCTTCTCCCCCCGGCATGCAGGCGACGCAGACGCCCCGGATGCCCATCATGGGTGCGCCGATCATGCGGCGGCGCTCCAGGGCGCTCCTGTCAAACACCAGGGCGTTTCCCTCCCACTCCCCTTCCGGCCATTCCACGACGGCCAGGTCCGGTTTCGTCCAGGAGGAGCCCGTTTCACTGGTGCTGAAGACAAAGACCCCGCGTCCCGTGGTGTCGTACTGCCGCACGGCCAGAGCCAGGGCCTTGGCGCGGCAGTTCAGCGCGTCGGACTCGCTTTCCCCCAGGAACAAGGGCAGAAGCCCTCTGGCGGCGGACTTGCCGCCGCGGTCCCGCTGGCGCCTGTAATAGCCCTGTCCGCGCTCCACCTTGGCGATTTCCGAGTCAGGCTCGGAGGCCATGAAGGAAAAATGGTAGCGCAGGGAGGCGTCGGAATACTCCTCCCCCAGCCTCAGCCGTACCAGGCGTATGAGTTCGGTTCCCTTGATGGCCTGGGCCGGGTCGGACGGCAAAAGTTCCGGCAGCAATTCTTCCAGCTGGGATCGTAAACTCATATGCGCCCCATGAGAGCACGCGCGGGCGTTTTCTTCAAGAAGGAAGGAGTTCATGCACATGAAATAAAAAGCTCTTTTATTTAAAGCGGAATCCGGCAAAATGGGCCGCATGGCATGGATTACCTCCGGTTATATACCTTCGCCCGGGCGCATGGCCGTAATCGCCGGTACCACCTTCACGCAGCTGGTCCGCATGAAGGTGTTTCTTTTCCTAGGGCTGTTTGCCCTGGCGCTGCTGGCCCTGAGTTCCTTCCGGCTGAGCGAGGTGCTGGGGCCGGAAACGGGGGGAATCAATGAGCTTGTGCTGCTGAAAAACTCCGCGTACGGAGCCATGCGGGTGTTCGGCCTGTTCTTCTGCGTGGCCGCCACGGCGCTGATTATTCCCAAGGATGCGGAGGACCGCATCCTGTACACCATCCTGTGCAAGCCCGTGCCGCGCATCGACTACCTGATGGGGAAGGTGCTGGGGGTGCTGGCCCTGACGCTGATTGCCGTGCTGCTGATGGATGCGGTCATGACGCTGGTGCTCTGGCTCCGCACGGATACGGTTGTGGCCGAACAGATGGCCGCCCTGAAAGGCCGTTATACCGTGGAGGAAATGCAGCCTTACCTGGACAGGATACGCCTGCAGGGCGCTACCTGGAACGTCCAGGTGGGTTTGGGCGTGATGATGTGCGAATTCGTGGTTCTTTCCTCCCTGACCCTGCTGATGTCCTGCATCACCAACGGCACCATCATCAGCGCGCTGCTGACGTTCATGGTGTATCTGGCGGGCCTGTTCCAGACGCAGGCGCTCTCCATGTGGATGGGGTCCGGAACGGGGGGCCTGTCCTGGTGGGAGGTAACGGGCGGCAAGCTCTTTTCCCTCATTTTTCCGAACTTCCAGATTTATTCCGTGACGGATTCCGCCCTGAACGGGCAGGTGATCCCCCTTTCCCTCTTCGGCAGCCTGGCGCTGATCACGCTGGGCTACTTCGTCTTTCATATGACGCTGGCCGCATGGATTTTTAGAAAAAAGGAATTTTAACGATGAAAACAGGCATTATCGGACTTGGTAAAATGGGAGGAGCCCTGCTGCGGGGCATGCTCAAATCCGGAGCCGTGGCTCCGCAGGACGTGTGGGTGTACGATCACCACAGGGAGAATATGGCGGCACTCCAGGCGGAATATCCCGGCGTGCATGAGGCGGAGTCGGAAGAGGCGGCGGCGGATGCCGTGGAAGCCCTGGTTCTGGCCGTCAAGCCGCACGCCGTTCTTCCCCTGGTTTCCGCCCTTTCCGAGGGCGACAGGGAGCTTCCCCTCCTGATTTCCATAGCCGCCGCCGTCACCCTGGACGAGATGGAGGAACGCGCCTGCGACGGAACGCGCATCGTGCGCGCCATGCCCAATACTCCGTGCATGGTGCTTTCCGGAGTCATTGCCTACAGTACGGGAACAGCCGTCACGGATGAGGACGAAGAGGCGGCGCGGCGCCTGCTGTCCGGCTGCGGCTCCGTCTTCAAGGTGGAGGAATCCCGGATGAACGCCGTTTCCGCCATTTCCGGCTGCGGCCCCGCCTACATGTTTACGGCCCTGGATGCCCTCTCCGATGCCGGAGTGGCTTTGGGCCTGCCCAGGAAGACGGCCCTGGAACTGGCCGCCGGCACCATGCTCGGCTCCGCCCTGATGCTGGAACAGACGGGGGAACATCCCATGGCCCTCCGCGATGCCGTCACGTCCCCCGGCGGCACCACGATTGCCGCCCTGAATGCACTGGATGAATGCGGTTTCCGCAATGCCTGGATTCAGGCCGTGAAAAGCGCCGTGCGCCGTGCGGAGGAAATGGAGGGGAATTAGGCCCTCCGGGACTGCTCCGCAACGTTTTTTTTGCGCCGGAGTAGTAGGGAAAGACGCGCCATGCAGCCTTTTTTCAAAAAAGGCTGCCTTCCCCCTACCTGCCCAGGAACGGATTTTCCCGCTGTTTTTTAAGTTCCGGACTCTGGAGATTGAACAGGACTTTCCGCAGGGCCTGGATGGGGATGCTGACTTTGCCGAGTGCGGAGGAATGCCCCTCCAGGCGGCCGTCCCTGACGGCATCCAGCCTGATGGAGACGATGCTCTGGTCGGCCAGGAAAACGCGCACGTCGGAATTGTCCTGCGCCGTCTTTTTCTCCTCTTCCTTCTTCTGGTTCAGGGAACGCACCTTGGCGGTGGGCACCATGACGTCGTAATGGTTGGATTTGACGCGGATTCTGCCGTCTTCCTGAAGGGAAATGCTGCCGCGGAGCACATCCCCGTTCACCAGCATCACCTTGTCCTCAGAAGACTCCCTGTCGTATTTGCCGACGATGTCCTGTTCCTCCGGCGGATAGGGAAGGGCGCCGTTCCACTCCAGCACGTTCATGTTGGTCAGGGCCATGTTCTGGGAATCGTAGCCGCGTATGCCAAGGATGTTGCCGGGCTTGAAATCGTGGGTTTTGGCATCTTTTCCGTCTTCTTCCTCCTCGTCGGCTTCCTCGTTTTCAAAGATGTTCTGCAATTCCTTGCCTTCCTCCCACCGGGCGATCTGCTTCCCGTTGAGGTACAGGTAGTAATTCCCTTTTTCCCGGTCCGCGTAAAATTGTACGTCGGAACGCTTGACTCCCTTGTCGGAGTACCAGTTCCTTTCCGTCTGCCTTTTGACTCTTCCTATGGTCTTGTGATGGCCGGAACTGACCTTGTTCAGTTCCGCCTTTTCCAGGGAAACGGTCATTTCCACCTTGTTTTGGGAATTGTCGTCGTTCCACAGGAAGACATGGACTCGGAAAGAATTGGTGTGGTAAACGGAGAACTGGACATGCAGCCGGGGCGGCATGTCGAACTTGGTTTGCAGTTCCGTATTGTTGGAGCCGCGCATGATCCAGGAGCCGTTGCGGCATTCCGGCAGCATGCTGTTGCCTGCGGATGTCCATCCCTGGAGGGATTCCGTGGCATTGCGCAGGTAGGCTTTCTGCTTGTCGAAGCCGATGTACCGCACGTGGCTTCTGTTGACGGAAAGCAGCCCGCCCCAGGATGTTTCCAACTGAAGGCATTCCGCATCCAGGGCTTTCAGCGTGCCGTATAACTCGTCGCCGTTTTCCAGCCTGATGATGGAAAACTGTTCCGGGATGGACAGGGGCGCGGAAGAGGTGATTTGGTCCAGTTCCTCCACCTTGAGGTCCACCGGGCGGGAAAGGATTCTGGACTGCACTTTCAGGTATTGGTCCTGCAGGGCGTCTATCTTCCCGGGCAGGCTTTCTCCGGATTTGAGCGTGATGACGCCTTCCGCGCGCGCGGCGGGGAAGTGGGCTGCGGCCAGAAGGGTGCAGGCGGACAGGAACAACAGGCGGGCTTGTTTCATGGTCGGGCTCATCGTCAGGGAGTGGAGCGGGAGGGTTGGGCGGAATTCAGGAACTCCACGCGGGTAATATTCTTCAACGGCAGGGAGACCTGGCCCAGCAGGGAATGCTGGAGAACGACCTTTCCGGAATCCATGCTCCGAATGTCGCCGTGCAGGCGGGAACCGTCTTTCATCTGGATGCTGTGGCGGGCTTCATCCCGGACGGCGTCCTGTTTTTCCGGTTCCGCAAAAAAGACCGTGTCCAGATATCTGGCCGGAATGGAAAGCTCCCTGGGAACGCCGGGATATTCCTTGTCCGTGGAGAGGTTCAGCATCTTGTCTCTGTCATTGTAGCTGTTGACGGAACCGGGAATGGCGTCCTCCTCCTTCGTCACGACCAGGTCCGTCCCCTGGCTGCCGTTCTTGGTCAGGGCCTTGGCGCTCAGGGAAATGGCGGAAAGCTGAAGCTTCGTGATGGTCAGGGAGATGTGCCCTTCCATCTGGAGGCCGAAGGCGTCCCCTTCCAGCTGCTGTTCGGGAGGGGAGGGGTCCTTGATCAGCCTGGGCGGCATGTCCCCTACCAGCAGTTCGTAAACCTGTTCATTGTTCTCGTGCCGGGAGGAAGTCAGCCGGACGTCTATCCCCGCCGTCATTTTCGGGGCCGGGATGTCCACTTCTCCCAGAAGGAGGATGCCGGACTTCTGCTCCCTCAGCAGCGTGCATTTGCCGGGTGCAATGCTGAGCATGAGCCTGTTGAGGCTGCTGCCGGAATTGGACCTGAACGTGACGTTTTCCTTGCCGCCGAAGCAGAAGACAATGCCGGCGCGGTCGCTGCTGCCGTCCATCGTCAGGGCGATCCTGAAGGTGAAGGAAGAAGGGTCCAGCCCGATGCTCTTGTACAGGGGCACCCAGGTAGGATAGTTGCCGTTGGACAGCTTGTACTGGTATTTGTCCCCGTCCAGCTTCGGGCTCATGGCGTTCATCAATTTTCTTCCGGACTGGATGCGGTAGTCGTTCTCACTGCCTCCGGAATAAAGCCAGCTGTTGTCAAATACCAGGGGCTCCTGCCAGAATCCCATCTGCTGGAGCGTTCCCAGGCGGAATCCGGCCACCGGGCTGCGGGGTATGGAGCGGGAAGTGCCGAACATGTCCCGGTACTGCACCTTGTCGGACGAAATGGAAGTGATGTTGCACGGAATGATGTCCCGGTGGCCGGTGGAGATAAAAATTTTGTCCCTGGCCCGCAGGTCGGGAGGGGCGGTATCCGTGAAATAGACGGCTCTTATTTCCGACGGCAGAATGGAGACGTTCTGGCGCACGGACGGGTGCCTGATGACCAGCCCCTGTTTTCCGAAAGAGACGATTTCTCCGCGGAGGCGGTAATTGTCTTCCATCACCACGTCGACGGTAGGGGCCGCCCACGCGTGCAGCAGGCAGGCGGGAGCCAGAAGAAGTGCAAGGCGGATCCTATTTTTCATAAATGGGCAGGAATCTGTAGTTGAGAGCCAGGGAGAGAAGGGCGGCGGACGTGGAATAGGCCGGGGAATAGTCGGACAGCCAGGAGCCGTTGGGAGCCTGGGAAGCGCCCAGATACCGCATGTTCTTATAATTCCATTCCTTCCAAATGTCCAGATCCGCATGGAAAAGGGCCTGGGACATGTAATACTCGAAGTAGAACGGATAGGAGGAATCCCGGTAATTGAGGTTCTTTTTCAGGAAGGCCAGGGAGGTTTTGAAGGACGGGTCCGACTTCTGACGCGCCAGGGACAAGGTCAGGGAGCCGATGGCCGTGAGGGTGACGCGGGGGCCGGACGGTCCGGTATAGCCGTAGCCTCCCTTGCTGTCGCGGCAGGAGGCCATGTACTTGAGGCCGCGTTCAAAAGCCTCGTCCGGCACGGGAATGCCCGCGTTCCGTGCGGCGTACAGGGAGACGATCTGGCAGCCGGTCACCGTGCTGTCCGCGTCCGTGGAATCTGGCGCGTAGCGCCAGCCGCCCGTCTTGTTCTTCTTCTGGGCGGTCAGCGTCAGGGCCACGGCCTTCTGGAGGGCGGGGCCTATGCGGTCGTCGCGCACCATGCCGTAGGCTTCCGCCAGCGCCAGAGTGGCGAATCCGTGGTTGTACATGGAATCCCCTATGTAACCGGAACTTTTGTTCTGCTTGGCGAGAATGTAGTTGAGGCAGCGGCGCACCATCGTGGCGTACGGCCCCGTGTTCGGATCGTCCCCGTGCGCGAGAACGGACATCAGGCAGAAGCCGATGATGCCGGGCTCCTGGCCGTAGGTGCCTTCATAGGTACCGTCCGTTTTCTGGGCGTTCTGGAGGAATCTGAGGCCCTTGACGTACATCAGCTCCACCTGCGGGGGCACCGGGGAAGAGGTGCGCAGGGAAGACTGAGCCATCCCCGGCTGCGGCATGACCGCTATTGCCAGGATAGTCAGCAGGAAACAAAAGGCTTTTTTCATGAAAAGGGTGTGGGTGTGCTTATTGTTCATAAATGGGCAGGAAGCGGTAATTCAAGGCAATGGAAGGAAGAGGCAGGGAGGCGGGGCGGGAATTTCCCCTGCCGCCTGTTTTCCGTTGGGCGTTTTGTAAAAACTTGAGGCCTTTCAGATACATGGATTCCACCTGCACGGGCACCGTTTCCGTGCGGACCGGCATGATGCCAGCTACATCCCTGCGCGGATCGGCTCCCCCAGCCGTCAGGGCGCAAAAAAAGAATAGCAGCAATGCTCCGGCGGAATGCGTATTCATCTTTTACTACTTCTGGAGGGTTCTGTTGTAAGCGTCCAGCGCCTTGCGGAATTCGGCGGGCATGTCATCTGCGGACATCCCGGTGGATTTGGGGACGGAGCGGCTTTCCGCCGCCGTGTCGGGGTTGGAAACTCCCTTTTCCTGGGAGGAAGCCATATCCGACTTTCCGTCGGCTCCTTTTCCCGGCTTGTTGCCCCGGCCGTTCTGGCCCTCGCCTTGTCCTTGACCTTGCCCCTCTCCTTCGCTGTCCCCCTGCTGCATGGACTGGGATTCGCTGTCCATGCCCAGGAGCTGGCGGAGCATGTTCATCAGGGCTTCGCTGCCCGGTTTCATGCCTCCTCCTTCACCGGCCTTGGGCATCTTGCCGCCCCCTTCCCCTGATCCGGGCATGCTCATTCTGGCCTTGGCCGCCAGGTAGATCAATTCAATCACTTCCGACTGGGCAGCCAGCGTCGGACCTCCCGTGTTGTAGTTCTCCAGGAGGTCCACGGCGTCGTTCATGGCGTGGCGGCATTTCTTCAGGAGGTCGACCACTTCCTCATTCGTTTCTCCCATAATGAGGTCGGACGTGTCCGCCTGAAGCTCGTCCTGCTGGACGGCCAGCTTTTCCGCCGTTTCCTTGTGCTTGGCGGTATAAATCGTCTGTCCCTCCGGGGCGGCTGCGCAGGGCAGGGAAAGGATCGAAAGAGCCAGGAAGATGACTGGCAGGCGGGCGGTATTCATGGGGTTTTGGCGTTGAGTTTGCGGTGTTCCTTTTCAGCGGCGCGGGTACGCATGCGGATGTCCTGTTCCTGCTGGATCATCCGGATGATTTTCAGCATGAACTCGAAGTCGGCGTCGGAAATGGACTCCTGGTCTCCGCCCCCGCCTCCGCCGCCTCCGCCGCGGCTCTTCTTGTAGTCGTCTATCAGCCTGGCCCAGTGGCGCAGGGTGGACGCGTACAGGCGGGATTCGTCAATGGACTGGGCCGTGATGGAATTCAGTATATTTCCATGAACCAGGTCCAGTTTTTCACGGAGGGAGAAGGCGTTCATCTGATTGTACAGGTCGCTGTAAATGCGTTCCTCCGTGCGGGATTTGTAGTAATTGAGGTCTTCCAGAATCCAGCCGATATCCTGTGTGGAGGCATTCTGGAGGGTGGCGATGGTTTCCATTTCCCGGCGGGTGGAGGGGTCCAGCTCTTCCATGGTCATGCCCACGATGGTGTTGAGCTGGCCGGCAAGGGAGCTGGCGATGGAATCTTCCTTATGTGCCGCCTGGATAAGCCTGGCCACAAAGGTGCTGGCCTCCATGTCCTGGGCGGACTTGGAAAGCTGGTTCATGGCGTCTTTCAGGGCCTGCGTGGCATCGGAATGGTCGCTTTCCGCCTCACTGAGGGATTGCCGGCTTTCCTGAGGAGTGCTGTTCTCCGCCGTGGAATCCCGGAACTTTTTCTGGGCGTTCTTCATGGCACTGTCGGGAACGGGTTTCAGCATGGAAATTCCCTTCATGAACTCCTTCATTCCGGACGGGTCGATCTGAGTGTTGCGGGAGGCTTCCTTGAACAGCGTTTCTGATCGGTTGATCAATTCATTCAGTTCTCTTCGGTTGGCCTGTTCCTCATCCGCAAGAGCGTGGAGCCTCTGCTGGCCTTCCGTATTCCTGAGTTCCTTTTCTTCCAGGGTTTTCAAGCGTTTCGCCTCGTCCGTCATGGCGTCCATGCGGCGGATCATCCCCTCCAGCTCGCTGACGATGCGTTCCAGTTCATTGCGGATCATCTGCGCATGTTCGGACTTGGAAAGGACGATGATGACCATGGGTTCCGAATATACCCTTTTGCCGCCGGGCTTGTAATCCTGCGTGAATCCGCGGACGACCACGCGCTGGGGGGACAGCTTCAGGGCCCTGGCTTGGAACAGGAAGGTTCCTTTCAATCCGGTCCGGGTCGGATTGCCCGTTTCCAGAACCTTTTCCCCGTGCAGTCCGGGGACGGGTTTGCCAGCTTTCTCAGGCTTTGCCACACCTCCGGCCGGATTTTCTTCCTCGTAAAAAGACTTTTCCCCCTGCCATTCCACGCCCAGTTCCCGCAGGCCGAAATCGTCCGCGGCCTCCACCTCCAGTTCAATGCTGGTATCTTCCAGCACGTGGCGGTCGTTTTCGCCGCCCCTCAGGTAGACGGAAGGCTGCTTGTCCTCCACGGGTTCCAGGCGCACCTTCACGGCCTGCGCCGCGGCAAGGCCGTCCCGGTCCGTCCATGTCAGCTCCATTTCCTGCGGCTCCTTCCCCAGAAGAATGGAGGGAATAATCACCTTGCTGCCATCCACGCGCAGGGGCTTTCCCTGGGGAGTGGCGGCGGAAGCCAGCGGCTGGGAGGCGATAACCTCCAGCGTCAGCGTGGAGCCTTCCGGCGCGGAAATGACCCCGGCCCTCATCGATTCCCGTCCGTCCGTCCGGCCCATGTATTCGGGATAGGCCACCGTGGCCGCGGCGGAGAGCAGGGAAGGGCGCGCCTTCGGCACGATGCGCATGCGGCGCACGGCGTCCCCCGCGGAAAACTCAAGCCTGTCCGCCTGCTGGAGAGGGGGAATGAGTATCTTGTAAACGCCGTCCGCCAGAGTCGTCTGCTGGCGCACCCTGTTCCCGAAAACGTAATGGCCGGTTTCCGGGCGGGACTTGGTGGAATCCGCCAGCCTGAGTTCGTACACATGGCTTTCCCCCAGGGGGATGACCAGGGTGTCGGGGGAGGGATCCAGCTGCGTGAAGGTGTAGCGTTCCGGAGGATTGAAGGGTTGGAGCCAGCGGTGCAGGGCGTTTTCCGCCGCCTCCGGGCTGACGATGCACAGGGCGCCCGTGCAGAGAACCAGAATGGAAAGAAGAATGAACAGCATCCTGTGCCGCGGCCTGGGAATGTTGACCGTCAGGTCCTGCCCGGCGACTTCGCGGGCCACCTGTTCCATGGCCGCCTCCTTGAGCTTTGCAGAACTGTACTGGTGCCCGTACTTTTCGGAATCCAGTTCAATGACCCCCAGCAGGCGGTCTCCCAGCGCCGCATCCTTTTTGCCGATCAGGCGCGCCAGCTGTGCGGCCGTTCTGCGCTGCCAGACCCACCGGAAGCTCCACCACGGAATGAAAGTCAGCAATCCCGCCAAGGCGCAGATGAAAAACATCCATCCCAGCGTGGGCGGTGTTTCCCAAACGCGGTCGGAAACGTAAAGGAACACATAGGAGAGAATGACGGCCAGGCCGGCCAGGCAGATGGCTTCCAGTATTTTGACCGTTCTGAGGCGCCGGCGGAATGCCTGGAGCTGCCTGACTAGTTGAACAGGGAGTTTGACGGTAGGTGAGGTCGGCATGCTTAAACCCTGTATCTACTCTTTTTATGCTGTTTTTGCAAGCTTCCCGAACGTGATAGGGCAAATTCGCCTTCATTGGGCCTGTTGTGTTTTTCACGCTGGACTTTATAATTTGATTTTCTAAAATAACTCTGCGCTTTAAATCTGGCCTGGTTTGCGCAATTAAAAACCAACATATTAGGCCTTACCCATTGACTTCGCCATGCAAAAGGGAAACAAAACAACGGATCCGGAGATTGACTTCGGAGAATTCGCACCAGCCACATACGCCGAATGGCGTGAGGCAGCCGTCGCTGCCTTGAAGGGGGCTGATTTTGATAAAAAACTTTTCACGAAGCTCGTGGAGGGAATCACGCTGCATCCCATTTACAACAAGTGGGACGAGCACTCTCCCGTCATGCCTGCCGGGCAGTTCCCGTACCGCCGCGGAACCCGCGCCCTGGGCTATGTGGAAAAGCCCTGCGAAATCGCCCAGAGCATTCCCGCCTCCACTCCGGAAGACTTCAACAGCAAAATCCTGCACGATCTGGAACGCGGCCTGACTGCCGTGAACGTCCAGCTCAACTGCAAATGCGGCCTCAAGCTGCGCAAGCAGGCGGCCTGGGACACCGCCCTCAAGGGCCTCCCGCTGGACAAGCTGCCCGTTTACATCACCCCCGGCTCCTGCGGCCTGGGTACGCTTTCCATGTTCCTGAACACGTACAAATCCGCCGGGTTCGACACCGCCGGCCTCCGGGGCGGCGTTCTCTATGACCCGGTCGGCAAGGCCGTGATGAAGGGTTCCCTCTGCGGCGGCAAAGGCATTTGCGCCTATTATGACCAGATGGCCGTGATGACCAAGTGGGCCATCGCCAACGCTCCCGCCTTCCAGACCATCGGCGTCAGCGGGCTTCCCTATGCGGACTCCGGCGCCTCCGCCTTTGAAGAAGCGGGAGCCATGCTCGCTACCGCCGTGGCCTATCTGCGCGCCATGGAAGAACGCGGCATCTCCGTGGATGAAGCGGCCGCCCACATGCGCTTTACCGTTTCCATCGGGGCCAACCTTTTCCTGGAAGTGGCCAAGATCCGCGCCCTGCGCGAACTCTGGGCCCTCATCGTCAAGGAATGCGGCGGCAGCGAGGAATCCGCCAGGATCAGCCTGCATGCCCGCACTTCCTTCTGGACCCTCTCCAAGGTGGACCCCTGGGTCAACCTGCTGCGCGGTTCCGCCCAGGCCTTCTCCGCCATTATGGGCGGCGTGGACAGCATCGACGTGCTGCCCTTCGATGCGGCCGTGCGCATGCCGGACGAATTCTCCCGCCGCATCGCCCGCAACTGCCCGCTGATCCTGCTGGGGGAATGCAACCTGGACAAGGTCGTGGACCCCGCCGGCGGTTCCTGGTACATTGAAAACCTGACGGACGAAGTCTCCCGGAAAATCTGGGACGTCTTCCAGGGAATTGAAAAGGAAGGCGGCATCATCAAGGCCCTTCAGGCCGGTTCCATCCAGAAGAGCGTGAACGCCACGGCCGCCAAGCGGTATGAAATGGCGGACCAGCGCCGCCAGTCCATCGTGGGCATCAACCAGTACGTCAACCTGGTGGAAAAGAAGCTGGAAGTGCCGGAAGGCTCCGCCTGTTCCGCCTCCAGGGGCCACGGCTGCTGCAAGAATGCGGACGTCGAACTGCCCGACGTGAAGATGTGCGTGGATTCCGTCTGCAAGGCCGCGGAGGAAGGTTTCTCCACCTGCCTCATCAACAAAGCCCTCACGGCCGGTGCGGACTGCAAGTGCGGCGGACCGCTGGAAATTGAAGCCCTGCCGAAGCGCCGCCTGGCGGAACGCTTTGAATCCCTGCTCGCCAAGGCCGACGCCTGGGTGGAGGAAAAGGGAAGCCGCCCGATGGTCTTCTTTGCCAACATGGGGCCGTTGCGCCAGCACAAGGCCCGTGCGGACTTCTCCCGCGACTTCCTGCGCGCAGGCGGTCTGGACGTGGTTTACCCGTCCGGCTTCCCGACTCCGGAAGAGGCGGCCAGGGCCGCCGCGGAAAGCGGCTGCGCCGTGTGCGTGATCTGCTCCACGGACGACACCTATCCGGAAATCGTTCCCGCCTTCTGCAAGGCGCTCAGGGAAATCAAGCCGGACATGATGGTGGCCCTCGCCGGTTATCCGGCGGACCATGTGGAAGCGTTCAAGGAAGCCGGCGTGGACATCTTCATCCACGTCAGGGCCAACTGCTACAACACCATTGAAGCCATTCAGAACAAGATCGGCCTCTAAACCATTCACCAAATTTCATCATATGAGCAATATTCCCGACTTTGCAACCGCCGCCTATCCAGAAGTCAAGGCCGGCGGCCAGTCCCCCGCCCCCCGGACGGAAACCTGGGTGACCAATGAACAAATTCCCGTGCCGCCCACCTATTCCGAGAGCGTGTACGACGACTGCCTGCACCTGGACTTTACCGCCGGTGTGGCCCCGAACCTGCGCGGACCTTACGCCACCATGTATGTGGCGCGTCCCTGGACGGTACGCCAGTACGCCGGTTTCTCCACGGCGGAGGAATCCAACGCCTTCTACCGCCGCAACCTGGCGGCCGGGCAGAAGGGGCTTTCCATCGCCTTTGACCTGGCGACGCACCGCGGCTACGACTCCGACCACCCCCGCGTGGTGGGCGACGTGGGCAAGGCCGGCGTGGCCGTGGACTCCATCCTGGACATGGAAATCCTTTTCAAGGGCATTCCGCTGGACAAAATGTCCGTCTCCATGACCATGAACGGCGCCGTGCTGCCCGTGCTTGCCTTCTACATCGTGGCCGCCCAGGAACAGGGCTGCACGCTGGATCAGCTCTCCGGGACGATCCAGAACGACATCCTGAAGGAATACATGGTGCGCAACACGTACATCTATCCGCCGGACCCGTCCATGCGGATCATTGCGGACATCTTTGAGTTCACCTCCAAGTTCATGCCCAAGTTCAACTCCATTTCCATCTCCGGCTACCACATGCAGGAAGCCGGCGCCACGGCGGACCTGGAAATGGCCTACACGCTTGCGGACGGCCTGGAATACGTGCGCACCGGGATCAAGGCCGGCATTGACATCGACGCCTTCGCCCCGCGCCTCTCCTTCTTCTGGGCCCAGGGCAAGAACTACTTCATGGAAGTGGCCAAGATGCGCGCCGCCCGCGTGCTGTGGGCCAAGCTCATCAAGCAGTTCAACCCCAAGAACCCGAAGTCCCTGGCCCTGCGCACGCACTCCCAGACTTCCGGCTGGTCCCTCACGGAGCAGGATCCGTTCAACAACGGGACCCGCACCTGCATTGAAGCCCTGGCAGCCGCCTGCGGCCACACGCAGTCCCTGCACACCAACTCCCTGGACGAAGCGATCGCCCTGCCGACGGACTTTTCCGCCCGCATCGCCCGCAACACCCAGCTCCATCTGCAGGATGAAACCACCATCTGCAAGGTCATCGACCCGTGGGGCGGTTCCTACTACGTGGAATACCTCACCAACGAGCTCATCCGCAAGGGCTGGGCCCACCTTCAGGAAGTGGAAAAACTCGGCGGCATGGCCAAGGCCATTGAAACCGGGCTGCCCAAGATGCGCATTGAAGAAGCCGCGGCCCGCCGCCAGGCGGCCATTGACTCCGGCAAGGAGCCGATCATCGGCGTCAACAAGTACCGTCTGGAGCAGGAAGAGAAAATCGACATTCTGGAAGTGGACAACACCACCGTCCGGGACGCCCAGATCGCCCGCCTGCAGAAACTGCGTGCGGAACGCGACTCCGCCGCGTGCGAAGCCGCGCTGGAAGCCCTGTCCGAATGCGCCCGCACGGGAGAAGGCAACCTCCTTGACCTCGCCATCAAGGCGGCCAAGGCCCGCGCCTCCCTGGGTGAAATCTCCTCCGCCCTGGAAAAGCACTTCGGGCGGCACAAAGCTCCAATCAAACTCATTACCGGCGTGTACGCACAATCCTATGGTCAAGATCCGCTGGTGGAGGAAGTCCGCAAGATGACGGACGACTTCGCCGAACGCACGGGGCGCCGCCCCCGCATCCTCGTCGCCAAAATGGGCCAGGACGGCCACGACCGCGGCGCCAAGGTGGTCTCCTCCGCCTATGCCGACCTCGGCTTCGACGTGGACGTAGGCCCGCTCTTCCAGACGCCGGAAGAAACCGCCAAGATGGCGATTGAAAACGACGTGCACATGATCGGCATGAGCTCCCTGGCCGCAGGCCACAAAGTGCTTCTGCCCGCCCTGGTGGAAGAACTCCAGAAGCAGGGGCGTCCGGACATCATGGTCTTCTGCGGCGGCGTCATTCCCGCCCAGGACTACGACTTCCTCAGGGAACACGGAGCCGTAGCCATCTTCGGCCCCGGTACGAACATCCCGGAAGCCTCCAGGGAAATCATGGAAGCCCTCAACGAACAGTACGCCGACTAAGGAAGGCTCTATTCGCGGAACAAATTGGAAACCAGAGGCCGGATCAAATGATCCGGCCTCTTTTTTGGTTTAACGCGGATTTTGAATCCGGTGTCAACAAGAAAAGATGAAAAAGAAAAAGTTATAAAAATAAACAAGAGGTGCGGAGCGTGATTCTTCACCCCGACTATACAGGGATCTTTTTTCGTAAGAATATGAAAAAATAGTATTTATGACGTGTTTCGGATTCAAAATCCCTACATTGGTTTTCATCGTTCACAAAAGCTGGAAACCATGAAGAAAACATTATTTTTACTTATGGCCGGAGGGTCTTTTTCCCTTGCACAGGCGGCTTCCGTCCTGGTGGATGTATACAGGGACGGCGCGGGAAGGCCCGGCATGAATCAGTATACGTCCAACAACGCGGCTGAATTGCAGCTTCAGGATGCTTCGGGAAACGATACTCCCTACACGCTTAAAATCGTTAAAAGCGGCGGGAACTTCTTTAACTCCAATGTCACTGCCGTCACTCCCGGAGAAGGAGACCCCGCTTATTACGCCTATTACCAGAACGAGGCTGCAATGACGGACCTGGTCAATACCCTGGGTTCTTTCGACTATGAAGCGCTGTCCACATTCATGAATCCCGGAGCCGGAGGTTCCACGACATCCTCCATCCAACTGGGCGGATTGACGGCAGGAGACACCATCACGTTTTACATGTTCATTTCCAGCGTGGCTGCTGCTCCCGGAGCCACTGCCATCACCGGAGGAACGGGTTCCTTTGAATACGCCGCTACGGACGGAACGGGATTTTCAACGTCTCCCTCCTTTGCGAACAACACGCTGACGCTGGTCAAATGGACGGGAACGGCAACATCGGACACGCTTGATTTTCGCATTGGGGGGCAGAAAGCCGGGGTGGCAGCCATGGCGTTTTCCGTCGTTCCCGAACCATCTGCGGCGTCCCTGGGGATGCTTGGCATGGCCGTGCTGGTGATGCGGCGGCGCAGAGCCTGATATTCCCTACCGAATACCATTCACGAAGCGCTGGAAAAGGTGCTGGCGCATGCCGCACTCATACTTGGGAATGAACCCGTTCTGCCCCATGTTGCGGAAGGCGCCAAATGTACCGGGAAAGGAAGCAGCGTCCTTATAGGGATGTCCGCAGGGGATTGTTCAGGAAAGGCCGGACAAAGTGTGCGTGCTGTACAGCTTTCTCGTACGGATTGAAGGTTTCCTGCCGGAGGAAGCTTTTCCTTGAAAAATCAATGGTTCTACGGCTGTTTGCCGTGTCCGGAAGGGGCCTGCCGTTCACCGGTTGGAACGGGCTTCAAAGGAGCCGTCCTCCAAACGCTGGATGCTCAGGGATGTTTTCGAATCATGCTTCGGATCGCCTTCATGGCGGGGATGGCTGATGACGGGATAGGAGCACAAGGATCTGCCGTTGGGCGTTGTTTCCATATTCAGGGGCGCCAAGGCGAGGGTCGCACCGGGTTAAAGGGGAAAAATATGGCCGTCCGCATAATAAAGTGGATCCAGATCTATCAGTGACACTTTTTCATCCCTGGTGGAAACGGCCAGAATCTCAAAACGGACAGGGCTTGTCTGGACGCCGACGAAGATGGTCTCCCATTCCTCCACTTCCAGAGCCGTGAGAATTTTTCCTTCCACCGGAGGCTTGAAGGAAAAAGTTCTGTCTCCGCAGTAGATCTTCCATATTTTTATCTCCTTGTTTTCGGGGGAAACGCCGTCTGCCGCCGGGACGGGTGAAAAGAGGAAGGGTATCAGAAAAAAGGATGCAGGGAATATTTTTTTCATGCCGGGAAGGGGGGATGATATCTTCCGCCTGTGTCTCAAAAATTTGTGGGAACTTCAAGAAAATAGCTCTCTTTCAGTGTTTTTTGACAGGATGAAGAGAAAGATTTTTTCCGGGTTAAAAGCGCCATGGCCTGTATGGAGAAGGATGGAAGGCATGCCGTCCGGCAGGCGGTACGCCCCGGAATAATCCGGGGAGGTGGATGGTGTGCGGAACGTGGTTTTCCCTGCCGCCGGAAGAAGATTGTTTCAGAATCCGTTTTCCCTGCTTTTGCCATTGCCCCCGGCGGTCAAATTCCGTAGTCTCTCCGTGCCGTGAGCCGCACGTACCGCCATTGCCTGGAATACAAGAAGGGACTGATTCCTCCGCGTACCGATATTTTCCGCGTGATTGACGGGGAAGGGGACGGCTGTCCGGACGTGTTCGTGGACCGGCTGGGAGACCGCATTCTGGTCTCCACGCGTGACTGTGCCATTCCCGTGAATCTGGAAAGGGAACTCGCAGAACTTGGCATTCCCGTATTTCACAAGCGTCTGGAACAGAACCAGAAGGAGGCGCCCTCCCAGATTGCCGGGCCTGTCCTTCCCCTGCAATTTGAAGCGGAGGAGCAGGGCGTGCTGTTCAGGCTGGACATGTCCGCCGGTTATTCCCAGGGAATCTTTCTGGACCAGCGCGACCACCGCCGGCAGGTACGGGAGAGGAGCAGACTGGGCATGAAAGTGCTGAACACCTTCGCCTACACGGGGGCTTTTTCCGTTTATGCCGCCCTGGGCGGCGCGCAGACGACTACGCTGGACCTGGCCCAGCCGTGCCTGGAATGGGCCAGGGAAAATTTCAGGCTGAACGGGATGGACCCCGCCGGCCAGTACTTCTGCAAGGGGGACGTGCTTCACTGGCTGGAACGGTTCGCCAGACAGGGCCGAACCTTCCACGGCATCATTCTGGACCCTCCCACTTTTTCCCGGGACGACAGGGGCAGGGTGTTCCGGGTGGAATCCCATTACGGGGAACTCGTCTCCCTGGCGCGGAAATGCCTGGAGCGGGGCGGCTGGATGCTGTGCACCAGCAATTGCCGCAAGCTGAGCCATGCCGACTTCCGCAGGATGGTGGAGGCCGCCGCTCCCGGAGCCCGTCTCACCCATGATCCCATGCCTGCGGACTTTACGGGGGAGGATTATCTGAAAAGGCTGTGGGTGGACTGGAAGTGAATATTTTATGAAAATTTTTCCTCACCTGCGCTGACGCACTTTATTCTTTTGAAAACCATGCCCCTTTGATAGGAAACCGCCCATTGCTTTTTATATGAAAAAACTAGCCTGCGTCATCAGTATTCTTGCGTTTGCGTGCCCGCATCTCTTTGCAGCCCTTTATGAGAATCTGGAGACAGGGATGGACAAGGACCAGGTACTGAAAGCGCTGAGGCAGAGCAAGCGGATTGAAGGGCCGCCTACGGACGCCCTGCTGGGGCGCACCGGGCTGAACGGCGTGTTCAAGACCAGGCAGCCCGTGGGCGGTCAGACCTTTTCCCTGAATTTTGACTACGACCCTTCCGGCGGCCTGCGCGGCGTCGTTTTCTACTCCCGCAGCAAATTCAAGGGTGCTGAATATGAAACCAGGCTCAAATCCGCCTACAAGGCCCTGCTGGTGGGCCTGACGGAAAAATACGGCGAACCTTCCAACATGCCGGAATGGCTGCCGAAGGATTCCCTGCAGGAAGGGCGCATCCTGTACATGCACATGTGGAGGGTGGCTCCCAGCGTGTTTTTAATGTCCGGCCTGGGGAACATGGGGGCCATGGAGGGGTACTTCCCCGTATTCCGCCTTTCCGGTCCGGCGGGCATGCCTCCCAAATCCAAGAGGGACCGGGAGGAGTTGAAGAGGGAATGGGCCGCCATTCCGGAATTCCCGGATCTGAAAGAGGCGGAACTTCATATTGCGGATGCCGTCCGTTCCATGGGAACCAAAAAATATGAGGATGCCTTTGAATGCTTCCAGCAGGCGGCGGAACTGGGCAGTCCCCGCGGTTACTGGGGCATGGCGTTTCTCTCTGACCTGGGCAACTAGGGCGTGAAGCGGGACAAGAAACAGGCCGATGAACTGAACCGCAAGGCCGCCGCCACCGACTATGCCCCGTCCGCGATGAAATACGGCGACACCTGGCCGGATGCGGCTCGGGCCGTGGGCCTGTCCGCCGCGGAGGCGAAGGAACAGCTCAACCGCCGCAAGAGGGCTGCCGAAGAAGGCTATGCCTCCGAACAGTACAATATGGGCGTCATGTACCAGAAAGGTTTCGGCGTGCAGCAGGACGCGGCCAAGGCCAGGGAATGGTTCCAGAAGGCGGCGGACCAGGATGACGTGCAGGCGAAAAGCGTGCTTAAAAAACTTAAATAATTCTTTCTCAATCTATTACTATCATGAGCCTATACGCACAACAACTCGTTCGCTACCCGGAAATGGGTATCTCCCTTGATTTTTCCAAACTGCCGCTGGACGACGCTTTCCTGTCCTCCATGCAGGGCAGGATTGACAAGGCTTTCGCCGACATGAAGGCGCTGGAATCCGGCGCCGTCGCCAACCCGGACGAAGGCCGCATGGTGGGCCATTACTGGCTGCGCAACTCCGCCCTGGCCCCCACCCCCGAACTGAAAGCCGCCATTGACGGCCCTCTGGCGGATGTCAAGGACTTCGGCCGGGACGTGCTGGACGGCAGGATCGCCCCCCCCCGCGCGGAACAGTACTCCGCGGCCCTCGTCATTGGCATCGGCGGTTCCGCCCTGGGTCCGGAACTGGTGGCCGACGCTATTCCCGCCGCCGGGCTGGACATGTTCTTCCTGGATAATACGGACCCGGACGGCATGTACCGCGTGCTGGAATCCCTGCCTCTGGAAGAAACGCTGGTGGTGGTCATCTCCAAGTCTGGCGGAACGCCGGAAACACGCAACGGCATGATGGTGGCCCAGGACTTTTTCAACAAGCACGGGCTGGACTTCGCCGCGCAGGCCGTAGCCATTACGGGCGTGGGTTCCAAACTGGACAAGACGGCGGAAGCGGAAGGTTGGCTCAAGCGCTTCCCGATGGAAGACTGGGTGGGCGGCCGCACGTCCGTCATGTCCGTAGTGGGCCTTGTTCCCGCCGCTCTGCAGGGCGTGGACGTGGACGCCATGCTGGAAGGCGCGCGACTGATGGATGAAAAGACACGCCGGGAATGCGTGAAGTGCAACGCCTCCATGAAACTGGCCCTGGCCTGGTACAAGGCCACCGGCGGCAAGGGGGAAAAGGACATGGTGGTCCTCCCCTATAAGGATGCCCTGGTGCTTTTCTCCAAATACCTTCAGCAGCTCATCATGGAATCCCTCGGCAAAAGGCTGGATCTGGACGGCAATGAAGTCTTCCAGGGCATTTCCGTGTACGGCAACAAGGGCTCCACAGACCAGCACGCGTATGTGCAGCAGCTCCGCGACGGCGTGAATAACTTCTTCGCCACCTTCATTGAAGTGCGGGAATGCTCCGCGGACGCGGTGGAAGTGGAAGCGGGCGCCACCTGCGGAGACTTCCTCCAGGGCTTCCTGCGCGGCACGCGCCAGGCTCTTGCGGAATCCGGACGTTCCTCCATCACCATTTCCATTCCGGAAGTGAACGCCAAAACGCTCGGCATGCTGATCGCCCTCTTTGAGCGCGCCGTTTCCTTCTATGCGTCCCTGGTGAACATCAACGCCTACCACCAGCCCGGCGTGGAAGCTGGCAAAAAAGCCGCCGGAACCTTCCTGGACCTGCTTGGGAAAGTCCGGAAAGCCATCGGCTCCGCCCCGGAAACGGCCGCCCAGGTGGCCGCCCGGCTGGATGCCGACCCGGAAGCCGTGTACCATTGCCTGGTCCACATCGCCTCCGGCGACTCCTCCGTCACATGGACGGAAGCGGACTGTGCGGATGAAGACACCTTCTGCAAGGCGTAAAAACCGGTAAAACATATTTTCAGCGAACGCCTGTCTTGTCGATAGGCGTTCGCTTTTTATTGGACGGGAACAAGCCCTTGTAGAATGAGAGGAACACCGTGGACGCCTCCGGTACGCGGATGGTGGAAATCAGGGCACGGCCGTTCCGTTACCGGGCAGGGGACATCATCCGTGCGGAATTCCCGGCAGGCCGTCCCTGGCGGTGAACCGGGTGTTATTTCCGGAAAACGCTTTGAGGTAAATCAGCGGGGGCGCGGAGATGCGGAAAAAACGGGGAAAATATTTTCTCCCAAAAATCATCAAAAACATTTTTGTTTTCCTTACAATTTCGAGTTGACAAAGGCGGATGTGCCGGGCATCTTTACTCGACCCCAACTTGCTTTTGGGTCTCTTGTTGACTCATGCGGCCGGCTTTGGGGCAGAATCATTAATTCGACTACAACAATCGATATGTCCACCAATTCCTGCGCGTGCAGCGCATCCACTGACAAATTCGTCTATTCCTTCGGCGGAGGGTCCGCTGACGGCAATGGCAGCATGAAAAATCTTTTGGGCGGCAAGGGCGCCAACCTTGCGGAAATGGCCCGCATCGGCCTGCCTGTTCCTCCCGGATTCACGATCACCACGGAAGTTTGCACCTATTACTACGACCACGGCTGCACCTATCCCTCCCAGCTTGACGCCCAGATCAAGGAAGGCGTTGCCAAGATGGAACAAATCCTGGGCCGCAAGTTCGGCGACACGGAAGCCATGCCCCTGCTGGTGGCCGTGCGTTCCGGCGCCCGGGAATCCATGCCCGGCATGATGGATACGATTCTGAACCTCGGCCTGAATGAAAAATCCGTGGAAGCCATGGTGAAGGCCACCGGCAACCCCCGCTTTGCGTGGGACTGCTACCGCCGCTTCGTGCAGATGTACGGCGACGTGGTGCTGGGCGTGCAGAAGAACCCGGACGAAGACCACGAACCCTTTGAAGCTGCCATTGCCGCCATCAAGGAAGAACGCTACGGCAGCGCCGACGTGGAAGACACCAAGCTTTCCGCGGACGACCTGAAGGAACTTGTCTCCCGCTTCAAGAAGCTGGTGCTGGAACGCACCGGCCACGAATTCCCGGAATGCCCGTGGGAGCAGCTCCAGGGCGCTATCGGCGCCGTGTTCGGTTCCTGGAACAATGACCGCGCCATCGTTTACCGCCAGAAGTACGGCATTCCCTCCGAATGGGGCACCGCCGTCAACGTGCAGGCCATGGTATTCGGCAACACGGGTGAAGAATCCGGTTCCGGCGTGGCGTTCACCCGCAACCCCGCTTCCGGCGAGAACGAATTCTACGGCGAATTCCTGATGAACGCCCAAGGTGAAGACGTGGTGGCCGGCGTCCGCACGCCCGCTCCCGTGGCAGCCCTTCACGACGTGATGCCCGCCGCGTTCAATGAACTCATGCGCATCCGCGAAGTGCTGGAAAACCACTTCCACGACATGCAGGACTTTGAATTTACCATTCAGGACCGCACCGTGTACATGCTCCAGACCCGCAACGGCAAGCGCACCGGCGTGGCCGCCTTCCGCATCGCCTGTGAAATGGTGGAGCAGGGCCTGATCGACTGGAAAACTGCCGTGCGCCGCATTCCCGCGGACCAGGTGGACCAGCTTCTGACCCCGATCTTCGACCGCGAGGCCATCAAGCAGGCCAGGATGCTCACCCGCGGCCTTCCCGCCGGCCCCGGCGCCGCCACCGGCCGCATCTACCTGAACGCGGAACGCTGCGTGGAAGCCGCAGACAACGGTGAAAAAGTTCTCCTGGTCCGTCTGGAAACCTCTCCGGAAGACCTGCGCGGCATGATCGCCGCGGAAGGCATTCTGACCGCCCGCGGCGGCGTCTCCTCCCACGCGGCCCTCGTCGCCCGCCAGATGGGCAAGGTCTGCGTCTGCGGCGCCGACGAAGTCATCGTGGACTACAACAACCGCACCGTCACCGTTGGCGGCATGACCTTCAACGAAGGCGACTACATGTCCATCGACGGAACGAGCGGCCTGGTGTACGCCGGCAAGGTGGAAACCTCCCCCTCTGAAATCATCCAGGTTCTGATCTCCAAGACCATGAAGCCGGAAGACAGCCGCACCTACCAGAACTTCGCCAGGCTCATGCAGTGGTGCGACGACTGCACGAAGATGAAGGTGCGCACCAACGCGGACTCTCCCAAGCAGACGGAAGCCGCCCTCGCCTTCGGCGCTACGGGCATCGGCCTGTGCCGCACGGAGCACATGTTCTTTGAAGGGGACCGCATCGACTTCGTCCGTGAAATGATCCTCTCCACCAAGAAGAGCGACCGCGTGGCGGCTGTTTCCAAGCTCCTTCCCTACCAGAAGGGTGACTTCAAGGGCATCTTCCAGGCGCTCAAGGGCTTGCCGGGCACCATCCGCCTGCTGGACCCGCCCCTGCACGAATTCCTGCCCCAGACGAAGGAACAGCAGCTTGACCTGGCCCAGAAGATCGGCATGCCCGTGGAAGTCATCATGCGCCGCGTGGCTGAACTCCACGAGTTCAACCCGATGCTCGGCCACCGCGGCTGCCGCCTCGGCATCGCCTATCCGGAAATCACGGAAATGCAGGCCCGCGCCATCTTTGAAGCCGCTGTGGAAGTCTCCCAGGAAGAAGGCTTTGCCGTGGTGCCTGAAATCATGGTTCCCCTGGTGGCCTTCAAGAAGGAACTGGACATCCAGAAAGCCATCATCGACAAGGTGGCCCAGCAGGTGTTCGAGGAAAAGAGCGCCAAGGTGGACTACCTCGTGGGCACCATGATTGAAATCCCGCGCGCCGCCGTCACGGCTGACGAAATCGCGGAAACCGCCCAGTTCTTCTCCTTCGGCACCAATGACCTGACCCAGACGGGCCTGGGCATGAGCCGCGACGACTCCGGCTCCTTCCTGCCGCAGTACCAGGAACTGGAAATCATCAAGAAGAACGTCTTTGCCTCCATCGACCAGGAAGGCGTCGGCAAGCTCATGAAGATTGCCGTGGAACTTGGCCGCTCCACCCGCCCGGACATCAAGCTGGGCATCTGCGGCGAACACGGCGGCGACCCCGCCTCCGTCAAGTTCTGCAACACGCTCGGCCTTACCTACGTGAGCTGCTCCCCCTACCGCGTCCCGACCGCCCGTCTGGCCGCCGCCCAGGCAGCTCTGGAACAGGCGTAAGTTTTTGTTAAGGGTTAAAAGTCAGCCCGCGGCTCTCCGGAGCCGCGGGCTTTTTTTGTGGATAGGGAGGGTGGAATGGACTTAATGGACAGAGTGGACAGAGTGGACAGAGTGGACAGAGTGGACAGAGTGGACAGAGTGGACAGAGT